>JBBSJE010000035.1:0-37882 GCA_038257535.1 Polyangia bacterium
CCGCCACACGCGTGGCTTTGTTGAAGCGCAGCGCCCGCATTGCCGAAATTCGGCTGGAAGACAAAGACCGCGCCGCACGCACCTTCCGCAGCGTTTTGGATGAGGCGCCCAACGACAAAGAAGCCGCCAACGAGCTTGAGCGGTTGTACCGTGCCGACGAGCGTTGGAATGATTTGGCCGACCACTTGATTTGGCGGTTGGACATTGAGACCGATCCGGCTTCAAAACGCGAGGCGCAGTTGCGGTTGGCCGAGCTGCAAGCGAAGCAGCTCTCCAACGTTGCATCCGCCATAGAACTTTATGGGCAAGTGCTGGCCGGCGATCCGCGCAATGCGGCTGCGCGGGCTGCGCTTGAAGTGCTTTTGCTCGATGACAATCTACGCCTGGAAGTGGCCACGCAACTGGAGGCTTGTTACCGCGAGCTGCAATCGTGGGACAGGCTTGTGCAAGTGCTCACCATTCGCCTGGAAGATGGCGACGACCCGTCGATGCGCGTGGTTCTGCTGCAAGAGATTGCCGCGTTGGAAGAGCGCTTGGGCAACAACGACTTGGCTCTGGAAGCCCGCAGCAAGGTGTGGTTGGAAGATGTGGCCAACGACGGCGCCCTCGCGGCGCTTGAGGCAGGGGTTCCTGCCGCGCGCGCTTTCCCGCGGTTTGTTGAAATGCTCATTGAAGGCGCCGAATCCGCACTAGATCCCGAACTGCAGGGTCAGCTGTTGGGCAAAGCGGCCATGGTGTTGGAAACCCACGTAGGCGATCGAGCCGCCGCGATTGCAACCTGGCGCAAATCTCTGCAAGCCAATCCTGAAAACGACGCGGCGTTTGTGACCCTGGAACGTTTGCTCGAGCTCGAAGGGCGCAGCAAAGAATTGGTGGATGTGCTGGAGAAGCACGCGGAAGCCACCTTCGATGGCACAGCCCGGCTTCAGTTGAGCCGCCGCATGGCTCGCCTGGTTGACACCGAACTGCGCGATCAAACGCGCGCGATCGCGGCGTGGAACCAAGTGCTGGAACTTGCTGAAGGCGATCCCGAAGCCTTGGGCGCACTGGCACGGCTTTACGAAGGTGCGGGGCGGTCAGCCGATTTGGCAGAAATCTACCAGCGGCAAATCGATGCCGCCAACGACGCACAAACGGCACGCAACCTGCGTTTTTCGGCAGCCAAACTAGCAGATGAGAAGCTGAGCGATGCCGCTGAAGCGGCGTCACAGTTGCGGCTTGTGCTGGATGAGTTCCCCGGTGACGCCGACGCGCTGGAGATGTTGGATCGCATTTACACCCGCGAGTCGCAGAACCTCGAGCTGCTTGAGATTCTAGATTTGCGCCAACAAACGGCGGCGTCACCTGCCGAGGCGGATGCGTTTGCTTTGCGGGCCGCCAATCTGGTTCACGACGAGATGGGCGATGTGCATGGCGCGCTTGAGCGTTACCGACAGATCTTGGACCGCAGCCCCGGCTTCAAACCCGCCCGTGACGCTTTGTGGGCGCTGGCCAAAGATGAGGACGCCCAGGCGGCGGCGATTGCGGCGCTGGAACCATTCCTGCGCGCACAAAAGGCCCATGGCGAATTGATCGACCTGCTGGAGATCAAAGCGCAGGCCGAATCGGTGCCGTCGGCCCGCATCCCGGTGCTGGCCGAGATGGCGCGCATGGAAGAGCAAGTGCGCAACGATCTGGTGAAGGCCTTTGCCTTGTGGGTGCGGGCGTTCAAAGAAGATCCAGGCGACGAGGACGCGCGCCAGAACCTAGAGCGGGTGGCGGCGGCCAGGGGCGATCACGCCCGGTTGGCAAAAATTTACGAAGACCAGCTCGAAGAGATCTACGACACCGACCTGCAGCGGCGGTTGGCGTTGCGCTTGGCCGATCTGTACGAAACCTCATTACGCGATCCCGATCGCGCTTTGGGGGCCTTGCGCAAGGCGCTTGAGCTGGGCGGTGGCGACGAAATTGCCTTACTTGACCGCATGGAGAATTTGTTGCGCCAACGTGCCAAATGGGCGGAGTTGGCCGAAGTGCTGGTGCGGCGCCAGGAGGTGTCTTTGGATCCGGCCGATCAGGCCAGCGTTTTGGCGTCGCTGGGGCAGGTGCGTCTAGAGCGGCTGTCGGATCGGCGCGGGGCTTTCGAGGCCTTCCGCGATGCGCTTGAACGAGCTCCCGGACATACCGAGGCGCTCACCGCTTTGCGCGGCTTGATGCGCATTGAGGAGTTGCGGGCCGACGTGATCGACGTGTTGGAGCCGTTGGCTGAAGCGCGCGGGGATCACACCGAATTGGTGGGGCTTTACGAACAAAAAGCCGCCTTGGCCGACGACGAAGCTTCGGCGTCGGGGTGGTGGCGACGCGTGGCCGAGGTGTGCGAAAATGATTTGCGGGACGCCAGCCGTGCGCTGGCGGCGTATGGCAAAGCGCTGACGCTCGAGCCCGAAAATGGGCAACTGGCCGACGATGTGGCGCGTGTGGCGGTGGCGGCGGGCAATCCGTCGCAAGGAGCGCGCGCCATCGAAGCGGCGGCGGGCAAGGTCAGCGGCAGCGCCATGGTGGATCTGGCGGTGCGCGCGGCACGGCTGTTCGAGCAAGCCCGTGACCCCGCTTCGTTGACGGCGGCGGAAGCCTTGTACAAAAAGGTGCTGGCTGAAGACGCGGAGAACGCCGCGGCGCTTGAGGCGCTTGAGGCCCTTTACCGCGGACGTGGCGACACGTCGATGTTGGCCCGCACACTGGAACAAAGGGCCAGTGTTGAACTTGATCCGGGCGCGCGCGTGGCGTTGCTAAGGGAAGCGGCCGGTTTGCATGAGCAGCGGGGCGACACCAAAGCCACCATCGCGGCGTGGGAAAACGCACGCCAAGCCGACGAAGGCAACGCGGCGGCTTTGGATGCTTTGGCACGGCTTTATGAACAAGAGGGGCGCCCTGAAGATTGGGTGTCGATCTTGGAGGCCAAAGCCCGCGAAGCGGATGACAACCACAAAAGGTCGCGTTTGTACCTGCAGATTGGTGAGATTCGGGCCACCGCTTTGAACGATATGGATGCGGCCGCGCAAGCTTATCGTGAAGCGCTTGACACCGATCCCAACAACGACGCCGCTTTGAACGCCCTGGCGGCGTTGGAAGAACAGCGGGGCGACTTTTCCGCTTTGGAGGAGGTGTTGCTACAACGTTTGGGTGCTGCAGACGAAGCAGAACAAAAGGCACTGCTTTTCCGCTTGGCCGACAACGCGCGCTTGAAGCTTGAAGATGAGGACCGGGCTTTCGGATATTTGCGACAGGTGCTGGATCTGGATCCCGCTGACACGCGCGCCTTCGACGGCATCGAACGCATTTTGGCTTCGGGCGAACGGTGGCACGATCTGGTTGAGCTCTACGAAGGCCGGGCCGAAGCGGCCAGCGCGGGTGGTGACGCGGGCGAAGAGCGCCGCTTGCGCTTAAAAGTGGCCGAAATTTGGGCGGAAAAACTAGATTCGCCTGACAGCGCTTGCGAGGCCGTGGAAGCTTTGCTCAAGCGCAACCCCGATGACCTGGGCACACTCATCACCTTGGGCGGGCTTTACGAAAAAGCCGAACGCTATGACGAGGCGGTGGCCGTGCTTCGCAAGGCAGAATCGGCAGGGCCGCGAGGCCGGCAAGCGGCGGATCTGCACCTGCGCATGGGGCGGCTGATGCAGGCCCAAGGCGCCGACGAAGGCGATGTGCAAAACGCGTTCTTGCGTGCGGTGGAATCCGACGCCAGCCACCCCGATGCGTTGTTGGCGCTTGAAGGCATGGCCCGCAAGGCCAACCGGCCGAGCGATCTGGTGGGCATTCTGGAGCTGCGCGAACGCGGCACCACGGACGCGGCTGAACGTCTGAAACTGCTCAAGGAAATCGTCGAGCTTTACCGCGGCCCGCTTGAGAACCCGGCTGGTGGCAGCGCCGCGCTGGAAAAACTGATGACGCTGGCGCCTGAAGATCTCGATGTGAAAGAGGCTTACGGTCAGTCGTTGATGGCTTCAGGCCGCGCGGCGGAAGGGGAGGCCTTGCTTGAATCCCTCATCGCGGGGCTTACGCAGAAACGCCAGATGAAAGCGGTGGCCCGCCTGCGAACCACGTTGGGCTTGGCGGCGCAAGATCGCGGCGATCTGGCGAAGGCCCTGTCGCACCTTGAAGCCGCGCAACAACTTGATGCCTCTTCGCCGCGGGTTGCCGTGGCGCTGGGCCGGCTGGCCGAGGCTTCAGGCGATAGGGTCAAGGCGTTCAAGTACTACCGCAACCTTTTGTTGCTGTCGTTCGATGAAAACGCGGCCGGGATCACGAAGGCTGAGGTGTATTTGGCCTTGGCGCGCTTGCACATCGCAGAAGGCGAAACCCTCAAAGCCCGGGGCATGGTGGACCGCGGTTTGGGGGTGACGCCTGATCATCAAGAGCTGCGCGCATTGCAGGAAGATCTCAAGCGGGCCTGAGCCTGGCCTCTGACAGCCGCGAATCAATCAACCGTAAAGCTTGCGCATCACAAAGCGCAGCGCGCGCCGTACGCGTGGCTGATAGGGAAACCGCAGCTGCTTCATCAAGGCGCGAGAGACCGGCCCCAGCAAGGGTCGGTCTTCCACGATGGTTTCTGTCCAACAAAATTGCCGGATGGCCTCGTAACCATGGCGAAAGCCGATCCCGCTGTGCTTGATGCCGCCCAACGGCGACTCCACACAAAAATAGTGCACGGCCGTGTCGTTCAAACACACGTTGCCGGTTTCCATCCGCCGCGCCACCTGCCGCGCTTGCGCTGTGGTTTTGGCGAACACGGCGCCCGCGAGCCCCAAAGGCAACGCATTGGCCACACGCAAAGCCTCTTCGGCGTCTTGCACCTCGATCACGGGCAGCACAGGACCAAAGGTTTCTTGTGATGCCACGTGCATGGACGGGGTCACGTTGGCCAGCAGGGTGGGGGCAAAAAACTGTCCGGGCCCCGCTTGCGCTTGACCACCCACCACCACGCGCGCCCCTTCGCTCACGGCTTGCGCAATCTGCTGCTCGAAGCGTTGGATTTGCGGTTTGAAGATGATCGCCCCTACATCGGGCTCAGCCTCTGGCGCCCCCACCCGCAGCTGTTCTATTTGCTTGGCCAGCCGCTGGGTAAAGTCCTGCGCCACCGCGCGCTCAACCAGCACGCGCTCAGTGCGAATGCAGGCTTGCCCCGAATGCATAAACGCGCTCCACACGATGGCTTTTGCCGCCGTGTCCAAATTGGCCCCGGCCAAAACAATGGCTGCGCTCTTGCCACCCAGCTCAACCACCGCCGGAATGAGGCGCGCGCCCGCGGCCGCCGCCACCTTGCGCCCAGCCTCCACGCTGCCCGTAAAAAAGATCATGTCGACGCTGTTCACCACCGCCTCTCCGGTGGCCGCTTCGCCGGTGACCACTTGAAACACATCGGGTGGCAATCCCAGCCCATCCCACAAGCGCTTGATGTGCAGCGATGACAGCGGCGTGAGCGGCGAGGGCTTCAAGATCACCGCATTGCCCGCCACAAGCGGTGCAACGGTGTCGGCGAAATTGTTGAGAACCGGCCAGTTCCAAGGACCAATCACCCCCACCACGCCCCGCGCGTGGCGCAGAATGCGGCTGCGTTTGTTGGCAAAGAAGAACGGACTGCGGCGTTCTTCTAAAAGCGCTTTGCGACCCGCCCGGCCCGTTAGGTGCCGTATCAGCTCGCAGGTGTAAAGCACCTCCATGCATTCAGCTTCATGCTCGGGTTGCCCCGATTCTTCCGCAATGATCTGCACCAGCCGATCGCAGTGGGCCAGGGTGCGCGCCAGCTGCCGCAAAGCGCGCCCACGGGCCTGCACACCCAGCGCCTCCCAGGCAGGTTGCGCCTGGCGTCCGCTCGCCACGGATTGCGCCACCTCGTCGGCGTTTTGATTGGGCACCTGGCCCAGCACAGCGCCCGTGGCGGGGCTTGTGACCTCGATCGACGCGGGCGCGGGGCTCATGGTTTCACTATCGCGCACTCGGGCCCGTGAGGCCATGTTCCCGATGCTCCTGAGAGCCCACCCTGGGCGCTGGAATAGACCTGGGCACCCAGTGGGCCCCCCCGGGTTCATCGCGTAAGCTTGGATAGACACATGCGATTTGAGCCCAGCGACGTGCACGCCTTGGTTGAACAAACCGCGCGCGCGTTCGCCCACGATGTGCTGCGGCCCCGCGCGGCCGCGCGCGACCACAACCACACGTTTCCCACAGAAGAGTTGGCGGGTCTGGCGCAGTTGGGGTTCGTGGGCATGACGGTCCCTTCCCGGCACGGCGGCGTGGGCATGGACGCCTTGGCGCAGGCACATGTGGTAGCCGCGGTGGCTGAGGCGGATGCGTCGGTGGCTGTAACCCTGGCCGTCACCAACATGGTGGCTGAAGTGCTGTCCCGCTGGGGTAGCCCCACCTGCCAAGCCGCGTTTTTGCCCGATCTCTGTGCGGGGCGTTTGGGCGCCGCGGCGTTTGCGCTGAGTGAGGCGGGGGCGGGCAGCGACCCTGGCGGATTGCGCACCCGATGCGTGCCCACCGCCGAAGGCACATTGATTTCTGGCGCCAAACAATGGATCACCTCGGGCGACCAGGCGGGGGTGTTTGTGATACTGGCGCGCCACGAAGCCGCCCCTGATGAGCCGCGCCCCCGGTTTTCCGCCTACGCTGTGCCCCAAAACGCGCCCGGCCTCAGCGCCGGGCCACCCGAACGCAAGCTGGGGCAGCGGGGCTCGTCCACAGTGCCGCTGCAGCTTGAGAATGTGTTTGTGCCGCACACACATCGGCTGGGCCAAGAGGGTGAAGGCTTTCGGGTGGCGATGGCGGCTTTGGATGGCGGCCGCATCAACGTGGGTGCAATGGCTGTGGGGGTGTCGCGCGCGGCTTTGGCTGCCGCGCTTGATTACGCGAAAACGCGACAACAGTTTGGGACCCCCCTAGCGCATTTTCAGGCCGTGCAATTCATGCTGGCCGACGCCGCCATGCATCTGGATGCCGCGTGGCTCATGGTCAAGCGCGCCGCATGGCTTAAGGACCAAGGCCGGCCAGCCACCCGCGCCGCCGCCGAGGCCAAACTGCTGGCCAGCGAGGCCGCCCAGCGCATATGCGACGACGCGGTACAAATTCACGGCGGCTACGGCTACACACGAGAGTTTCCGGTTGAGCGCTATTTGCGCGATGCTCGGGTGATGACGATTTACGAAGGCACCAGCCAGATACAAAAGCTGGTGGTGGCCCGTGAGCTACTCAAGGAGCTGGCGCATGTCTAATTCCTTTCCCCAAGGCCGCCGGCTTCGCATTTTGGTGGGCAAACCCGGGCTTGATGGTCACGATCGCGGTGCGAAAGTGGTGGCGCGCGCGTTGGCAGATGCCGGCTACGAAGTGATCTACACCGGCCTTCATCAGACGCCGGAAATGATTGCCAACACGGCCGTGCAAGAATCGGTGGATGCTGTGGGGCTTTCGATCATGTCGGGTGCCCACATGACGTTGTTTCCCGCGGTGAAACAAGCGTTGCAGGCGCAAGGGGCAGGGGATGTGCCTGTGTTCGGTGGGGGCATCATTCCCGACGACGACGCGCAAGAGCTTACACGTACCGGTGTTGCGGCCATCTTTAAGCCCGGCACATCAACGCAAGAGATTGTGAATTGGATAGAGACGCAGTTGCGTCCAGGTTTAGGAGGATCCTCTGAATGAGCACACACAACAGGCCTAGCTGGTTTTGCCGCGCCGCCTGCCGACGCGTATCTTTTGTTGCCTTTGCGGGCGTTGGGCTTTCCGCAGCAACAGGCGCGGCCCAGCCGGCCAACGAAGCCCAGCAGGTGATGGCGGCGGTTGAAAAAACGCTGCAGCGGCATGCGGGCGACGTGCATACCTGCTTTGGCCGTGCGCTGGCGGACCGGCTGGACGCTGGGGGAAAACTGCAGCTGGAAGTCACCGTAGGTCCAGGTGGGAAGGTCAAAGAGGCCAAGGTTGAATCGCGGTCGCCCACGGTCACCGAGGGGTTGGCCACGTGTGTGGTCGAGGCCGCCAAAAACTGGCGGGTAGATGACATTGAGCCGGGCGCCTCGGTGATTTTGCCGCTCACGTTTTCTGCGCAAACCAGCCAGTTCGTGGTCAACGCCGCCGACGCGCCCCCTCGCGGTCCGAAAGCCAAGGGCAAGGCGAGCGCGCCCTTTGCCGTGAAAATTTTGGCCGACCCTGAAAACGTAAGAGCGCGGCAGATGGCGGTTACACATTTGACAGTGTCGCCAGCGAACCGCGTGGCGATGCACAGGCATCCCCAAAGCGCCAAGGTGCTGTACGTTTTGAAGGGCGCCATGCGGCTTTTGGGGCCAGCTGGCCAAGCGCCGGTCAAGCTTGTGGAAGGTGATGCCGTTTTGATCCCCAAGGGCTATCCACACGTGATTGAAAACATGGGCCGCCAAATTCCGGTGGAGATGCTGCAGGTGTTCACGCCGGCAGGCCCTGAACTGGTGTACCGCGATCCGTCGCGCCCCGAAGGGCGTGCGGCGTTCGAGGTGTTGCGCGGGCCTGCGCCAAAAGTTGCCGAAGGCGTGAAGCTGATTGTGGGAAAACGCGGTGATCAACCGCCCATTTCCGTGGCGGGCGGCAAGGGGCAAGCGCACATTTTGCTGGGGCCAGAAACAGGTGACACGCCCGTGTCGTTGGCCGTGGTGACGTACCAGCCCGGCGCTGCGGTAGCGAAGCAGGTTTTTGGCGCCTCTGAGGCGTTTTCCTGGGTGGTTTCGGGCGGTGGCGTGCTGAAAGTGGGCAGCGAAGATCACCCCTTCACGGCGGGCCACGCGCTGTTTGTGCCTTCGGGCCAGCCATCCTCGGCCACATTCACGAAGGACGAGCCCACCCACATTGTTCAGGTGTTTGCCCCCGCGGGCCCCGAGCAAAACTTCAAGGCGGCCGCGGCCGCACCGGCATCAAACAAAGCTGGCGCTGCTGCGCCCAAAAACTAAAGACAAAGCTATGAATTTTACCTTGAATGAAGAGCAACAGCTGCTGCAGCAATCTGTGCGCGAGTTTTGCCAGCGCCACATTGTGCCCAAGGCCGCCACATGGGATGCCGAAGAGCGCTTTCCTCACGAGCTCATTCCGCACATGGCCGAACTGGGTTTGTTGGGGATGCAAATTCCTACCGAATACGGCGGCGCCGGCATGAGCTGCATGGATTACGTGGTGGCGCTTGAGGAGGTGGCCAAGGCCGATGCGTCTGTGGGCCTCACGATGGCGTCGCACAACTCGTTGTGCACGGGGCATATCTTTTTGGCGGGCAACGAAGCGCAAAAGCAAAAATACGTGCCCGCGTTGGCCAGCGGCAAGATGCTGGGCGCCTGGGGATTGACCGAGCCAGGCTCGGGCTCTGACGCAGGCGCCGCCCGTACCCGCGCCGAACGGGTCACAGGCGCAAACGGCGAGCTTATGTGGACCATCTCGGGCAGCAAAACCTTCATCACCCAAGGGTCAGTGGCTGGCGTGTACACCGTTCTGGCGTCAACCAGCCCCGAGAAAAAACAAAAGGGCCTCACCGCGTTCGTGATCGAAAAGGGAACGCCAGGGTTTCGCGCGGGGCGCAAGATCGAGAAAATGGGATTGAACGCTTCCGACACCACCGAGCTGATCTTGGAAAACGTGGTGATCCCCGACAGCCAACGCTTGGGCGAAATTGATTCTGGATTTTTCGACACCCTGAAGATCTTAGACAAGGGCCGCGTGGGCATTGGCATTTGGGCCGTGGGCATTGGCACCGCGGCGTTTGAAGCCGCCCGCACGTATGCCAAAGATCGGGTGCAGTTCGGCCACGCCATTGCTGATTTTCAGGCGATTCAGCATATGTTGGCGGATATGGCCACCGAACTGGATGCGGCCCGTTTGTTGGTGTACCGCGCCGCTTGGATGCAAGATCAAGGCATGAAAAACACGCGCGAAGCCTCAGTGGGCAAATACTTCGCAGGCCGCGCGGCCATGCGTGCTTGCAACAACGCCATTCAAATTCACGGCGGTTACGGCTACACGCGGGAATTCCCGGTTGAACGATACTTTCGCGACGCCAAACTGGCCGAGATCGGCGAGGGCACCAATGAAGTGCAGAAGATGGTCATCGCGCGCGAGTTGCTCAAGGACGTTGCGTGACAGCGCCCTTGGGCGTGGCGCGCGCCCACGCCCTGCCTGCGCGCAACGACATACTGCAGGCCCAGCCACGCGCTGTGGCCCAGTTGATGCGCGCGCTTGAAGATGAAGATCCGCAGGCGCAGGCGCTGCTGGCGGCGCTGGGGCCGCACACGGGGGGCGCCTTCGTGCTTGGCATCACCGGCGCGCCGGGCGCCGGCAAATCCACGCTGGTTGATGCCCTACTGACCGCGTTTCGCCAGCGCGGGCAGAAGGTGGGCGTGGTTGCCGTGGATCCCTCAAGCCCGCTGTCAGGCGGTGCGTTGTTGGGCGACAGGGTGCGCATGCAACAGCACGCCACCGATCCAGGTGTATTCATTCGCTCACTCGCGTCGCGTGGCAATTTGGGCGGTTTGGCCCGCAGCGCGGAGGATGTGGTTGATGTTCTGGATGTGGCGGGGTTTTCCGTGGTGCTGCTGGAAACCGTGGGGGTGGGCCAAGACGAGATGGAGGTTACAAAAGTTGCGGACGCCACGTTGGTGGTGATGGTTCCGGGGTTGGGCGATGGGGTGCAGGCGCTGAAATCAGGACTGCTCGAAATCGCGGACGTGTTCGTGGTGAACAAGGCCGACCGCGAAGGCGCGGATCGCACTCACCAAGATTTGCTCACGATGTTGGCGCTGCGGGGCACCGGGCGCAAAGATGTCCCGATTGTGCGCACGCAGGCCCACACCGGCGTGGGCGTTGCCGAGCTTTTGGCTTGCCTGGACGGGGTGAGGTCTACGCTTGACCCGCCGGGGCGCCGGGTGCGAAGGCAACAGAGAGCACTGTCCCGCCTGAAACAAGCGCTGGCCACCGCGGTATGGTCACAAATCGAAGCCAAGCTTGACGACGAAACCTGGAAACAATGGGCGAGCCAAATCAGCGCGGGCCAACACAGTTTTGACGATTTTCTGAGGCGCGTGTTTGAGCTTTGCTCAAGTGGTACGATATCAAAGTGATGCGCATGAACACTGTGGCAAGGGCGGGCAAAATGGCAAGCGGGTTAGCGGGTGTGTCGGTTCTGGGATTGTTGGGGTTCGGTCTGGCCGGCTGCGGGCTTTTGGACCTGGACAGCTTTCGCGGCATCACCTTCGATTTGCCCGAAAAAAGCTACAACGTAGACACTTCAGACCCCAAGTGGGACGGACCGCCCGAGGGCGGGTTGCCCGCGGTGCCGTGCGGCCCTGGTGGCATTGCCTCGTGTTGTGAGCCCCCAGCGCCGCTGGTGGTGGACTGCCAAATGTACCCCTTGATTTGCGAATCGGGCGCGTGCGCCTATCAATTCACCTACGAGGTGGAGTCACTTATCGATCTGAAAAAAGAAGTGCCTCAGCTCAGCTCAGGCGCTGGTGATGCGCTGTCTGAGATCTTGCTCAAGAACATCAAAGTCACATTAAACAACGGCTTGAACAGAAGCTTGCCGCCCGTAGAAGTTTTTGTGGCGCCGCAAGACGCAACATCGGCTTCGGATTCACGTGCACGCAAACTTGCCACCATGCCGGGCAAAGCTGCGGGCTATCAAGGCACAGAGGTGCTGCCCGTGGACGCCGCAGGCCAAGCGGCGTTTTCGCAATTTGCCACCAACTACCAGGTGCCCTTCAAAATCATCGCGCGCACGAAGCTTAGTGTGCGCTCTGGAGATCCGGCCCCCTCAGGGCGCGCCACAGCCCGCATTGGCGGGCAGGTTGAGGCCCAGATTTAAGGGCTTTGATGCTTTGAGCGCCAAGCGCCCCAAGAGCAGCAACTACGAGCCGGAGCGACCCGCGGCCGCCACCATGGGCTTGGCTTCGAGCGACTTCGACTCAACCGACTTGTGTTCCGACTTGTGTTCCGACTTGTTTTCGGCCACGGCCACCATGCGACCCACGTCGCCACGGCTGCCGTCTGAACGGCGGGCTGGCAAGCGCGCGGTGTTCACACGCTCTTTGAGTTCTTTGCCCACTTTGAAGAACGGCAAACGCTTGGGGCGAACGGGCACCGCGCTGCCGGTGCGGGGGTTGCGGCCCTCGTACGCTTTGTACTCGCGAATCTCGAAGCTGCCGAAGCCTCGGATCTCGATGCGTTCACCCCTACGCAAGGACGCTTCCATGCTGTCGAACAGAGTGTTGATTAACAACTCTGCGCGCCCTTTGGGCAGTTTCTGTTGTTCGCAAAGAATCTCGATGAGGTCCGACTTGGTCATGTTTGAATCCCGCCCCGAAGCTATGACATCGCAAAAACTGGACCGTTCTTTAGCTTAGAACACTTGGTAGGTTTTGCGCAATAGGACATTTCGCGACACTTATACGGTTTGCACCGTTTGGCGATGTTCTCCAAAAACTGCCCTCAGCACATCCGCCACCTCGCCCAAGGTGGACCCTGCTTTGACCGCCGTCAAGATCAGGGTTACCAAATTCTCCGATCCGGCGGCCCCACGTGACAAATTCTGCAGCGCCGGCTGGTGCGCCCCGCCTCGTTGCTGGCGATAAGTTAACAAACGCGAAACTTGGGCGCGCTCGGCCTCGGGGTTGCCCTTGTGCAGGTTGCCTGGGGCTTGGGCATCCGCCGGGGCGTCACAAAAGGCGTTTTGCGCCACCACCAGGATGGACCCGTCCTCAAGGCCTCTTTGATGCTGGAAAGCACGGTTTTCGATTTCGCGTTGAGGAAACCCGGTCTCGATCGCGGCGCGCATGCCGCCCATGGCTTCGATGCGTTCGATGAGCGCCAGCGCCTGGGTTTCAAGATCGTGCGTGAGCGCTTCAACGGCGTAAGCGCCCCCCAACGGGTCAACCACATCGCCCACGCCCGACTCGTGCGCCAAGATCTGCTGCGTGCGCAGAGCCAGACGCGCAGAGGTTTCGGTGGGCAAGGACAGTGCCTCGTCGTAACCGTTGGTGTGAAGAGACTGGGCGCCGCCCAAAACCGCCGCCAGCGCTTCGATGGTTGTGCGCACCACATTGTTCAGCGGCTCCCGTGCCACCAACGTTGACCCAGCTGTCTGCGCGTGAAACCGCAGCGCCCACGATCGCGGATCTTGGGCGTTCCAGCGGTGGGTCATCAGCCGCGCCCACATCCGGCGCGCAGCTCTGAATTTTGCCACCTCTTCCAACAAATTGGCGTGGGCGTTAAAAAAGAACGACACGCGCGGGGCGAAGTCGTCGATGCCCAGGCCCGCCGCCAACGCGGTTTCCACGTAGGTAATGCCGTTGGCCAGCGTGAACGCCAACTCCTGCACAGCGTCCGAGCCGGCTTCGCGAATGTGGTAACCGCTCACGCTGATCGAGTTCCAGCGGGGCAACTCCGCCTGACAGAACGCGAACGTGTCCGCTATCAAACGCAGCGAAGGCCCAGGCGGGTACACATACGTTCCCCGCGCGATGTATTCCTTGAGAATGTCGTTTTGGATGGTGCCTGCCAGCAGCTTGCGGGGCGTGCCGCGTTCGTCGGCCACCGCTACATAAAGCGCTAGCAAGATGGCCGCCGTGGCGTTGATCGTCATCGACGTGGATACCTGATCAAGCGGAATGCCATCGAGCAACGTGCGCATATCGTCCAGCGTGGCAATTGACACGCCCGTGCGTCCCACTTCGCCTTGCGAAAGCGCATGGTCGGGATCGCGGCCCATTTGGGTGGGCAAGTCAAACGCCACGGAGAGGCCGGTTTGCCCGGCAGCCAACAGAAACTTGTAACGTTGGTTCGATTCCTGTGCGGTGCCGAAACCCGCATACTGTCGCATCGTCCACAGCCGTCCGCGGTACTGCGTGGCCTGCACGCCGCGGGTGAAGGGATACTCTCCCGGCAAGCCCAAATCGCGATCAGGTTCAAAGCCACGGGCCTCCAAGTCTGAGGCGTCGTAAAGGTCGGACAGCGGAAGTCCCGAGGGGGTGGAAAACTGGGGTTTGCGAAGCCCGCGGGCGCGCGAGGGCTCCAGCACTTGTCGCGTCCACTGGGCGCGTGTTTTTCGAGGGGGAGTCTGGCCAGTTGAGGACACGATGCTTGGCAGTGTGCCCTGAGTCGCGGCTGGTGGCGAGCCATAGGTTGGGGCTTGGGGCACGGGGCCACAAGCGTTGACGCCCCCGCGGCGATGCCAGTGGTATAAGGGCGAGCATGGTTGGTCACTCATTTCACAATCGGTCACCTGTTTCGGGCGCGCTGCTTGCGGGCGTTTTGCTGCTGTTGGGGGCCTGTGAAAGTGACAGCGGTGTGCTTCCGGGTGGCAGAGACGGCGGGGCAAAGCCTGCAACGGACGCTTTGGCAGACGTGAGCGATGATGGCCTGCAAGGGGGCGGGGGACCCGACGCCAGCTTGGACGATGGCGCCGATCAGGACGCGCGACCGGATGTGGACGGCGCTACGGGGGTAGACGCCGGGCACGCCGATGCCCCACCTTTGTGCACACCCGCGGGCGCGTGTTCTCCCTTTGGCCCCAACAGTTGTGGCGGGCAGCAAACCTGTCGGGCGGAAACGGGGGGCACGGTGTGCGGCATGATTCCGCCCACGCCGCTCGCCGAAGATGCCCCGTGCGAAGGAACTTTCGAGTGCGGCCCCGGGTTGGCCTGCATCAACCTCAACGCCCAGGGCGCCCGCTGTCACAAGCTGTGTCCCGCCAATCAGGTGGGGCTGTGCAGCGCGGGCAAAGCCTGCAGCGCGCCCATCGCGGGCGAAACCTGCATGAGGTTGTGCGCGCCGCTGCCGCCCGCCTGCGACATTTACAACCTGCGAAGCTGCCCCGAGGCCAACAGCAAATGCGACCTCAGCGTGCATCCTGAAACCAACGCGCGCTACACAGCTTGTTTGCCCGCAGGTGTGGGCCAAATTGGCGACGCGTGCACGGGCGGCAGCCGTTGTGCGCGCGGGCTGGTTTGCATCAACCTCAGTGACCAGGGGGCGCGATGTCGCCAGGTTTGCAACGCCGAAGCCGCATCGCCCGTTTGCTCCGTGACGGGACAAACCTGCACAGGCCGCTCGTCGCTTTACGGCGTGACGTTTTGCCTTTAAGCCACTTTCAAGAGTCTTTCAGCGGCTGGAAACCACGGTAAGCTAAACGCCTATGTCCATCGTTACCTTCACCACAGATTTTGGCAGCGCCGACGGCTACGTGGGGGCCATGAAAGGCGTGGTGCTGTCGCGGTCTCGCGGGGCGATCCTGGTTGACATTTGTCACGACATTCCACCACACGATGTGGCCGCGGGTGCGTTTGCTTTGGCCCAGGCGGCTGGGCACTTTCCCCCTGGCACCATTCACGTGGCGGTTGTGGATCCGGGCGTGGGAGGGCCCCGCGCCGACGTGATCGTGGTGGCCAAGAATCACATTTTCGTTGGACCAGACAATGGACTTTTGACGCTGGCGGCGCCCAATCCCGACGCCGTGTTCGCGATCGAAGCGGGGGCCTTTCGCCGCCCTGTGGTCAGCCCCACCTTCCACGGGCGCGACGTGTTTGCGCCTGCCGCAGGTATGCTGGCGGCAAGCGCGCCGCCTGAAGAGGCGGGGCGTTTGCTGCCCGGGCTTGCGCCGTTGCCAGCCTTGGCGCCTGCGGCGGCCGCCACCGCCGCCAAGGTTTTGCACGTAGATCGTTATGGCAACGTGATCACGTCGCTATCGCTTTCAGCTCTGCCGCGCGGGCATGCCGAGTTGAAACTGCTGCTGGGAGAGGGCGAAGCGCAACAAGCCGTGCAGGTGCCGTTGAAGAAAACCTATTCCGATGTAGAGCCGGGAACCGCCGTGCTTTACGTGGGGTCGGCGGGGTTGATCGAGTTGGCCGTTCGCAACGGGTCGGCCGCCAGAATGTTCAACGTAGGCCGCGGAACTGTGGTCCATATCGAAGCAGGTGCCGCATGAAACGCCTGGCACCCGCAACAGTGGTATTGGTCGTTTGCGCAGCGGCTGGGCTTAGCTGCTTGGAAGTTGGCAGCGGCACCGGGGCGGCGTCAGGCCCCGTGTTTATCGCCAACTGCGCTGGCTATGACGGTTCCCGGACCGATCCGAAAACGTTCGATCTGCAACCCTCGTTCTTCGCGGCCGAAGGCGTAGAGGACATTCGCGTGGGCGAAAAGCGCAACCGGCTTTCAGTTCGGGTGCAACGGTTCGGCGGCAGTTTCGAGAACAACGATGCGCTGCACTTCAACATCGTGAATTCTTACGAGGTTGCGCGATGCTTGAGAGGACGCATGTTTTTGACCTCCTCTGGAGAGGAGCAGCCGGATTATGACACCACCGTATGCCATTGGCCCACCCCCGATGGCCCCCCCCGCATGCGCGTGGGCCCCAACGACTACATCCGTGGGGCCTTGGCTCCCTTTGGCTCGTGCAGGTCCAAGAACAGCGCCTTAAATGTGGTGGGCACAGCCATCGCGTGTGTGGGCCAAAAACGCGATAAGCCGTGCCCTCCAACCACACCAGACAAGTGGGCGTCATACATCGAGTTCGGCGAGTTTGGCAGCGTACGCCTTGGCGACAACACCTCCACGGAAATCAACCCTAGCTTCAAAGTGGAGTTCGGAGGACGCATCTTGGCAACGGCGTTTCGCCTCACCATCCTCGACGACCATCTGTTGAGCGACGACATCACCCCCACACCACCACCGCCCAAAATCATTGGCACTTTGCAAGGCTCCTTCGATCTCGATTTTGAGCGCAATCGGGCGGTTCAAACCTTCCCCTAGCCCTGGCGTGCAGTATTCTGCCGGCGCCCTTGTCGCCGCTTATTTCGCTGCCCATTGATCCGCTGCTGCCCGAGTTGGTCTCAACACTGCGTGCCCACAAAGCTGTGGTGCTTGAAGCGCCACCCGGCGCCGGCAAAACCACGCGGGTTCCACGGGCGCTATTGGATGCCGGGTTTGCGGGTGTGGGTGAGATCTTGGTTTTGCAACCGCGCCGCTTGCCCACACGATTGTCCGCCGAACGGGTGGCCGAAGAACTGGGCGAACGCGCAGGCCAGCGCGTGGGGTACAAAGTTCGTTACGAGGACGTTGGGGGGCCGCAGACGCAGGTTCGCTTTGTCACCGAGGGCGTGCTGACACGAAGAATTTTGTCCGACCCGCTGCTTACGGGCGTGGGCACCGTGGTGTTGGATGAATTTCACGAACGGCATCTGGCCACGGATTTGGCGCTTGGGTTGTTGCGTGACTTGCGCACCTCGCGCAGGCCGGATCTGAACCTGCTGGTGATGTCAGCCACGCTGGACGCGGCGCCGATTTCCGAATTTCTGCACGGCGCCCCCGTGCTAAGCAGCGAGGGGCGCCGCTTTGATGTGGCCATCGAGCACAATGAACGGCCCGATGATCGACCGCTGCCCGATCAAGTTGTCGCAGCGGTGCGCCGCTTGGTGCAAGGGGGGGAAACAGGCGAGCTATTGGGAGACGTGTTGGTGTTCCTTCCCGGAGCAGGCGAAATTCGCAGAACCGCTGCCGCTTTGGAGCCCTTGGCACAGCGGCACGAGTTGCTCGTGGTGCCCCTGCATGGCGATCTGCCGCTGGCTGAACAAAACCGTGCCGTGCGCCCGGCGGCCCAACGCAAGATCATCTTGTCAACGAATGTGGCCGAAACCTCAGTCACCATCGACGGGGTGGTGGCGGTGGTGGATTGCGGCCTTGCGCGCGTGGCTTCGCATTCGCCGTGGTCAGGGCTGCCTGTGCTGAAATTGGCGCCGATCAGCCAAGCGTCTGCAATCCAACGCGCGGGGCGTGCGGGGCGAACGCAACCCGGGCGGGCTTTGCGGCTGTACACCCGGCATGACTTCGAGGGCCGGCGCGCGTTTGACTTGCCCGAAGTGGCGCGCTTGGATCTCAGCGAAGCCGCTTTGGCGCTACACGCGTTAGGCGTAGAACGTCCTGCCAACTGGGCCTGGTTCGAGTCTCCTCCTGTGGCCGCGTTGACGGCCGCGGAAACCTTGCTGGCACGTTTGGGCGCGGTCGATGCTGCGGGCAAACTCACCCCGATTGGACAAAAAATGTTGCGACACCCGGTGCATCCGCGGCTGGCGCGCATCATGGTGGAGGCCAACGATTTGGGGCAGGGGCAGCCGGCCGCCTCATTGGTGGCGATCTTGGGCGAGCGCGACATTCGCCAGCGCGCCCGGGTGGTGTTCACAGGCTCTCGTAACGACGCCGAGCCCAGCGCGGATGTGTTCGAGGTGCTTGATCTTTATGAGCAGGCCGCCGCCGCGCGCTTCAATCCAGGACGTTTGCGCGCGCTTGATCTTGAACCCCGCGCGGTGGACGCCGTCAGCCGCGCCAGCCGACAGCTGGCGGGGAAG
This sequence comes from Polyangia bacterium, assembly GCA_038257535.1. GTDB lineage: Bacteria > Myxococcota_A > Polyangia > Fen-1088 > Fen-1088 > JAGTJU01. The sequence goes on from JBBSJE010000035.1 coordinate 18,381, forward strand.
GGGACGGGGCCACGCGGCTCCACAGATTTGGAGGCCCGCGACAAAGCCTTGGCGCGCGCTCTGCTGGCCGGCTTCGTGGACCGCGTGGGCAAGCGGCGCGGTGGCGAGGTGGTGCTTTCAAGTGGCGGCGCGGCCGGCATTGGATCCAATCCAGTGTGTGAGCTTTTGGTGGTGCTCGACGCGCAAGAGCAGGAGCAGGGGCGAGGCCGCATGGCCGCGCGGGTGCGTTTGGCCGCCGCCATTTCCGCCGACTGGCTCATCGATCTGGCGCCCGATGAGCTCAGCGAGGAAGAGGCGTTGGTTTTCAACCCGCAGACGGAGCGCGTGGATCGCATCAGCCGCTTGCGCTTGGGCGCGGTGGTGTTGGATGAAAGCCGGCGCCCGGCCGAACCTGGCCCCGAGGCGTCGCGCGTGCTGGAGCAAGCCGCGCAAGCCGCGGGTGTGGGCGCTTTGGGCGATGAAGCCGCGATGCAAACCTTGCAGATGCGATTGCAGTTGTTGCGTGAACACATGCCCGAGTTGCAGGTGCCCCCGCCGGCAAGCGACAACACAGCGGCGCACGGGCACCTCGCCACGCTTTGTGAAGGCCGCACTAGCTTTGCGCAATTGCGGCAAGCCGATGTGATGTCGTCGCTGCTGGCCAGCTTGCCTCCGGCTGTGCAAGCGCGCTTGCCGGTGGATGTGCCGTTGCGGGTGCGGTTGCCGGGCGGCCGCGACGTGCCTGTGCACTACGAAGCCGACAAACCCCCTTGGATCGAATCGCGGCTGCAAGATTTCTTTGGCATGGCCGAGGGGCCACGGGTGTGCCGGGGGCGCGTGCCGTTGGTGCTGCATCTGCTGGCCCCCAACCACCGAGCGGTTCAGGTGACGCGCGATCTCGCGAATTTTTGGCGGCAACATTATCCGCCGCTGCGCAAAGAGCTGGGGCGCCGGTACCCAAGACACGCATGGCCCGAAGACGGCGCAACGGCCACGCCCCCTCCACCCAAGCCTCCGCGCCGCAGCTAGGTCTTTACAGCCCACGGAGCTTCGTTGCATCGTGACGCCAAATCTCATAAAGCGCCCCCAAACGACCAAAGGAGACCAGACCATGGCAATTGAAGTTGGCAAAAAAGCGCCCGCGTTCTCGCTGAAAAACCAAAACAACGAAACGGTGAAATTGGCCGACTTTGCGGAACAGTGGGTGGTGCTGTACTTCTATCCCAAAGACGACACGCCCGGCTGCACCGTGCAGGCGTGCGAGTTCACGTCGGGCATCAAGGGCTTTGAAAAGGTGGGCGCCACAGTGTTGGGCTGCAGCCCCGATTCACCCGAGACGCACACCAAGTTCATTGCCAAACACAAGCTGAAGATCAGCTTGCTTTCAGACCCCACGCACGCGGTGCTGGAAAAGTACGGCGCCTGGGGCGAAAAGAACATGTACGGCAAAATCACCCAAGGCGTGATCCGATCCACCGTGGTGATCAACCCGAAAGGCCAGGTGGCGCATCATTGGCCGAAAGTGAAGTCGGCCGGGCACGCCGAGGCTGTGGCAAAAAAGCTCGCCGAGCTACAAAGCTAACGCTGCGCCGGCTAAAACGGCACACAGCCAAAAGGGGCGCCCGGCTGGAAGATGGAAAGGTCGAAGCAATTCCATCCCGTGGGGCAAACGGCGGGGTTGGTGTCGCAGCCAATGGCAGAACATTGCCCCTCTGTGGCGCCGGGGGGGATCAAGCACACCGAAGTGGTCTCGCTTTGGCAGTCGCTGTGGTTCACACCGTCTTTGCAGGCCGTGCCAAAGGTGATGCCCACATCGGCGGCCATCGTGTCGCCCGCGCCGCCGGCGTCCGGCGAGGCGCGCAAGCACTGGCCGGTGTCGAACACGTAGCCTTCATCGCAGCGCTGCTCGGGTTGGCAAGCCAAGCTGAGGAACACAGGGAGAATAAGCAGGCGGCGTTGCATGTTTAGAAACTCAGCACGTAGCGGGAAGCGAAGAAACCTATGGTCACGTCGGTGGCATAAACGCTGTCTAGGGTGCTGTGAGCGTATTGCAACTTGATTTGGCTCACGGTGGATAGGTACAAGTTGAGGCCGGCCGAAACGCCGTAACCTGAGTCGATAAGGTCGGTGCGTTTGTGTGCGTTGATGTACTCAGCGTAAACAAACGGCTCGACCCAATCAAACCGGTACGCCGCCAGGCCATAAACATAAAGCTCCGTGCGATTGGGCTCTCGGGCCAGCGGGTTGATCACGATTGGCGGGTATTTGCCGGATGCATGTGTCACGCGCCGGGCCACGCCCTCGGCGCGCACCCGGAGGCCCTTCCAATCGAACGAAAGGTCAAGCCCTCCGGTGGCCTCCCGCCGCTGTATGGTTTGCTGAATGTCGATGTCAAACCCGCCGCCCGACAAGGTCAAGCTGCGCAGCTCATCTTCAGAACTGCCATAAAACATGGACGTCCCTAATGTGGTTTTGGTGCCGCCCCTGTAACGGGCGAGGGTGAGCCGACCGCCCACAGATTTGTCATCGTCAAGATCGAACTGCGATGTGGTGCGGCCGTTGCTGACGTAGGCGTGATACCCCACCGCCCAATCGTGCGACGTGAAGGTGCCGAAGGCGTTGACGCCGGTTTGCTGCCTCAAAACTGCTTCGTTCAGCAAGAAGCCCGGCATGATGAGCGAGATCAACGTAGGGGTTCCGTGGTCAATGTTCCAGATGCCCCACGGGGTAAGGAAATACCCCATCTGCAGCGTGAGGCGTCCGTCATAGCGCCATTCCATCACCGCGCGTTCGATGATGATCGACCCCAAGCGAATGATGCTGCGGCCTGAAGCGCTGGTGCTGTCGATGATGCTGGTGTCTTGGCGCTTGGCGGGGCCCAAAGCTCCCACAGCCACGTTGCCATAGGGGTGAAGCGCAAACCGCACCTCCATCAACGCGCGCCAGCCTTTGAGCGGCCGTGCATCGAAGTAGATGTTGTTGTTGCCACTGACAAAGGTGGTTTCGGTGCTGCCCACCAAGCCTTTCACCAGGCGATTGTCGGTGACGTACCTCTGCAAACCCATGTCCATGAAGCCGTAGATCGATACGGAGTTAGGCTTCTGGTCTAACGAGCCGTCAGACAACGCATCAATTTCGCTCTCGACCTGAGAGGCCATGCTGGCGTCCAACATGATGGCCTGATCGGCCACGGTTAGTTTCAACGCCTCAAGCTCGGCGCGGAGGATCGAGAGGTCATCGGGCGCAGGCGGCTTCTCAGACGCCTGTTCAGACGCCTCCTGCGGGGGGGCAGGGCTCGCTTGCGCGTGCGCGGCGCGGGGTACACCCCACGCTGAAACAACGCAAACCCCGATCAGTCCTAGGGCTATTCGCACACGCGTGTTCATGCGAGAAGACGCCACGGCGACCCGCGCGCATGGCGCCCAGATCGCTTATGAATTGGCTGTGAAGGCATGTTGTTAGCCACCCGTGCCCCTCACATCGGTCGCACCCTCTATTGGGTAAAGCTATGAAAGCCGGGATGCTAATTTTTTCGTGGATGCGCTAGCACGCGGACAGCGGGTTGGGAAGGGTCACTCTCCAAGCGCGATGTGAAGCTGGCCCCGTTTGTCGAAACTCACCTGGGCATACATTCCGCTTTTCAGTTGCCCCGCAACGATGTGGTTGGCCAAGGGCCCTTCTACCAGCCGCTCGAACGCCCGGCGCAAGGGGCGGGCCCCCAAGCTTCGATCCAGGTCTTCGGCCAAAACCCGATCCACCACGGTTTTGTCGATGCCAAAGCGAATGCCACGCTCGGCGTTTAGCCGTTGGCTTGAAGCCGCAGCCACTTTTGTCACGATGGCCCGCAATTCGGCTTCGCCTAACGTGCCGTAGCACAACACTTCGTCAAACCGATTCCACAACTCTGTGGGCAGCCGCGAGCGGGCCAAGGCCAGCACGGTGCTTTCGGTGGGGCTGCGGCCTTGCCGATACAGTTCGCTACCCAAATTGGAGGTCATCACCAGCGCTGCGGCTGAAAAGTCGACGGTGCGGCCGCGCCCGTCGGTGAGGCGCCCATCTTCAAGCACCTGCAGCAGCAACAGAAGCACTTCCCGGTGCGCCTTCTCAAACTCGTCCAGCAGAACCACAGACGCCGGGCGGCGGCGAATGGCTTCGGTCAGCTGCCCACCCTCTTCGTACGCCACGTAGCCGGGCGGCGCGCCGATGAGGCGGGCCACAGAGTGCGGTTCGTTGTATTCCGACAAGTCGATGCGCACCAACGCCGACTCGCCGTCGAACAAGGCATCGGCCAGGGCGCGCGCGGTTTCGGTTTTGCCCACGCCGGTGGGGCCCAAGAGCAACACAGACGCCAGCGGCCTGCGGCCACGAAACCCCGCGTAGCTGCGCCGCAAGAGATCGGAAATGCGCGTGCGGGCTTTTTCGTGCCCCACGATGCGCTCAGACAAAAGTTCGTCAAGGCGCCGGTAGCGATCATCGTCGGTGCGCAAAAGCACGGGGGCAGGCACGGCCGCCGCGTCGCCAATCACGGCCGCCACCTCTTCGTCGCTCACCAGCCCCGCGCCCAAGCGTTGTGCGCGCGCCACAGCCAAATCGGCGAGGGCCATCGCGCGTCCCGGCTCGCTGCGTTCGGAAGGGTATCGTGGCGACAGGCGCATCAGGGTGCGCGCCACCGAAGGCGCGAAGCGGATGCCTTTGTCTTTCGCAAGCGCCTCCAGACCCGCTTCAAGCATGTCTTTGAGCGCGTCGGGGGGCAGGGGCGCCAGCGACACCGGCTCCAAGCTGGTGGCCAACTCGGCAGCGTGCACCTCGAACCGCCGAAGATCGGCAGGCGTGGCCACCAACACCCAGCGTCGGCCGGCGCGCGCGGCGGCCAGCAACTGCGCCGGGCCGTCGCTGCCTTCGGCCACGATGGATCCAACCCCATCGATCACCAAGATGCGATCGGGGGCGGCCAGGCGATGCAAGGTCTGCAACCAAGCGCCGGGGCTAGCGCCCGCGGGGCCTTCTGTGGGGGTAACCAGGGGACGCGCCAGCGCCGCCGACAAAGCTTCAATGAGCGTTGAGCGGCCAGATCCCGGATCGCCCACCACGCAAGGCACGCGGCACGGGTTGGCGCGAATCAAATCAAGCAGGCGGCCAAGCTCCCGCTCGCGGTGTTGCGGCTGCACGGCGGGCGGCCCGACCTCAAGCAGCTCTGGGGGCATCTCCGGCGGCAACGACGTGCCCGCCCGGTCGTTGGCAGCCGCGGCGAAGCGCCGACCGGTGGGCTCGGCCATACGCTCCCATGGGGGTGCGGATTCCTGGACACGGGGTAAGGCGCCGGCGGCGCGTCCACGTGAGGGCAGGGCTTGGTTCGGCGCTTGGGCTGAGGCCTCGGCCTGGGCGTCGTCGCGCCCCGCGTGGCGATCGCCAAAGCGGCCCGGGCCGGTGAGCGCGCGCATCACCACAGAGCGCACACGGGCCGCATCCTGCCCCGAGGCGCGCAGCAGCTCCAAACCGGCACGCCCGCCGCGCAAGATCGCCAACAGCAGGTGCAACGACGAAACCTGTTTGGTGCCCAGCTCCCGCGCGATTTCGTAGCTGGCGACTTCAAGCAAGCGTAAGGCGTTGCCGGCTTCCGGGCGCACATGGCCCATAAATCCCTCAAGCCGCCCGGGGGTGATGCCCCGCTGCTGCAGCAAACGCGAAGCGGCCCCGCCCACGCGCACCAGCGCCAGCAGCGCATCGGCAGATCCCGCCACACGCCCGGTGTAGGCCGCGAGCCGCTGGCTTTCCAACAGTGCGGCGATGTGGTCAGCGGTCGGAGAAAACCCGTCCGCCCCACCCGGGGGCGCCAAAGTCCCGGCGGAATCCGAGGGCCATGCCAACATCTAGGCCCAAACTAACAGCCCCTGAGGCGGGGTCAAAAAAACCGTGCGCTTGCCACGTTTGAGCATGGAACTTGTTATGGTGAATAAACGTCCTTGTTTGCTGGTCGTATGAAATCCGGAGGAATGAGCGGCAATGAATCTAAGTTCTAGGCGCGTGATGCTTGGTTTGCTTCTGTTGGCGCTTGTGCCCAGTGTGGGTGTGGCCGGCAAAAAGCCCGAAGATGTGTTTGCGGGTCAGGTGGTGATCACCAGTAAGCGATTGCCGTCGCGGTTTTCTTCAGGTGAAGCTTTCATTTCTGCTCTCAAACAGGCGAAAACCGACAAGGTTTGGCCCAAAGAGCAAAAGGGAAACGACGAGGCAATTTGGAAGCTCGAGTACGTGGCCTTCTTTGCAAAGCCGCTGGATGATTTCGAGGTAATGGTGAAGTTCTTCGATGTCACGGGGGGCGCGCGCAAGTTCATTGCGGGTGACGCACAAATGACCCGGGAACGCGGGACCCGCGTGTTTGCCTCCGACATTGAACTGACCAAGCCCTACTTCGATGCCAACCGCAAATACATGATGGTGGTGGAAAGCAAGGGCCGAACCGTGGCAACGGCAAACTTTTGGCTGCGCGGCAAAGGCGAAGAACACTCCGGCAAAGTTGAGTTCGGCGACAAAGAGCGCTAGCCGGCCGTCCTTACGAAACCTTAGGCCTTGCCCTCATCGCAAGGTTGACGGATTGGGTGAACGCGCGATAAGACGGGCGCGTGCGGTCAAGGCTTGGACATTGTGGAACGGTGGCGCTGATCTGGGCGATGTTGGCAGCGCCTACGGCGCAAGCGCAGCGGGGGCGCAAATCGTCGGGCAAAGCCGCCAAGGCGCAAGCTGAGGCCAAGACCGAAAGCAACCAAGCGGCGGCGAAGCCACTGTCTGAGCCTGAGCGGCGTTTGCTTACCCAAACTCTGGTGGGCTCGAACACCGAAGCGGCCGAGGCTGCCGCCCAAAGGCTTGGCGAATCCGGACAGGAATCGGCGACGGAAGCGCTCACCGAAGCGTTGTCGTTAGGCACCTACCCACACTTGGCGGCTCCGTTTTTGCGTGCGCTTGGCAAATTGAATCACGCCAAGGGTTTGCAGATCATCGCTTTGTACGCTGGGCACCGCGATCCGAAGGTGCGTCTGGCGGCCACGGAAGCGCTGGCGCAAGCGGCGGCAGACGGCGCCGCAGGGATCTTGCTCGAACGCCTGGGCGACCAAGACGAGCGCGTGCGCGAAGCGGCTGCCACCGCGCTGGCCAACCGCAAGGACACGCGGGCCGTGGATCGCTTGCTGATGCTGGTGCGGAGAAGCGACGCAGGCGCCGCGACCGCGCTGGGGCAACTGGCACCGCTGGAGATGGCGCCCCAGGTGGCGGAACTGCGCGGCAGCGTCACCGACGCCACGTTGGCGGCGGTGCTGGGCGAGTTCCTCAAGCGCCCTGAGGCCCCCGATCGCCTGCGCATTGATTTGGTGCAAACGCTGGGTCGCGTGCCGGGCGCCGACGCCACCACCGCGTTGGTGGAATACTTAGCTACGGTGCCAGCCGACGAAGCGCGGCCTTCCAAAGAAGCCGCGGAAGCCTTGATCGAACAAAGGAGCCGGCTATGAGGGCGCTGGTTGCTGCCATCGCGCTTGCGCTTGCGTTTGCGGCTTGTGCCACCACCTCGGGCGGGGTGGGGGGCTACGATGGCGCGGGCGAGGCCGACAAAGTTGCGGCGGCGCTGGCGCGCTCGCAGGCGCCATCCCCTGGTCCACGCAACGCCACTGGCAAACCGCTGGCGTTTTTGGTGGGCGAGACGTCCACGGGCGGGGTGTTGGTGGCGGTGGATCTTTCGTCAAACCGCGTGCTGTGGCAAACCGCCGCCGAAGTTGAGGCGCGGGTTGAGGTAGGTCACAAAGTTGTGGTTTTCGGCGAGAAGAACCACGACTTGGTTGCACTTGACGTCACCACGGGGCGCCCCGCTTGGCGTTCGGCCGCCCCCAAGGGCAGCAAGCTTTTGGGGCATGGCACCGACGGGCAAGGCGTTTACGCCGTGTACGTAGGCGCCCACAACGCCAACGTGCTGGTGGGGCTGGACGAACAAGGCGGCGTCCGCTTCCGGGTGCCGCTGGACGAACGTGTTGGCGCTCCCGCGGCGCGCGGAGGCGTGGTGGCCGTGCCGCAGCTCTCGCAGTTCGTAAGTTTGTTTGATGCGCGCACGGGAGGACATTTGGCCGACATCCTGGCGCGCGATGAATCGGCGGCGTTTGTCAAAGGGCTGCCCGAGGGCTTTGTGTTTGGTTCGCAGGGCGTGTTTGTGGCGTCAGCCAAAACCGCCACGGCCACATACAAGGGGGGCGGCTACCTGCAGGCGCGCCTGCCTGAGTTTGTGCGTCCGGCGTATCACGTGGATATGTACAAGCCGGGGCAACTGCGCCATTCGGCGCTCGATCGCAACCGCCTGTTGTGGCGGGTGCAAGGGCCGGCGGAAAAGCCCAGCTTCCGCAACGGCCAGGTGGTGATCCACAACTTCAGGTTTTTCTTCTCGATGCGGGCGGCTGATGGAAGCCTGGCGTGGGCCTACAGCCACCCGCGGCTCGATGCGATAGCTTCAAGCCACACCGGCAAATCAATTGTGTTTGCGGATGCCCAAGGCGAGCTGGGCGCGCTTGATGCCAGCCATGGCGGGCTGCTGTTGCGGGGGCTTCCCCAGGGGCTGCCAGAGCTGAAGGTTGTGGGGGCGTCGTTTGACGCCGAGGGCTTCGCGGCTTCGGGGCCCGGCGCCCACCCCGCACCCCCGCTGGCCGACACCTTGAAGTCCATTGCCTTGGATCCTGACAAACGCTTCAACGACGTGCGCGTGTTCGCGGTGGAGCAGCTTTCGCAAGTGGATTCGCCGGGCGTCACCGCGGCGCTTTTGGAGGTGCTGCAAAAAGGCACGGGTGAGCCCTACGTGCTTGAAAAAGCCGCTGAGCGCTTGGTGCAGCGCCAAGACAAAAATGCGCTTCCGGTTTTCATCGAGGCCATCAAGGTCAAGCCTGATTACGCCGAGGGCCGGGATCCTCAGCGGCTTGATCTGATGGCGCGCGCCTTGGCCAAGCTGGGGGCCAAAGACGCCATGGGGCCCTTGGTTGATCACGTTCGTCTGCCTGAAACCGACCCCGGCACGGTGGCGGAAATCGCCGAGGCCGCCATCGCGCTGAACGCGCGTGAGGTGCTGCCAACGTTTCGCGACTACTTGGCCATGTACCGGGCCGACCCTTCATTCATGAGCCAGCCAGGGGCTTTGATCGCGGCGGCCAACGTGCTGGTCAAGCTGGGCGATGCGTTTGATCGCACGTTGCTTTTGTACGTGTCGCAAGAGCCAAAAACCCTCTCATCCTTGAAGGTGGCGGTGGACAGGTTGTTGTCCGAGAGCAGCGGCGGCCCGGCCTTGGCTCCCACTGCCGACTGAGTTCGTCTTTACCCCAGCGGCGCTTCTGTCGATGGCGAGGCATCTTTGGGTGAGATGCCAGACGTTCGCCTCACGGTTTTTGTATGCACGGGCCCCGTGTGCGGCGAGCCAGGCTTGTCGGTGGCCCGAAAGGCCAAGGCCCTGGTGGTTGCCCAGGGCTGGCAAGATCTCGTCAGCGTTCACAAAGAGGTTTGCCTGGGGTATTGCCACCAAGGTCCCAACGTCATGCTGTGTGCGCAGGCCGATGCGTGGGGGCGCGCGCCATTGGCCGGCTCGCCGGGAACCCAAACGCTGCACGGCGTTGACGAAGCTGTGCTCAGGGCAAAAATTGCCGAGGCACTTGCACGAAATCCACCATCCATCCAAAACGTGCGAAACCCCGAAAATGGCGCTAAGGGCTAAACAGTTTCCCCCGATGACAAGGTGTTGTATGGTGCACCCCGACAATCGGGCATTCACCCATTTGCAGCTCGCCGCAAAGTGACATAAGGATAAGACTCGACATGCGGAACCGTCCTTCAAAGCTTCTTCTTGGCCTCGCGCTGGGAGGTCTTGCCGTTGTGGCCGTCCCGGGTTGCAACAACTCAGGCAACAAAGAGCTGATGGCCAAGCTCGACGATGCCGGCAACAAGCTGCTTGAATGCAAAAAGGAAAACAACGAACTGACCAATGAGGTCAAAAGCCTCAAGCGCCAGATCGCCGTCGCGATGGCGGATCCCAGCAAGCTGGTTCTGCGGGACCCCGAAATCATTGAGCTCATCGCCGATCTGCGCGGTGGCAACACGGACGTCAGCGTGGGCAAAGGCGATCTGAGCCCTGCGGTTGCCAGCAAAATCGTGATGGAGGGCGCGCGCGCCTTGCAGCAGTGTTACGAGCGGGCGCTGAAGAAAAACGCAGCCCTGCAAATGCGCGCGGGCGTGCAGTTGTTGCTGGGGTTGAACGTTGATGGCTCGGGGCACGTGAATCACGTCACCGTGAACCCGTCGATCGACAAGAGCCTTGATGAGTGCATTGAAACGTCGGCCAAGCGCTGGAAGTTCCCGAAGTTCAGCGGCGAGGCCGTGACCATCGAGCAAAAGATCATGCTCACGCCCAAGACCTAAGGGTCTGAAGTGGTGGCCATCTGCGGCCCATGAAGCGCATTTACCTCGATCACAACGCCACCACACCGCTAGGTCCTGCGGCGCGGGCGGCGATGCAAGCCGCTTTGGAGGTGTGGGGCAACCCGTCCAGCGTTCATGCGCTGGGCCGCCAGGCGCGTTCGCTGGTTGAAAACGCACGCGCGCAGGTGGCGGATCTGCTGGGATGCGAGTCTGACGAGCTGATTTTCGTGTCGGGCGGCACCGAGGGCGACAACCTGGCGGTGCGGGGGTTGGCGTTAGCCGCCCGGGATGCCCGCACCAAGGTCAAAGATGCGGGGGCAAAACCGCATGTGATCGTCTCGCCGCTCGAACACCCCGCGGTCAAAGGTGCGCTGGATGAGCTTCGGCGCGAGGGCTTTGAGGTCAGCGAAATCCCTGTGTCGGCCGAAGGCCAGATCGTCGTGGAAGATTTGGCTGTGTTGATCCGGCCTCACACGGTGCTGGTGAGCGTGGGCTTGGCCAATCATGAGCTGGGCAACATCGCGCCCATTGCCGAATTGGCGGAGATCACCCATCGCGCGGGGGCGTGGTTTCACACCGACGCGGTTCAAGCGGCTGGGAAGTTGCCACTGAATGTGCGGAGCCTGGGGGTGGATGCGGCCACCATCTCAAGCCACAAGATTTACGGGCCCAAAGGGGTGGGGGCGCTGTTTGTGCGGCGAGGCCTGCTGCCGCATCCTTTGGTTACGGGCGGCCACCAAGAGCACGAACGCCGCGCGGGCACCGAAAACACGCTGGCCATCGCGGGCTTTGGCGCCGCGTGCGCCGAAGCGCAACAGATGTTGGCCAGCGAAGCCACGCGGCTTACGCGGTTGCGTGATCGGCTTGAGAGCCGGCTGCTGGGCATCCCGGGGGCGCGACGGCATGGCACGGCGAAAGCGCGGGTTCCCGGCACCGCGAATGTGGGATTCGCGGGAGCGCGCGGGGAGCTTGTGGCCATTGGGTTGGACCTGGAGGGCGTGTGCGTGTCAACGGGGGCCGCTTGCACTTCGGGGTCGGTGGAGCCTTCGGCGGTGCTGCTGGCGTTGGGGCTGCCTGCGGCGTTGGCGCGCGAAGCGTTGAGGTTTTCTTTGGGGCGGGACACCACGGAAGAGGACGTGGACGAAGCGGCCGCGCTGGTGGCGCGTGTCGTGGTGCGGGTGCGTGGGGCTTCTGCTTAGAGTCAATTGCATCATTGGGGGAGGTACGTGCGGCTACCAAGTCCAGGCGGCGTTCAACTTTGCGCCACCTGGCGTGGGCGCGGCGAACAAACGCGGGGCCCAGGGCTCGCGGAGGCTAAGGCTGGTTTGTTTGCGAACCGGCGCCGGTCGCGTCACCAGCCAAATAGCCACTGCGCCCGCAGCCGCGGTGATGCCGATGCCAAGCGAAACATCCGTGATGGTTGTTAATCGCCCAAGGCGGGCCACGTCGGCACCAGGGCAATCGGGAGCACAGTCCTGCTGTTCCAGATCCTCCCGCAACGACCACGCCATGGTGCCCAACACCGTCGCGGTTCCAGTGGCAGCCACGCCCACGCCTGCGAATGCCCAGGTGGCGGTGGGCAAGGGTGCGTTGCGGGTATGTGGAAACAGGTCGGTGAACTGCGCTGACACACGCTGGTTCTTCTCGAACTCAACCACCACCGTTTTTAAGCGTACGCTTGCGGCGCCCGCGGTTGAAAACAAAAACGTACGTGGCCCAGGATCCACCTCAATGGCGCGACCTTGCAGCTGTTGAACGGCTGGTTTGCCGTCAATGCTTACCTGCACATCAACGATGGGTGTGCCATTGCCATCGCGCGCTTCCAGCACAACCCGTGGAATCGCAGCCTCCAGCTCACCTATCCATGTGGCGCAATCTTTTGCGAGCACCGGTGGGCAACTGGAAGCGCACGTCACGGCGGCATCGCGCGCTGTGATCAAGAGGCTTTCACGACGACGGACCTGCACGTCTTCGTAAGCCTTGATGCACGCGGGATCTTGCGCACGCGCGGGCCACGCACAAATCAGCCACGTGAGGGCTGCGGCGAACGAAAGGCCTGGACGTAGCACTGAACCCAGCATCTTAGAAACATCCAGCCTTGGGCGTTCTTACGCCGTTGGGCCCGATGACCCAAGGGATCTCGCAATTGGGTTTCTGGCTGGGCACAGCGGGCGCCGGTGGCTTCTCTGCGTGGGGCGTTGGCTTCGTGAGGGCTCGTCGCGCGGGCTTGCCGCGTGTTTTTTGTGGCGAAGCGGGCGGTGGCAAAGGCAGCGCTTGTTTAACTTCCACCGCAGGCGGTGTTGGCTTTGCGAGCGGTGTGACACCTGCCGGGGGCGCAGGATCGGCCCGGTTCACTTGTGCCGGGGCCGGTGAAGGCGGGATGCGCGTTGGCGCCGCCGCGAAGTAGAACAGGGCCGCGCCCGCAACCACAAGGCCCGCAAACAACGCCACCCAAGGCCGCGCTCGCTTTGATGGGGCTAACGGTGCGGGTGTTTCGGGGTTGGTGGCCACCTCCGGCACCCGGCGTAAAGCAAGCAGGTGTTTGGGTGGCCATTCATCGCCCAACGTTTCAGCTTCAACATCGGCCACGATGGCGGCGCGCGCCGCCAAGCTGTTGCCACAGGTCTTGGCCAACCACATCGCTACCTGCTGAGGCGAGGCGGGCGGAAGCGCCTTGGCAAGGGCGTTCGCGAACTCCTGCGCGGTGACAAACCGCTTGCGCGGGTCGCGTTCAAGGGCGCGCAACACCACTTCGTCACAAGCGGGTGGCAGCCGAGAATCGAAGTGGCTAGGGGCCGCGATGGGCGCATGCAAAATGGCGTTAAGGGCGCTGCCCACGTCTTCGCTTTCGAACAACGGGCGCGAGGTGAGCGTTTCCCAAAGCACAATGCCCGCAGTGAACACATCCACCCGCTGATCGATGGGTTGCCGCGTGAGCTGTTCGGGCGCCATGTAGCGAAGCTTGCCTTTGACGGCAATGTCGGTTGTCTCTTGCACCCGGCCGCGCGCTTTCGCAATGCCGAAATCAAGCACCCGCGAGATGCCGTCTTGGCCCACGATGATGTTCTGTGGCGACACGTCTCTGTGCACCACTGAAAGCGGCTCGCCAAACTCATCGGTGGCTTCGTGGGCGGCGTGCAAGCCCATCAAAGCATCGCGCATGACGGCGCTGGCAAACGCGGGATCAACTTTGAGCTGCGCCTTACGGCAGCTTCGCAACACGCTGCCCAACGGCTCGCCTGCCACGTAGTCCATCACCAAATAAAGGCCGCCCGCTTCCAACATCACATCCAGCGTGGGCACGATGTTGGGGTGCGTTATGCGTGTGGCAAGACGCGCTTCATCCAAAAACATTGCCACAATCTCGGGGTTGTTTGCGAACTGGGGATGCATCTCCTTCACGGCCACCGTGCGCACGAGGCCAGCGGCCGTTTGCATGCGTGCCAAAAACACCGTGGCCATGCCACCCGAGGCAAGGGGCGAAAACAACAAACAACGGCCCACCTGCCGCGGCGTGGGCGTGGGCACAAGCGCGGTGTTTGCGTTCACGGGGGTGCCCCGTAGCGGCGGGAAAGCCCGTGCTTATCAAGCTTATGAATCAAAGCTCGCCGAGAGATGCCCAACCGCAGCGCTGCCCGCGTTTGGTTGCCGCGTTCGGAAGTCATCGCGGCTTCAATGCTACGGCGTTCAAGGTCATCCATAGAATCGGGCAAAGCGCCTGAAGGTGTGGATGTGCCCGCCACGCCGCTGGCTTTGTTGGTTACGTTGGCGGGCAAATGGTGAGCGTGAATCACGCCTTCGGTCGCCACCACAAACGCATACTCCATGGCATTGCGTAGCTCGCGCACATTGCCGGGCCAGGAATGGCTTTTAAGCATTGCGTGCGCGTCGGGCGCGATCACCGGCGTGGGCGTGGCCGCCGCTTTCGCAAGTTGCTTCACGAACACCTCGGCCAACAAGCGCACCTCTTGGGGCCGCGTACGTAAGGGCGGCACTTCAAGCGTAAAGGCACTGAGCCTAAAGAACAGATCTTCACGAAACCGGCCGTGCTTCACCTCTTGCCACAGATCGCGGTTGGTTGCGGCCACAACCCGGGCGTGCACAGGGATCTCACGTGTGTCGCCCACGCGCATGATCATGTGGCTTTCAAGTGCCGTGAGCAACTTCGCTTGTGCGGGTGGCGGCAGCTCGCCCACTTCGTCCAGAAACAAAGTGCCATTGGCCGCGGCTTCAAAGAAGCCAATGTGGCGTCGATCGGCGCCCGTGAACGCGCCCTTTTCGTGTCCGAACAAAGCGCTCTCCACCAATTGTTCTGGTAGGGCCGCGCAGTTGACCCGAATGAAGGGCGCGCCGCTTCGGTTGCCCCCATGCGCGATCGCTTCGGCCACGATCTGCTTTCCCGATCCTGATTCGCCCAAAAGCAGCACGGTGGTTGGCAGGCGCGAAAGCCGTTGCGCCAACGCGAACACCTGCTTCATTGACGGCTCAGCCACAATGACGCCTGCTGAAGGGGTTGCATCGGTGATGTGATCTTGTGCCTCGGGCAGAGGCTCGCGGGCGCGGAAGGCGCCTATCGTGATTGTGGTGTGGGCAATCTTGATGCAGTCGCCGCCTTCGATGCGCAAGCGACCTGCCATAAGTAGTCGGTCGTTCACGATGGTGCCGTTGCGGCCGCCCAGATCTTCTACACGAAGCACACCCGCGTCTAGCCACACACGTGCGTGTTGGCGCGAGACGCGGGGATCGTCGATCACCAAAGTGTTCGGTCCAACCACGCGTCCAATGCTTAGCCCGGCGCCTTCATAAAGGTCGATGACGTCACTTGCGGCATCGGTGCCAGCCCGTTCCACGATCAGCAACACGCGCGAGATAGGAGCGGCTGGTTCCGAGGCGCCAAGGGCGTCGAGGGCTGTCTCCGGAAGCTCGTTCATGGGCAATGGCGGGTCAATCATACCGTGGGTCGTGCCTTCATGTGCATGCAACGCCGTAGGGGAGGGTGGGATGCGCGCCCGGCCCCTTAATGATTCAACTCCACGGCTTTTGCGTTCACCCATCCATCAGGCAAGGCGGCCGCGGTTTCGGTAACCCAGGGACCTAGTGATCCATCGGCGCCGATAACGCTGGAAATGACCTTGGTGCTGGCCGGCGCATTCGGGCCCGACCGCCCCCCGGCCACCACCAATCTGCGGCCTGCCACAAATGCCACGGCTTGCCGCAACGGTGCCGGCAAACGCGTCTGGCCTTGCCACGTCCCCGCTTGCCCTTGCGCGGAGAACGACGCCGACAACACCACGTCAGTGGTCTCGTTCACCGTGGGTGACAACCCCCCAATGACATATACGAAGCCAAAAGCACAAACAGCGGCGGCATGGGAGACGCGGTGAGGGCGCCCATCGGCCACCAAGCCTGGCCCCGCCTTGAATGCCATCACGCTGCTTTTCTGGTTCGAGAGCTTGGCGAACTCGAAGTGCTCAACCGGCACCGGATCGCCCACGTGGTTGCCCTCGCCACCGATGACCAGCACGTGCCCCTCGCATTCCCGCACGGTGGCACGGAAGCGCCCCTTGACCAGCGTTGAGGTTGATGGCGTAAAATCGCCAAACACGCTGTTGTTTCGCACGGCGATGGCCACCTTGTTCTGCACTTGATCAGCAACACCTTGAATGCTGCCCACGAGAAAGATTGCCGCTTCGGTGAGCAGGATCCCGGCTTCGAGTTGATCAAGTGGCACGGTGGGTCCTGTTTGTTTTGTCCACCCCCCAAGCGTATTGCCATTCCACGCAGAGAAGGCCAAAACGGAACTCATCCGGTCATACGAAAACGCCATCACTTCTTTCGTGGAAGCGTGGCCGTACCACACACCTGCCTGTGGCAACGCCAATTGGGGTGACCAGCCCAGCGGCCGCCCTTCGCGCGTCACTTTGGCGATCAGCGTATCCGCCGTGGCACTGGGTTGGCTTGTGGCCCGCTCACCCCCAAGCAAAAGCACGGGGGGGGCCTCGTTGGCGCCTTCACCATAATGGCCAGGATCAATCACCAGCGAGCAAGCGGACGCTTGGCCAAACGCAAGAGCTAAGATCAACTGGCGGGTTCGCAGCCGAGGCACAGGCGGGATCATAAGCGATTCGCCGTGGTTTGGGAGCCAACGATGCAGGCCCACAAGCCCACGGTCGTGGGTTGATGACTGTGCGCAAGGGGATCAACTGTGCACATCTGCACAGGGCACATCGGCGGAAGCCGGCAGATCGCTTAGGTTTGGGCCCAGCTTGCGCCCGGCATGGCCCTTGCTGCTTGTGGGCGCCATGCGGCCATTCTTGCAAAACGTCTACGCGCTGCTTTTGTGCTTTGTCGTTGCGGCATCCGCGTGCAGCGGAGCTGTCACAAGCGATGGCGACTCGTTGAGCGATACCGATGAAGGGTCTACTGATTCAAGCCCAAGCGTTGGCCCCGGCCCCTCAACGGGAACAACAACGCCCAACCCAAACGGATCTGCCGGGGTTGTTCCTAAGGGCATCGAAGGCATTCTCGACTGCCCCACTGTGCCCTACCCAGGCAGCGAAGAAGCGGCAGCGGGCCTGTCGCCGGCTTACGGAAACCTTTGCGCCGCTTGCCACGGTGGTGCCGGCGAAGGAAAAGCCGGCTATCCAGCGCTGCCCTCGCAAAAATCCAAGGATGATTTCATCAAGTACGTCCGCGCGGGTGGCAAGGCAATGCCTGCGTTTGACGCTAAACAATTGGATGATGCCACCTTGGCCAAAGACTTCGACGCCCTTTCAAAACGCAGCGCCGGTGGACAAATCAACGTAACGACACCAGCGTGGGCGTGGACGCAGGAGCAGATCGAAGCCAAACGCAACGCGGGGCTCATCGCATGGCGTAAGGCTGATGCCGAAGGCGCAGCGTGCGCAAGCTGTCACAGCCCAGACGCCATCGATTTGGCGGTCATCGGCTACCCCGATTCAAGCATCTTGCGGCGCGCGCATGGGCACATCTCGACGCAAGACGCGTTGGCCGTGGTTGACTTCGTGCATGCTCAACGACGAATTTTCAACATCACCCGTCCGTGCTCACCTGATTGGCGCGTGTTTCAGCCTGGCGGCGAAGTGCTGCCGGGCAACACACCCAAAGAACAAGACAGCGCCTTTTCGCAAGAGCTTATTCGTCAGGGCTTGCTGGTAGCCACCGGCAAAGTCACCACCCTTGAGGACGCCGAAAAGGCTTGGTATGAGTTGGCAACGTTGAACCTTCGGCGCTTACGCATTGGCATCGCCATGCCCCGTTGGACGGAGGATGGCTTCAACGGCATTGAGCACAGGAGCATCAACGACTGGATCCCAAGCGTGCCTCGTATGGCCAAAGGCAGCGCGTGGTACCAGGAAGTGGACGCATACCTTGCCGATCCATCGATCGAAAGGATGACCGCGATGTTGGCAAAGGTGGAAACTTTGACTCACGATGGCGGCTTTTCGAAGAAGCCTTGGGTGGGCGGCGAGTTGGCTCCCGTGCTCACATCGAAGTTCCACGTCACGCAGGTGGCGTCACACTATTTCCGCATGGCTCTGCTAGGTAAACCGGGCTGGTTCGAGCAAGCCGAAACGCCCCCCGAGCTCACCATCACACGCGGCGAAACGTACAACCCCTTCAACGCCATTGGGTTCGCTTACCAAGAGAACCACTGTTACAACCAGTCACCGTGTTCTCCGGGACAATACGAAGCCCTGCCTGAATCCGCAAAAGTGGAGTTTGATCCCATCATTGGTACAAGGGCGGGCGGCACAGCAGGTCCGCTGAAGTTCGTGGATGTCATGCAAGACGAGCTAACGCACCCATGGTGGACTTTGGCCACGCTGTTTGATCCATCCTTCGGCGGTGGCCGCAGCATTGTCATGCATTATTGGTTGGAACATGGATCGCCAACCAAAGGCGTAAATTTCCCTCAACGAAGTTTCCATCGTCCCTTCCTGATGGCTGTAACCATGGTGAAGCGCGCTGCCGCACTTGAAAAGCGCAAAGCGGCGCCTGGGGTTTCGGGGCACCTGCACGGAAACATCATGAGTGGCTTTGAGAACACCATCGGCTCGACAATGGGGGACTCGGCCGAAAACGTACGCCTCACGTCGAACCTGATGCGCATGACGTTGCTACGACAACAGCGCGATCTGTTGGCCGGCGCTCCCGTGGCAAACCCTCAAGAGTTTTTGGCCGGCACAGGCATGGGGGACTGGGCAACAAGGCTTGACAGCACCGCCAAGGAAGGAAAGTTCGATCCCAGTCAGCTTACGCAAACGGCGGCTCTGGCGCGCGAAGTGTTGGGCCTCATGAGAAAGGCAAAAGTCGTGACGGCTCCGTAGCGTTGGGTCTTTGTTCCGTATGCCAACCCAGGGCCACGGGGTAAGAACGCCTTGTTATAGGTCGTGTGAACTGGGCGAGTACCTGTTCTGAAGCCGGGCGAGGTAGCAAGCATCTTGGACCGACTTGGGTCTCTTGGAAGTTCGCCAGCTGCATGGACGTCCTTCCCATCCTCACCTACCGCGACCGGATTTACGGCGCGGCCGCAACCTAGCGTTTCACCCGCGAAAGATGAAGATTCATCCGCCTACCGTACCGTCCTCGTCGGTGGCGGTAAAAAAGCATCGTCAGTAAGAACAACGCGGCGAAGGCAAAAGCTGAGGGGCCGAACCATCGGGCGCTGCGCTTGGGATATAGGTCACACATGACCTGTAACTCATCCTGAGAGAATCTGCCCAGGCCATTGTCTGTTGGCGACATGACGGCTGCCGAAGCGACCCCTTCGCGGGAGCAAGGAGGGACTTTGCGCCCCATATGGTCGTGGATGTTGTCTGCGGGTTGCCCACCCTCAATACAGGTATGACTGAGGCCAAGTAGATGACCAAGCTCGTGGGTGATGGTTCGCCGCAGATCTTGTTGGTTTTCCACACGAGTATCGAGAGGAAAGCGGTCGGTGCGCCATCGGAAATCAACGGCGTTGATTTCGATATCAGCCTCGTTGATTATTCGATTGTGGTCCGCAGATTCAGCGCCTCTCTCAAATCGCACCGTGGTAAGGGCTTGCATTCCCGGGTCGTGACAGACAG
>JBBSJE010000036.1:0-37027 GCA_038257535.1 Polyangia bacterium
GCCATTACTCCGGCCGATGGGAGCGCACCCCCTTTAGGGACAACATAAAGACACTGGTCTCGATGGTCATTAAACAATTTCCCTGGACCCTTACCCCTATTGCCTAAAACCCGGAACGGACTTCCGATCTTCGGTACTAGTTCCCTGACAAGATGATTTTGCCCCGCGCCTGGTGTATTTAAGCGAGGTCCGCTCGTTGCAGCGGTGTTAAGGCGTCGGCCGATGCAGCTCGACGCCTGTTGCTATGAGCTGAATCTCGCGGGGTTTGCCGTCGGGGCCCCTGGGAACTTGTGCACCCTCGGAAGCCCAGTGGGCGGCTTGACCCTCGCTGACCTCGGCAACGCTGACCTCCCCTTCCACGTGCGCTGTCGAGCCGGCAGCGTCGGTGGGCACAAAGAAGCCGTAGTCTTTGAAGCGCACGCGCACGCCCGGACCCTTTGGAGCCGAGGCGATTTCCATCCAGCATCCCTTGCGCGTGCAGGCTTGTCGTACAGGTCCTTCGAGCCTGATGGTTTTACCCGCGTGCGGCTGCGGATCGGCAAGCAATGAAGCGAGCGAGACGGCCGGGACCCCGACGAGGCGGGCGCCATGCAAGCTGACATTCGCTGCTGCAGGTACGGCCGGTGGGGCGGGCTCGGAGGGCGCGGGCGCGTGGCGCCGCTGGCAACCCGGCGCGGTCAGGGCCACCCACAGCACGCCTACGATTGACACGGACTTCATCGCTTGTTTGTACAATCCTGTCGGCGTCTCCTCAAGCGCCACGCGACGCCGGCGATGTCGGGCCGCCCTTTTTGCTGCCCGTTTGCGGCGCCACTGGGCTAAAAACGGGGGTCAGGCGCGTAACCAACAGGGAATACGCCAGCAGCCAAGTGACCGCGTCGGCGCCGAGGAGTAAGAGAAGTAGATTCGAGACGTCAAGGACGTTGATCTTGAAAGTGTACGCGCGCTGGTAGCGCGTTCGATCCGACATTCCGTCGCGCGAACGCCTGAAGAGGCCGACTTCTTGATCGCAGACGTCGCCTCGAGTTTGGATGCATGGCAAGCGGACCAGAGCAACGCCATCCATCTCTTGCACGAGACCGGGGACATTATCGCGGGCGTCATACTGGTGAAAAAGTACTGGAACCTTTGCAACCTCTTCGTCGATCCAACTGAGCAGCGCAAAGGCGCAGGTCGAGCTCTGTTGGAGGCGGTGGTCCCCCTTTGCCAACGGAGGTCGCCCCGGGGAAAGTTGATGGTCCACTCCTCGACTGTGGCCCTCCCCTTCTACGAAGCTTGCGGGTTCGTACGAACGGGGCCAGGCATCGAACGAGCGGGAGGGTGCGTTCCGTTAGAGCTCGTGTTTCCAACCCCTGAAGAGGGGGCGTGAATTGGGAAGACAGAGGCGGCGTATGTTGACGGAAAATCGGGAATGGGCTCGCTGCCGTATGCAATACTGCTCGCAATGGGGGCGACGGGGAACGAAGGGGCAGGCTCACGGCAGGCTGAGGCAGGCCACGGCACGGAGGCACGTGGGTGGCTGTTGCAGGTGGGCAGAGTGGGCGTATTCAGCAAGGGCGCTTTGCACGTTGTCATTGGCATCTTGGCCATCATGGCGGCCTCCGGCGACACTGACGGCGCCACTCCCGACACAGCCGGAGCGCTCAACGAGATCTTGGACCGCGACTTCGGCAAGGTCCCCCTGCTGGCCCTTGCTACGGGTGCTTTGGCCTACGCCGCGTGGCGGATCGTGCAGGCGGTGTTCGATACGGAAAAACTGGGACGCGGGTGGAAAGCCATTGCCCGCCGCACGGCCTACGCTTTCAGCGCGCTTGCGTATGCGGGCCTCACCTACGTTGGAGGCTCAATGTTGTTGTCGGGCGACAAAAAGGACGAGACTGGCGATGAGTCAGCGCGCACGTTGGCAGGCGCGATGATGGAGATCCCGTTTGGCAACGTTGCCGTCTTCGTTCTAGGCGCCGCGCTCGTGAGCGTGGGGTGCATGCAATGGTGGCGGGCGATCAAGGCGGAATTCAGACAAGATTTCAAGAAGTGTGGCATGAGTGAAAAGTTGATTCCATGGGCCACCGGGCTAGGCCGCTTTGGCTTCGCAGCGGACGGAATCATGTTCACCGTAGCGGGCGGATTTTTCATCGCCGCGGGAGCAAAATCCGATTCCTCCGAAGCGCGTGGCCTTGGAGGCGCGCTGCATTGGTTGATGGAGCTTTCTTATGGCCGGTACCTGCTGCTGCTTGTGGCATTGGGCGTGATCGCGTTCGGCATCTATTGCGCCGTCCGCGCCTGGTACAAGCTTATCGGTGGGCAGGCGTGAATGGCTCGCACGGCGTTCGCACTTTTTACGTTCCCCCAACAACGCAGCGGCTAGCGTGTGCCCATGCGTTTCTTCAAAGGCGTTTCGTGGCGGGCTTGTTGCACCCTGGGTTTGATCGTTTGCCTCGCACCCGCCGAGGCTGCCAATAAGACAGACCTTATCGAAAGGACCGCGAGCGATGGCGCGCAGCTTCGCTTCGATCCCGCGCGGAACCTCTACGAATTTCGCGCGGCCGATGGCGTGAGCATGCTGGCGCTCTGGCTGCCCCCCAGCACGCGCCCCGTGCGTGGCCTGTTCATCAATGGCAACCCCGGCGGCGTGGGCGGCGACAACCGGCAATTCACCCGCGACAGAACGTTCCGCGCGTTCGCCGCAAGGATGGATTTCGGGCTCATGGGCCTGCACAGCATGCCGGGCAATCAAATCAAGGAGAAGCTGGCCGCGCGCATCTTCAAGGCGTTGGAAGAATTCGCGGACTTTGGCGTTCATCCCGAGTTGGCGCATCTGCCCTTTGTAAGCCTGGGCAACTCGAACGGTGGCGCCACCTCTTACAACCTCGTCATGCATGCGCCCACGCGCGCGATCGCGTTCGCGATGAACGTGGGGCGCATGTCCGTTGAGCCCCCCGACGCCGCGCTAGAGGTGCCCGGCTTTATCGTCATCGGCCCGCAAGACAACCTGCGTGGCGACAACCTCACCGAAGCACAGCGGGTTGATCCCGTGCGCGCTCAGGTGGCGGCGGCTCGTCGTCGCGGCGCGCGCTGGGCGTGGCTGGCAGAGCAAAACAAGGGCCACGAGGTGGGGCGCATCTTCGATTATCAGATGGTGTTCTTTGAGCGCATGGTGGCTGCGCGCCTGCCCGCGCTGACGGCCCCCCAAGGTGATCCTCGCAGAGGACCTGTGGAACTGATTAAGCTGCCGCTCAAAAGTGGCTGGTTGGCAGACGACTTGGCGTGGCGCTCGGGAATAGTGCCCATCGCGCCGCATGAGGAATTTGGTGGCGATCGCCAGATCGCAAGCTGGGTTGCCGACGAAGCACTCGCGATCCTTTACCGAGGCCTCGCCACCTATGACAGCCCCATCACGGTTGGCTTCGAGAATCTTGGACCCATCGTGAACGAAAACGCTTCGGGGCGCTTTCTTACCGAAGTGGGTGGGCATTTGTTGGCCCCCGGCAAACCGCTGCAGCTTGAGATCAATCTGACGAAGTTCGCCGATTGGCAAACCTTAATCGTCTTTGATGGCGAGAAGGTCGTGGCCCATCGCGCACGGAAGGAACAAACAGATCCTTTGCGCCTTCGCGTGCCACTACGAGCTTCGACCACGCCCGGGGCCCACGCCTTCACAGTGCTAGCAACAAATGCGCGGGGGCAAAGCCGCACGGCCATTCCGGTTCACGTGGTGGTTGAAGATTCCAAACAAAAAACGGCAGCGCCGGCCTACGAGGTGCCTATGGCCCGATTGCAGGCGATCGAGCCATTGCCTGCCGGCGAGGCCCCTTCCGCATTTGCGTTGCAAGCCGTGGCGCTGCAGCCACAGGACGCAAAGAAGTTGCAGACCGGCGGCGTGCGCGCAGCCGAGTGGGCACGCGTTCGCGCACGCGCGGAGCCTTCTTTCCTTGCAGCTCCCGAGGACGTGGTGGGCGAAGCGAAAGACAGCCGCGCCAAGGTGGCTGTGTGGGCAGCGCATGACGAAGCAGGTCTTCACCTGTTCTTCGAATTGGAAGACGACGTGGCCGTGGCCGCCTCCGACAAGGACGATCTCGCGTCGTTCGACGCCATATCCGTTCTGTTGAGCCGACACGCCCCGGGCGCAATCTGGAAATCCCAGCCTGCTGAAATGTTCGTGAACGCGGGCTGGTCGATCACCCGCGATGCCACGGAAATCCAGAGCCCCTTCGGTGCCGGGTCTCCGCCGCGCAACTTGCGTTTCGGCTGGGCGGCGCCCTGGGAGTGGCAAGCCCGCGTGCTGCCCCGTCAAGAGTTGCAGCGACGCCGGGGCATCGTGATCACCACGAGCAGCACGGGCACGCAGCGGCAGCAAGCCTGGTTTGTGCCTTGGAAGGCCGTGGGCGCGGAGGGCTTCGCGCCGGCCCCGGGCGCGCGTTTCGGCCTAGCGCTCGGCTTCAACGACCTCGACGATGCTCAGAAGCCGCAGAACATCGTGCGTCTGCGTCCCGGCCGCCGCAGCCCCTGGTACGAAGCCTGGACCGCTGGCGCCGCACCTCTATGGGGCCAGGTGACGCTGCTGCCGCCCACCCAGGCGTTGGTGCGATAGAGGTGCATCTGCCGCAACTTCTCCTGGTGGATCGCTTTCAGCGCGCGTTGGGCATCAGCAGTTCACCGGTCTCGTTGTCCAGCGCCGTGGTGCTGTTAGGCGCAAGCCGCAGGTGCAGTCGCGTACCATTAACGAGAGTCACGTCGCGTTCCCCACCCCTTGCTGTGTGTATCCAGAGCACGCCGTTGCCGCTGTGAAGGGGATCATCGACGTCCTCAAACACGTGGGCTCTGGCCTGGCGAAACAAGGCGCGCCACGTCTGGCTGCTGGTGATGGGCAGGGCGCTATACCACGTCGCCCGTGTCTGAAACCACCATGGATGCGGTTTCCGGTCATAGGTCCAACGAAGGCACCGCTGGTGATGGTGAGCGCCGGCTGGCTGATCAACATCGCCGTCGCAGAGTGGGCCATCTGTTGCAGCACCACCACACGGTCACCCCACCGCGCCCGTTTGCCTGGAGATGAGATCGCGTCCTTTGACTTGAATGCCTACGGGGCCGGCGCCACCCACACCCGCACATTGCTCACGGTGGCTGACAACACGTAAGCGTTCGCAGGCAATAGATTGGCGATTGGGGTAGCAGCCCAGTTGCCTTCAACAAACAAGCGCGGCGCTCTCGCAACAATCATCGCCGCCATATCGGCGTGGCTTGCAAGGTGATACTGCGCTTTTTTTTCGGGCGTGACCCGATCTGCCACACGCAATCCAAAATCGTTGGTCAAACCAGAGACGAGGCGCGTTTTGCTGCCGACGAAATACCCCGGCCACCAGCTTGCGGCTTCGCTTACCTGTTGTGCATCGATGGCTCTTTGAACCTGCTTCATAGTTTTCAGAGACCAACGTTCCACGCGGTCAGGTGTCCAAACGCCCGGCACATGCAACCCAGTTTTCGTGTATCGCTCTGCTTCCATTGTGCCCATGCCCAAATAGAAGCCGCTTACAACAAGCACGGGCGCCCAAGCGCTAGAAAAAGGCCTTCCCGCCATCAACGTAAGCCCATCGGCAATAAGCAAAGGCACCAACACACAGAAGTATTGAGCGTGGGTGGGCGTGGGCAACAAACTGGCCGCAAACAATGTCAGCCAGGCGATACCGGCTACCCCAAAACCCTTGCTTACATGGGCCACACGCGCCACCAGGGCCAAAACCAAAACAAACAAAAACTGTACGTGCGAAGGGCCCTCCATTCCCTTGAACGGCAACAGATTCAAAAGCATTTCCCACTTCTGTTTTAGATCGCCAACAAGCGCGTTTTGACCGGCTTCACGCATGCCATGAAATTCCATGATCCCAAACCACAAAGCTTCAGGGCTTGCCCATAGCGAAGGCAAAATGGGCAAGGCGCCAAGCCCCGCGCCCAGCGTGTACCAGGCAAGCGCGTTGAGCGTGCGCCGATGCCAGCCGTTGTCACGCAAAAGAAAGAACGCGCCACAGGGCAGGAGCACCGCAGCGTACAACCTGGTCTGAGCAGCCAGGGCAAATCCCAAACCACCCAGCACCAAGGTAAGGTGCCGCCGCGGCAAGACCAGCGCCAAGGCACCAGCCATCGCAAAGAAGGCTGTTAACCCATAGGTTTTCGCGATTGTGAACCAGCCCAAAACAAAGCCATGCGCCAGATAAAACCCCACTCCCACCAAGGCCCAAGCCCGGCTTCGCGTGGCACGCCATACGTATTCAAAAAGACACAGCCCCGTGGCGGCCGCAACAAGGCTGCACAGAACGCGTGCCCCCACCCATGACCTCCCCAACACCGAAAACCAGAATCCAAAGATGTACGCAAGCGCCGGCATTTGCGGCGAAAAAAAGTCCGCGTAAGGCCGCTGCCCTTCAGAAACAAGACGACCCGCCATCAGCAGATACCCTTCGTCACCATCTATCAGGCGGCGCAAAGACAAGGGCAGCAGTACTGCCACCAGCGCCAGCATAACGATCCCGCGCAGAGGCCAGCCCCGCAGGCGTGCATCCAAGGTTGGCAGAATCATCAACAGCCGAGACAAAACGGCATTCTCCAGGCGGGACCTGAGCTGGGCGCGGCAATCCACCGCCAGACGCTCTCGCGTGATTGGTTCATGGCGGGCACTTACTAACACGGCGCCCCTACCATGAATACGGGTTTTTGGGCGCACGCCCCCCGAAGGCCGTCCCATCACGTCGAAGACGAGTGAACAGCTACTCCGGCGGGGCCCCAGTAACTCTCTGCACACTCTTCCGCAACACCAGCCGCCCCCCGATTTCGACCTTTTCGATCGGCGTCTGTGGCCCGCCCGCGATCCTGCGCATGAGCAGACGCATAGCCGCCTGGCCGATCTCGCGGTTCATGACCCGGATGCTGGTCAACGGTGGATCAAGCATGGCGCTGGTTGGTAGATCGTCGAAGCCGATCACCGAGACATCTTCCGGGATGCGCAGCCCGGCCTCTTTGATCGCCTTGATGCAACCATAGGCGGTGACGTCGTTGACGATGAAAAGCGCGGTGGGCAGTTTACCTCGCGTTTGCAGGTGGCGTTGCATGTCGCGGTACGCGCCATCGAATGTTGAATCCACCGAGAACACATGATGTTCGGCCAACGGCAATCCCAGTTTCGCCGACGCTTCCCGCACGGCCAAATCCCGAAGCCGAAAGTTTCGGACGCGCGTGTCGCTACGCACGTAGCCCACCTCGCGGTGGCCCGCGGCTTTGAAGTGCGCCAGCGCCTCGAACACCGATTCGCAATTGTCCATGTTCGCGAAGCAGGCGTTAGCCGATCCAAAGTGGGTGTCCATAAAGACGATGGGCCGGTCGAGCCCGGCCAGGGCCACGATTTCTGCTTCATCGAGTTCCGTGCCCAGCACCACGAAACCCGCCGCGTCGATCTCTCCTAGCAACGACAGGGCCGCTTCAACGCCAGGGCGCCCGGCGCTGTCGACCGCTTTGACCTCAACCGTGTAGCCGAGGCCGCGTGCCTCTTCGTCCAGGCCATCGAGGTGCGCGGCGATGAAAACGTCGTGGTCTCGGTTCAGAGTGTGGCCGTGGCGCACGATCTTCACGAAACAGATCGCGCCCGCCTTCAAGGTGCCAAGCTGCCGCCGCAGGTCGGATTGTTCTTCAAGGGCTTTGGTGGCTTGCAGGACGCGCCGTCGCGTTGACTCGGCGACCCCGGGCTTTCCGTTCAACACAAGCGAGACGGTGGCCGGGGAAACCCCGACGATGCGCGCGATGTCGTTAATTTTTACCCGCAAAGTGATTGATCCTGCCTATCGCTAACACATTTTCGGAGCGTTTGTCCCAGGATCATTAAGCGCGGACGGCCGCGCCCCTCAATGCCCTTAGCGGTTAGACAATCGCGTTGGCCTGCCGTTGAGCGTTTCAAAAAAGTCTCGCTTCATCGCCTCTGTGTCGATCTTACGTACCAGCCGCACCGAGGAGGTTTCTGATTTTTCCCAGCGGTATTTTCCGCCGGGGCCGGCCACCGTGACCCGCTCAACCTCTGTGAGCCAGGGAAGTTTAAGGTGGTCCGCGATCACCATCGACACCGTCGTCGCGTCGAACAGCGCCTTGGATTTTGCCGGGATGATCTTGAGCAGGTATTCGCCGATTTTATCCGTGGGGTAAAGGTTGCTTTCGGTCCGTTTGTCGATGCGCAGGCTGGCGCCCGTAGGGTGTTCGAGAACAATCCAGGTTTCAATCCCGCTTTCGCCTACAACATGGACCGACCAGGGATCGTTTTCCCCGTTGAAGCTTTTCACGTCGACCATCTCGGGCCCCCCACCCAGCCAGCCCACGCGCAGCCGGCCCTTCAAATCCAGACCTTCCCGTCGTGCCTGTAGGATGGCGCTAGCCACGTTCGTGCAAGGGCCAACCGGCAACACCCAGACGGGGTTGGTGGGCGTGGCACCGCGAGCGGCAGCCAGGATCGCATCGCTTGCCTCAGAGATGACAGGACGCGTGTCTGACCACTTCCCACTTGCCGGCACTTCGAGGCGTTGATTGGCGCCACGCAAGACAAGCGGCATACGTTCAGGTGGCACTTTGCTTTTTTTTGCGAGATCTAAAACGAAGTGGATCTCGCCGTAGTTCATCGGCTCTTGACCACCGCCGTGGTGAATGCTGTTGATGCCAAGGATGTCGACGCCGCTTTTGAGTCCGTAGGCGATGTAGTGTTGATCGTCCTCTTCGTTGCGCGCGTCGGTGTCCAGCAGCACCTGAGGTAAGTTCACGGTATCGGACGTGTGCGCGCGCAGAATCAAGGACGTTTGTGTGGCACCACCCCGGGCGCTGGCCACCACGCGATAGACGCCCGGTTTTTCATAGGTATGCGAGACCGAAGCGCCCGTCCCCTTGCTGCCATCGCCGAACTCCCAAGTTAGCTTTCCGCCTCCGCGGGCCGTGAGGGTGACGGCCTGGCCCGCCATCACGGGCGCCTTGAGCGGAACCACCGCCAAAGGCTTTTGCGCCCCCTGCGCGCTGGCAACCGCGGCGCCTCCCAGTATGTAAGCTGCCAAAATAACTGTGGTTTTTAATTTCATCGGGGTCACCGGTTCCATTTTTGCTGCGGCAACGCGCTGCAACTGAGTTTGAAGAAAGTTTAGATTATATGTTCAAAACTTTATAAGACACAAGGCCAGATAGGCATGCAGCTGCGGTGTGGGCGTTAACGAGATCTTCGCCATCGCCGCCTGCACATTGGCCGTGCAGCTACCCGATGAGGTAGGGACACCACGATCCAATTGCGTGGCCATCTGGAGACAAACCGCATCACGTCACTGGACGCGGGACGGTTTCAGCTTGGGCAGTGATGCGGATGTGAATCTATCCGGAACGGATTGCCAGTGGTTTGCGGTGCGTGAAGGCGCGGGCGCTCTGGCGACAACGTCGTTCATCGGAAACGAAACCGCACCACGCTAAGGCAATAGCGGGCCCCAAATGAATATGGTGCAGCGGCTGTTGTCGGGTGGGTTTGAGATCGGGACCGACGCCAGGGTTAATGTTGGCGGGGTTCCTTGCCACGCGGTTGCCTTCGGAGGCTGAACAGCGAAGGCACGCGTGGAACGAGCTGGAAGGGCCCGCTGGTTTCGCGGCGAGATATGCGTTCAGGCCGCCTCCCACCTGTATCCCGCGCCCCTCAGGGCCGTTTGGTTTCGCAGTTTGATAGAGGCGTGGGCCTACCGTTGAGCGTTTCAAAGAAGTCTCGCTTCATTGCCTCGTGATCGATCGTGCGCACCAAGCGCACCAAGGAGGCTTCCGATTTTTCCCAGCGGTATTTTTCTGCGGGGCCGGCCACCTTAACCCGCTCGAAATTTGTGACCCAGGGAAGTTTCAGGTGGTCCGCGATCACCATCGACAGGGTCGTCACGTCGAACAGCGATTTGGATTGGGCTGGGATGATATCGAGCAGGTATTCGCCCAGTTTGTCCTTGGGGTAAAGGTTGCTTTCCGTCCGCTTGTCGATGCGCAGCCTGCCGCTCGTCGGGTTTTCGAGAATGATCCAAGTTTCGATCCCACTTTCCGCCAGAACATGAACCGACCAGGGATCGTTCTTCCCGTTGAAGCTCTTCACTTCGACTGTGTCCGGGCCGCCGCCCAGCCAGACAATGCGCAAGCGGCCCTTCAAATCCAGGCCTTCCCGTCGCGCCTGCAGAATGGCGCTGGCGACGTTCGTGCCAGGACCCACCGGCAACACCCAGACGGGGTTGTTGGGTGCAGCACCACGAGCGGCCGCCAGGATCGCGTCGCTTGCTTCGGAAGTAACAGGGCGGGTGTCTGACCACTTGCCGCTGGAGGGCACCTCGAGAGGTTGATCGGCGCCGTGCATGACGAGCGGTCGACGTTCGGGTGGCACGTTGCTTTTTTGTGCCAGATCCAGAACGTGGAAGATCTCGCCGTAGTTGATCGGCTCTTGACCACCGCCGTGGTGAATGCTGTTGATGCCAAGGATGTCGACGCCGCTTTTGAGTCCGTAGGCGATGTAGTGTTGATCGTCCTCTTCGTTGCGCGCGTCAGTGTCCAGCAGCACCTGAGGCAGGTTCACGGTATCGGGTGTGTGCGCGCGCAAGATCAAGGACGCTCGTGTCGCCCCCCCCCGACCGCTGGCCACCACGCGGTACACGCCGGGTTTTTCATAGGTATGCGAGACCGACGCGCCCGTTCCCTTGCTGCCATCGCCGAACTCCCAGGTTAGCTTTGTGCCTCCGCGGGCCGTGAGGGCAACGGGCTGGCCCACCATGACAGGCGCCTTCAGGGGAACCACCCCCAGAAGCTTTTGTGTCCCTTGCGCGCTGGCAACCGCGGCGCTTCCCAGTAAGTAAACTGCCAAAATTACTGTTGTTTTTGGTTTCATCGGGCACTGCCTCCATCTTCGCTGCCTGTCGAACTAAAGAATATTTAGATGTTACACTAAAAACTTTAGAAAACATCACAAAACTTCGACACCCCGGGTCGGTTGGACAGGAGGCAGTGATCAAGCTCGCAGAGGCAGCCCCCCCATCGCACTCCGCGCCTCGGCCACGCCCAGTCAGCCCAACCGGGTAAGGCCCGGTTGCACTCACACAGTGACGTGTGAGAAAGAGATTCAGAGAAAGCACTGAATGCGCGAGCTGCAAACGAGATCTGAAGTTTCGGCCATCCCAGCCTTGGTCGCCATTGTGGGGCTCGGCTTATTTGCCTTTGCCGTAATGGCCTTGCATTTCCTGCGGCCCGATTACAATCCGGCGACTCGATTTGTCAGCGAATATGCCCTTGGAAATCATGGTTGGTTCATGAAGCTGGCGTTTTTCGCGTTAGCCTTCGGTTCGACAGCTTTGGTAGTAGCGCTGCGACGCTCGACCGCTCGACCGGCAGCGTCTACGGCGGGGTTCGTGTGTCTTGGCCTTTGGGCGCTCTGCGTATTCGTGGCGGGAATCGTGGACACGGATCTCTTGGGCGCGCCGGACACAGTGCAAGGAGCTATTCACGGGTTGGCTTCACTTGTAGCGTTCGTCAGCCTCATCCTTTCATCGTTCCTGCTTCTAAAACTTAAGCAGGACGAGCGATGGGCGGCTTCCCATCGCTTCTGGGCGGTCATGTCGTTTGTGATGTTGGGCACGTTCCTGGCCTTTGTCGGTTCAATGATCGCGCTGCCGAACATCGCGGGATTGGTGCAGCGGATCTTTCTCGCCGTAGTGCTGACGTGGCTGTTCGCCAGGGCAAAGCATGCGCACTCAATCGCTAGAAGCTGAGCTGTTGTGCCTTGATACTTAGGCCCCGTGCGTGGGTCAACGCCGCCCGGCGAAGGCCCCTATGTATAGCTCTTCAACAGTGCGGCCCCAGCCCGGGTTCCAATCACCTGAACTTGGGCCACGTTGTAACTCCATCCCGAGGGGGCCGCCGGTCCTCGTCTCCTTGAGCTTCAATTGAATAGAAATCAGGCCGGCGCTCCAGCACCATATGTGCCAATCGCATAAGGCCCTGCCGTGGGCGCTGAAGGCTCATTTAAGGGACAGGACGGGTATCTGGGTACGTATTCGGATACGCACCACGCTCACGGGCGAACAACCCATGGGGCTTGAGGTCGCACCGACCGTTTGCCGCCGGCGGCAGCTCCTGCCAGCGACAAAGTCTCGCAATCGTTCGGTGCGAAAATGCTAGATCGAGGCACCGCGCAGGTCGGCGCCAACGAGTAGCGCGCGCACAACTCACTCAACGCTTCCGCTGCCGCCGTCACGGTTGCGAAGCGCAACGCAGGCCGCTGGTTGCAGGCACAGGCGATCCAATCATCGACGGCGCGCGGAACACCTACGCATCGCTGGTATAGCGGTTCATAATCGCCCGTCAGGATGGCGGAGAATGTCTCGGCGGAGGTCTCTCGCGCAAACGGAGACACACCTGTCAGGCAGGTATAGAGCAAAACGCCCAGGGCCCAAACATCGGCGCGGCCGTCGGCCCTGCTGGGGCAGGAAATTTGCTCAGGAGCCAGGAATCCAGGGGAACCCAGCGGCTGGTCGTCTCGGGTTAGCTTTGTCGCAAACCGCCCCAAATCCTTTGCAATGCCGAAGTCCAGCAGCTTGATGTGAAGCGCCCCGCTTCGCGTTGAAGACACCAGAACGTTTGAGGGTTTTACGTCGCGGTGGATGAAGCCGTTTTGATGAGCCACGGCAAGCGCGTTGGCCACCTGCCTGACGACATCACATGCGGCGCCCAGCGGCAGCGGCCCGTCTTTGCTTAGCGTTTGGCTCAAGGTTCGGCCGTGGATGCGTTCCAGAACCAAAAAAGATCCCATCACCGGATCAACCCCCTGTTCCAGAACCCGCGGCACATGTGGCGAGTCAATCTGGGACATAATCTCCGCCTCTCGCCTTAGGCGTGTGCGGCTGGGAGTGTGATCTTTATCCAGGCGAAGGATCTTGATGGCCACCTCGCACCTATCGCTCTTCCGGGTGGCCGACAACACCGTCCCAACCCCCCCTTCGCCAAGCACTTCACCCAACTCATAACGCCCCCCGAAGGGCACCGCTTCGTGAGGGATGCCCGACACCGTGTGGTCGTCTGCCCCTGGCGTGGCCTTATGAAACGTAAGCTTAGTCACAGTTGTAAGTTTCTACGTTACCACCGATAAGTGCTCGTCGTCGATAGAGAAACCAACACCGGACTGGGAATAACGTGGTAATACATGGGCATATGAGTGCAAATAGGGTGTATTTTGGTATTTTAGTTTTTACTGGCACAGCGCTTCTAAGTTGCGCGGGCTTTGGAAGAGTGGCGCCGGCTTTTGGCGGTGTGAAGGTATGGGAGCAGGCGGAGGTCAGCTTGAAGGGCCCCCTCTCTGGCAACCCGTTTGTTGATGCCGAGTTGCACGCCACTTTCGAGCAGGCGGGCAAAACCTTCAAGGTTCGCGGATTTTACGATGGTGATGGAATCTACAAGTTGCGCTTCATGCCCAGCCAACCTGGAACTTGGCGATGGCGCACCCAAAGCAACATCGCCGCGCTTACGGGGAAGCAGGGCACGATCAATGTGCAGCCCCGCGACAAGCGCGCCCACGGCCCCATGCGCGTGAAGGGTACGCACCACTTTGCGTATGCCGACGGAACGGCTTACCACCCCTTCGGAACCACTGTTTATGCGTTGGCCCATCAGCCTTTGGCATTGCAGACACAAACCATAAAATCCCTGGGAGATTCGCCGTTCAACAAAGTGCGAATCTGCGTTTTTCCGAAGTGGTTTACCTACAACCAAGCCGAGCCGCCCCACTTGCCATTCGTACACAAGGCAGATGGCTTCCCCGATCCCACACGCCCCAACCTTGAATATTGGCGTTTGCTGGAAAGCCGCATCAAGGACCTGCAGGCTTTGGGGATCGAGGTGGATCTGATCTTGTTCCATCCCTACGACGAAAGCGAAGCTCCCGGGAAACCGGTGCGATGGGGTTACGACAACATGAGCCCGCAAGGCAATGCCGCCTATCTTCGCTACGCAGTGGCACGGTTGGCAGCCTTTGCCAATATTTGGTGGTCAATGGCAAATGAATGGGATTTTATTGGCAATCGTTCAGTTGAAGAATGGAACCAGCTGCTCGACGTACTGGAAGCTGAAGATCCCTATGGCCATCTCACATCCATTCACAATGGTGCGAAATTTTTCGACCATAGCCGCCCCTCGATCACGCATACAAGCGTGCAGAGCTCAGATGCGGATCAAATGACTCAATGGCTTTCCAAATACAAAAAGCCCGTGATCCTTGATGAATGTCAGTACGAAGGTGATCTTGAAGAAGGCTGGGGAAACATTACGGGCCAGGAGCTGGTGCATCGGCACTGGGTTGGCTTCATGCGCGGTGGCTACGTAGGTCATAGTGAAACCTTTTACTCACCAGATGACATCATTTGGTGGTCAAAGGGTGGCACGCTTAAAGGCCAAAGCGTTGCCCGCATACGTTTCCTTCGCAAGCTCGTTGAGGAATGTGGCGTGCTGCAGCCACTTGAGAAAAAGGATTTGTTCGATCCCCGCCCTGCAGCTCGCTGTGGCAAGAGCTTTCTCGTATACATGGGTCTGTCACAGCCAAGCTTTATGCGCAGCCGCATGACCGATGCGCTTGCAGCCAGCGATCCGAGCTTAAAGGACGTGGGGTGGCGTTTGGAGATCATCGACACCTGGGGCATGTCCACCAAAGCGGTGCCGGGTGTGCAAAGGGGAGAGTTTCGCATCGACCATCCAGCGCAACCCCACTTGCTGATCCGTGCCACGCCCGTCCCCTAAGCGGTAGGCTGGCCGGGCAACCCCGTGCGCAGCACCGGAGGCCACCGCCCCACGGTTTAATCAAAGCCACTGTCGATGCTGACAATCCTGGCGAATTGTTCAGGTGAGGTCCTCGACAGCCAACGGCCGCCTGAAATGGACGACCGCGTGCCCGACCAGCAAAAATCCTGTACACACATCGAACATTCATGAGCACGAGGTCGTTAGAGGACGACGACTTCGGAGCTGTCGCGATTGGGTGTGGGTTTGGTGTATTACCGGCCTAAGAATTTTTTTGTTGGCGCCACGGGGCTTTTGGAGCGGCTTTCGGTCCAGGCGGGAAGCCCGCAACTCGGCGCGGCGTGCCTAGCGAATGGCCTGGCAACTAGCGCACAAAGATCTTGTCGTAGCGCCACCACGTGGGGCTGGTGTTGCCGGGTGCAAAAGAGTTGCAGCTGACTCCAGTGCCTATCCCCGACGGAATCGACAGGTCAATTCGCCGCAGGGAAACTTCGATGGAGCTAGGTAGGGGCTCACTCTGGTTCCAAAAGTGTTTACTACTGTCGCAGGTCTCGATGAGCCCGTCGAAACTGCCGCCGCCCACGGCCATGCGTGACTGCGACCAGATGCGATCCACCTGCAAATCGAAGGGAACCACGTTCATCTTTCCACTGTAGACGTAGCGCCGGATGCCGAGGATGCCGTAGCATTGAGCGCGTCCGGAGAACACTTGGCGAAAACGCACCTCCGTCCAAGGCACGCCCGGCGAAAGCAGCGTCATGTGAAACGAAGCGTCTTCCCCGCAACCTTCGGCATTGGCGTAAACGGTCACCATCAAACCGCCATCTTCACCCTTGGCCGAATCGACCGTCACGTGTTGTTCCCGACTTTCGCCAAGCATGTTGGCGGAAATTTGCATCCAACCGCCGCCGTCAAGGTTCTGCTCGCAGAAGGCAGAAAAACGTGGCGTTACCCCGGTGGCGTCGGGCGCCAGCTCGTAAGTGCCGTTGACGGCTTCGGGGCGGGCTTGCGCCAACGCCAAGCATGTGGCTGGAAGGGCACAACGTTCCTCGCTACAAACCAGACCTGGATCGCATTGCGCGTGACGCTTGCAAGCGCCGCCCACCGCGTTGCCACCGCTTAAGGCGTCGGCATTCACCAGGCAGCCTGCAAGCAGCATGGCAACAAAGCTAATGGCAGCCGGCCACGACACCGATGCCTCCTTGCAAAGTGGGGACGAGTGCAAGCGTCCATCGCGCTTGAGCCGAGGCACCTTCGCGCCGTGGGCTGGGCCAAAGCAGCCACGTAGCTGCGGCCGCAACCAATCCCACGCCGAGGGCCCCGTTGGCAAGCCAGGCACGTCGTTGTACGGATTGTACACGCTCGTCCGTGCAAGCCGGCGCGCAGGTTTTCTCCATCTGCGCCACATCGGCCCGAACGCCAAGTCCAATCAGTGTGAAAGCCCCTAGCCCTGCTACAGCCGTTGCGCCGGTAAGCCACGGCGCCAGCCGCGTGCCGGCAGATGATGGTGGCGGTGGCGGCGGTGACAGTAACGCGGGCGCCATGACGCCCACGGGTTCGGCAGCCGGCAGGTCAAGCGACACCAAGCGCGTTTTTTCACCCTCCACCACCAGCAGTTCATCTTGCGCGACCGTAACGCCCGCTTGCACCCAACGAATCAGCCGTCGCCCCGGGTTCACGGCCACGGCGCGCCCGTCCAATTTGTCGATGATCTGCACATCGTCAACGACCACTTGAAGGTCGCTGGCATCGCGATCTCCTTGCCGCGCATGAAACACCAACGTCGGCAGGCGCGTGTCGATCTGCGACAGCCAGGGCCTGCAATCGCGCCGAAGGGCTGCCGGGCAGGTGTCTGCGGCGCAGGCGACGAAGTGATCGCGCGCTTGTACGAGGCGTCCTTCATCACGGGCGACCTGCCCTTGCTCATAGCTTGTGATGCAGGCCGAAACCTCACCTTCCACAGCGAAGGCGGGT
Source organism: Polyangia bacterium (assembly GCA_038257535.1). Taxonomy (GTDB): domain Bacteria; phylum Myxococcota_A; class Polyangia; order Fen-1088; family Fen-1088; genus JAGTJU01. The sequence continues at coordinate 16,774 of JBBSJE010000036.1, forward strand.
GTCGATGAAGCTGTGGCGCCGATGACAAGCGCCAGGCAAAGCAAAAACAGCATTTGTCTCATCGGAAGCAATCTCGCTTAACCCGCTTTCTTCCCGAAGCGTCAAACTCGAAAGGATCGCTGCAGTCTACGGCGGCCTTCACCTTTGGGGGCTGGTTGAGCTGTGCGCGTGAGACGCGTGGCTTTGGGGCGCCTAGTGGCGGCGCAGAAGCGGTGGCAATCGGTGTGTCGGCCGCCACCGGAACTTCTAAGCTAACCGGGCGCGCGGAGGCTGCCGATTCCATCAGCAAAGCCAAATCGGCTGCGGTCGGTTGAGCCGGTGCTTGTGGCGTGGCCACCCTAGGCGTCATCGCCCACCAAGCGGCGAAGCCCGCCGCGGCAACAACGCTTGCACCAAGAGCGCGCACCGCCCAAAAAGACGTTCTCGCTTTGGCACGACCCCGGTTTACGGCCTCGTGTGCGGCTTGTCGACGGGCGTGGAGCGCGGAGCCGAAATGGTTGCCCACATAGTCCGCGACGTCGAAGGGGCCGTGCCGCAATGATTCCCTCATTGCCACATCAAGCAGAAGGTCAGCTACGTGCTGTGCCGACGCCGGGCGCAAGCTTGGATCTTTGCTGAGCAGCCGAAACAACAACTCCACAACCTCATCGGGCACGCCATTTCTTTCGAGCGCGATGTCAGGTGGGTCCTCATTCAAAATGCGTTGAGCCACCTCGTGCTCGGTGTCGCCAGCGTAAAGCCGGCGTCCGGCCAACAGCTCCCACAGCACCACGCCCAGTCCGAAAAGATCAGCACGTAAATCGTGCGGTGAAAAGCGCAGGCGTTCGGGCGCCATGTACCCCATCTTTCCCTTGAGCACCCCGAACTCGGTCATGTCGCGCGCGCCATTGTGTTTGGCGATGCCGAAATCTGTTACGCGGGCCACGCCCTCGGCGGCCACGAGCAGGTTGGGCGGTGACACGTCACGGTGCACGAGACCCAGCGGGTTGCCGGCCGCGTCTCGAAGCTCGTGTGCCGCATGCAGTCCCTTCGCCACGTCGATGGTGATTTGCAGGCACAGTTGCACAGGCAACAAAGCGCCGGTTTTGCCGGCGTGGGTCAGCAGATCAGCGAACGAGACGCCATCTACGTAATCCATCACCAGGAACAAACCCTCGTCGTCGTGGCCCACGTCCAGCACTGGTACGGCGTTGGGATGGCGCAACAAGCCCGCCAAGCGCGCCTCTTCTCGCAGCATGGCTTCCATGTGTGGATCGGTAGGTGAACGCAGGCGTTTGATGGCGCATAGGCGGCTGAAGCTGGCTTCCTCTCGCACCGCCAGGTCCACGCGGCCCATTCCCCCCCGTGAGAGCTCAAAGAGCTTGCGATAGCGGGGTGGGGGCATGGGGTTAGTATAAGATGAACAAACCTGTGCGCGAGCAAAGCCGGCGCAGGGAGTAAAGCGCGCATGAGTTTTAACAGCCCCTGGGGTCGCCCGCGGTAGAGCGCACACACGATGTGGGCCCAATTGAAAACCTTCGAGCCCGTTTTGGAGCCGTTCTGGCAAGCATGGCGGGAGGGCCGCGGCCATGAAGGGGCGCCAGGCTTGGCCGTGGTGCACCGAGTGGCCGCGGAGGAAGGGCGTGCAACGCTGGTGGTGCAAGCGATGGCGCTGCGGGCGCTGTGCCTCCTAGAAGCGGGTGACTTCGCCGGCGCCACCCGCTGTGCCCGGCGTGGCTCGCGCATGGCCCGCACGGAAGAGCAGGAGATGGTGCTGGCGAATCTTGTGCTCGCCCGGTGCCGGCGGTGGGTGGGCCGCGGCGCGCTGGCGGCCCGCATTTTGGCGGCACTGCCCGCGCCAACAACCGCCACGTTGGCCCCCTGGTGGCGCTGGGAACGCTTTCTCACAGGCCTCGAACCTGAGGCCCCGCATTTACACGGGCACGACGATCTCGCTCACTTCGCGCGCCGGTTGCTTACGTGCACCTCGATCGCCGAATTTGACGTATGCGCACAGGCCCTGTGCGCCCCCTCTGGGCACGTGGGGCCCATTGAGCAGGAAGCGCAATTGTTGTTGGCCGCCTTAGATGTGCGGATCGATCCGGAGGTTTTTGCGGCATCGACAACGCCTGCCGTGCCCCAGGATTCAGCCGAGGCCCTTGTGCGGTGGGCAAACGGCCATGCCGCCGCGTTGCCAGCGCCGTTGCAAAGTCTTGCCCGCCCCCTACATGACGATGATGGCTTTGTCGTCGTCGTTGCGGCGCCCGACCGCAAGCCCAGACGCGTGCTCGCGCACGGAATGGTTTTGGTCAGGGCGCTTGGTCTTGCGCCCAGCGAACGCCGCGCACACCGGCAGGATCGTTTGGATACGGCCGCCGCCGCGCTGGCCTTGGCAGGCCCGCAAGGCCTCGAAGAGGCAACCTTCTTCGCCAGCGTTTACGGATTTTCGTTCGTACCGGCCCTACACGATGGCACTTTTCGTGCGCTCATTCACCGTCTGCGTTCGCACTTGGGCGCCGACGCCAGCGTTCACCGCAGCCTGGGACGCATTCACATGCAGCTTCATCGTGCGGTCGTGCTCCCTGATCCGCGATCAGCGCCCAACGCGGGTGATGACATCTTGTCGCTGCTGGCTCGCACACGCACGCCTGTTACCGCCGCCGAGGCCGCTGCGCGGCTGAACCTCTCCGTAAGAACAGTGCAGGCGGTGCTGCGTGAACTGCTGGCTGATGGGGTGTGCCAGCAGCAACGCGAAGGCCGACACGTGCGGTACGTTGTAGAAGATTCCACCTTCACGGAACCCACTGACTGGCAGCGCATCGGGTAACACGAACGCTATGCATGCGCGCCAGAACTCCACGTCGTCTACCTACAGCTCGGCCCGCCGAGAGCCGGTGAACTTCTTCACTTTGCCAAACCCAGCAACCAGAGCAAATGAGCAGGCGGGGCGAAGGAGGTGGCGACAATGGCTGGACGGTCTGATGTTGCGACGCTAGAGCCGGCCCCCAGCGAGCACCACACCCACTTCCGCCCCCACCCCTTCTTCGGCGTGCACCACAAGCTTGCCGTTGTGGCGAGCCACCCGCTCTTGCATTCCCAGCAGCCCATAGTGCCCCCCGCGGGCGTCGGCCTTGAGCCCCGTGTTGAAGCCTTGTCCGTCGTCGCGCACCCACATGGCCAAAGGGGGACCAGCGTCGAATTCAATCGTGATGTGTTTGGCTTTGCCGTGAGCAACCGCATTGTTAACGGCCTCCAATCCCACTGCGAGCAAATCAGACTCAAGTTCAGGCGACATGGCAGGCAAACTCTGCTCACACACCAACACCACGGACACACCGGGATAAAATCCTGCAACCTCACTCAGCGACGACAACAGATCAGCCCGCTCCCTGCGCAGATTTCGGATGACGGCGCGGCTGCTGAGGCGACCATGATCAACCACCTGACGAAGCTCGTCCACTGCCTGCGAAACGTGCGCAGCTTTCGAAGGCAGGTCGCTTGATTTTCCCTGCAATGTGCGACGTAACACATCGATGCGCAGACCAAGCGACGTAAATATCTGCGCTAGAGAATCGTGTAGATCGCGTGCGATGCGGTTGCGCTCGCTGGTCGCCGCATGGTAGCGAGCTTGCACCTGACGAAGCCGCGCTTGATAAGCGCCATAAAGTCCCAATAATCCAAGCCCGAGCAAGAGCATTACAAAAGTCTTCGTTTGGTGGAAATGTGGCAGCAAGACGACTTCGACGCTCGCTATAGGTGAAACGCGCTCACCCGCATCCTTGGTTGCCTGAACCTCGAAGAAATACCGCCCAGGATCTAGATTCGTATAACTGATTTGCCGTTGGGTTTGAGCCTGCGACCACACCGGGTCTCGCCCCACAAGCCGGTGGCGAAAGTGCAAGCGGTGCGTGGCATCGAACGTGGGGCTTGTATAGTGAAATGCCAGATCACCTCGGCCCGGCTGCACGGTAACGCGCATGCTTTCGGTCGAGGTTTCTGCGTCCGCCACCACGCCGTAGATCGTAACCGGCGGCAAGGGGTCAAGACGCGTGGCGTGCTCGGGATCGATCACGCTAAGCCCCAAGACAGTTGCCACCCAAATGCGCCCATCGGGGCCCAAAGTTACGCTTGCGTGACTTCTATCGATGACCTGATCGCTGGGTAGGTGGTCTTGATGGTCGTAGCTCACCGGCGCAAGGGGTTGCCCTTGGGTTCCCATGAAACGATCGCGCAGGTAAACGGCCAGCGCCTGCTTCGAGATCCGGTGCACCCCGCGGTCACTCGATAGCCACAGGTGCTGGCGACCATCGTCGGCAATGCCTAGCAGAGCGTTGCTAGGCAAACCATCCGACTGGGCCAAAACAACCTCCTGCCCATTTGTGAACGCCCATAGGCCGCTGTTTGTGCATGACAGAAGCGTTTCGCCAAATTGAAAAACCGCATTGATGCGGGTGCCGTCTAGAAGCTTTCCGACTCGCTGTTGTTGTTGATTCCTGGCCCGCCAACGGTAAATCCCACGAGCGTTCGTGCCTACCCAAAGCTCCCCCTCGGCGGCCACAGACAACCAAGAGATCGACCACGGGCACCGATCTTCATTTGCGGGAGGCCCACACAAGGGTGACGCCTCGTTGGGCAGATTGGCGTCACGTAGCACCTGTTCTTGCACCCCCATGGTGAGCACCCTCCCCGTTGACGTGCCCACCCACAACTGATCTTCCCCAGACAGCACAAGAGCCGTCGCACGCTCACGCTCAATCGCGCCCGGCAAGGTGATGGCAGAAAAGCCGGCGACGGCATCGAACTTAAGCAGTCTTGACTCCAAATTTCCTAAGAACACAGTTCCGTCCTTGGTGGCAACCAAGGCCCGCATGGTGAATGCCCTCAAGTCCCTTGGCGGACGAAACTGCTGGAACCCCGTGCTCGGGGAAAACCGCAGTAGCCCGAAGGTTGAGGTAAACCAAAGCGCGCCATTGACCACCGCCATATCAAAGGCAGGACCACGCACTTCCATCCCTTCGAAATTGGGCACGGCAACGGGCGACGCCTCGATCCGAATCACCCCGCGGCCCGAAAGTGACACCCACATTCCTTGTTCTCGATCTAGGAAGATGGCTAGAATTTCGTTTTCAATGCCCTCTCCAGACCATTGCTGCCGAATCGCACCGTCTTTTACCAGCGCCAAACGTCGAGAGGTGGCCACCCATGTGCCCTCGATTGCCGAAGCGACGCCGCGCACGGTGGTGTCTTCAGCGATAAAGGCAAAGAGCGCGCTGTTAAACGGCAGATCGCGTTGGGGAACCGTTGCGTGCAGAATCGGGGTGTTGCGCAGAACGACCTCCGGCCTTTTGGCTGAGCTCAAACTTGGCAGCGGCGGAGTTGGAATCGGCCTAGGTGCTCCTGCACCCAACGAAAACCATCCTTGCGAGCTCTGCACCTGCATTTCACCGTTGGGGCCTAGCCACAGCGCCGTAGGACGTCCTACGGGCTCGCTCCTTGTTGCCAAACGCCATTGTGCCCCTTGCCCGTTGTCGTGCCAAAGGTGATCCGCCGTCGCGGCCCATAACAAACCCGTTGTGTCACGAAGGATGTGTTTTATGGCTTGATCTGGAACGAGTCCTGTTAACGGAATCGCTTTGCCTGATGGGTGAAACCTATGCAACCGGGGTGCGGCTCCCATACCCAACAGCAACTCACCCGCGCCGTCGGCCACGAGCAGCCGGATCTCATCGTTAAGCTCCCACACCTGCATGCGGTCGCCATCGAAGCGCACAAGCGTTCTGCCTGCAGCGAACCACATATATCCATCGCTGTCCTGTGCCATCGCGCTGACCAAAGCGGCGGGGTGATATTTAACAACGTGTAAGGCGGGAAGTAGCCCGGCAGCGACGGCAAGCGAAGGCCAAAGCCAGGCCACAAGCGGCAGCAACACGAGTGCAATGCGCGAATTCAAACCAAGAAGATGTTACCATTTCACAAGCCCGTTCATGCCCACGATCTCCTCCCCCGACTCGCCCATTCGCGTCCTTATCGTGGAAGACCACTACCTGGCGCGGGTCGCGGTGGCGTCAGTCATCGGCAGCCAGGACGACATGGTGGTGGTGGGAGAAGCCGAGAACGGGCCGCACGCGGTTCGCGAATATGAAAGGCTGCTGCCTGACCTTGTGCTTATGGACTTGCGCTTGCCAGGCCTCGACGGCGTGGGCGCCACAGCAGCCATCTGCTCAGCCCACAAGAACGCGAAGGTGCTCCTGCTCAGCCACTACGAGACGGTGGAAGACGTGCGCAAGGCCTTGCAGGCGGGTGCCAAGGGCTACCTTAAAAAAGATGTGCATGGCGATGAGTTGGTACGCGCGATCCGGTTGGTTTACCAGGGGCATCGCTATGTGCCGGTGGACGCGCATGCCGAAGGGACAAACGCCACGCCGTTAACCCGGCGAGAGCTACAGATCTTGGAGCATGCTTTCGCAGGCAAGGGCAACCAGGACATTGCGTTGGCCCTCGGCATCAGTGAAGGCACCGTACGCATTCATATGAGCAACGTGCTGCACAAGTTGGGTGTACGGCGACGCGCCGAAGCGGTTGCGGTGGCGCTCAAGCGAGGCTTGCTCCGCAACGACCCTTAGGCCGGCAAAGGCGGCCGAGCTATGAGTCTCCTCATAGGTTTAGACCACCGATTGTCATAGGCGTGAAGGGGCTACCCCCCACGGCGCCTTTGGCTCAATCTTAGAGACGTTGGATTCGCGCACCGCTTTTAGAGCGATGGTGGCGTGCGTCGGCGCGGATTTTCCAGGAGGATCGATGAAGTACTTTCGACTCAGGTTGGTGCCCTCAGCCTTGATTTTGCCCGCTTTGCTTGGCGGCGCCGCCTGCTCCGGCAGCGTGACCGAGGGGGACCCAAAAAACCGCGAGAAGCCGCCCGCGCTGTCGCCCGAAGGGGAACCGTCCCAAGAACAGCTCGCCCGTTGCCGGCAAATGGGGGAAGACGACGCGCAGTCGTTTGCAGGCCCGCCCGTGCTCAAACGGCTGGCGCGCGACCAATATGTAAACGCCATGCAGGACATCGCTAAAAAAGCGGATCTTGCCCTCGTGACGCACCCCGACCCTGCCGCCGATGGCAACGCAACACTGCCCGCAGGGCTACGCGTGACGCGGCAGGTGATGGTGGATACCGAGGCCAACGCTTGGACCGCAGCCGGTGTCGTGCTTGAGCGACTCAAAAGTGCCATAGGTTGCGCTCCGGCGGAGGGAGGCACGTGTCTCGACGCGGCCCTAGATCGCTTGGCGCTCTGGTTTCACCGCCGCCCTTTGTCCGATGATATGCGGACCCGTTACCGCACCTTGTTCGACACTGTGAAAGAGGCGGCGCCTGAGGATGCAGCCTTAGCCGTCGTGGCGGCGTTTTCGCAGTCGCCGCAGTTCCTTTACGTTTGGGACGCGGCCGAGGGTGAGAACGTGGCCGAAGGGGTGCGCGCGCTCGACGCACGGCAATGGGCCGACGCCCTCGCACTTTTCCTGTGGCGATCTGTGCCTGACGAAACCCTGCTGATGCGCGCACAAGAGGGCACGCTGGACGAGCCTGACGCGCGCCGCGAAGAGGTTGCAAGGCTGCTCGATGATCCGCGCGCGCAACGAAGCACCGATCATTTCGTGGGCCAGTGGTTGATGCTGGGAGGGCTCACCGGCAAGCGCAAGGAGGAGCCCGAATGGACGGCCGCCCTCGGAGCTGAATTTCGCACCGACACCGACAAGGTCTTCGCCTCGCTCATGACGGGCCCCGATGCGCGCTTCGCAGATCTCTTCACCCATCACACGGCGTGGGTAACAAAGGACAACGCGAAACTGCTCGGACGTGACGAAGCCACCGCCGGCACGGGCGCCTTCGTTGAGCTGGGCGCTGTACAACGCATGGGGCTCTTGACCCACAACTCTTACCTCGCGGCCCACTCAAAGCTTAAAGGGTCTTCGCCCATCTTGCGCGGCGCCACGTTCAACAAGCAGGTCTTGTGTATGGAGGTGCCCGCGCCTCCCGACGACTTGGACATTCCGCCCGAACCCGAGCACAGCGCGGGCACCAGCGCGCGGGAGCAGCTCGCGGAGCACATGCAGAACCCTATCTGCGCCGGCTGCCACATGTACATCGATCCCCCGGGGCTCGCGCTTGAGCACTGGGATGGCCTAGGACGGTACAGAGAGTCGGAAGACGGGGCGAGCATCGATCCTTCGGGGGAGGTATTGCTAGGCGCGGACCAAGAGCCGCAGAGTTTCTCGACACCGGCCGAACTCTTCGCGCTGGTGGGCGAGGCCCCTGTCGCCAAACATTGCTTCGTGTCGCGCTGGGCCGCGCAGTCATGGGGCAAACTTCCCACCCGTGGTTCCGAACATTGCGCGGTTGAAAACATCGACGGCGCTGCCGCTGGCGGCGAACACAACCTGCGGCAGACGCTGGAGTCTCTGGCTCTTCACCCCTCTTTCACCTTCCGCACGGAGGTTCAGTCGCAATGAATTTGAAAACCACACGACGACGTGTTCTTGAATTGGCGGCGGCCATCCCGGCCATGAGCTTCCTGCGCCGCATCGACGCCCGAGCCGCTGGCGAAAACTCGTCCGCGAAGCGTTTCATGCTTATCTATCACGCGATGGGCACCTCGGGCGCGCACTGGTACGGCAACGCCAGCGAACAAAATTTTCAACTCGGCTATACCCTAAACCCGCTCGAACCCCACAAGAACGACTTGGTCGTTTGCAAGAACGTTAACAATGAACCGGGCTGCGAGTACTGGAGAAACGCCCCATCTTATTGCCCGAGGGGCGGCAAGGTGGATCAACATAGCGTTGCCACCTGCACGGTGCTGGCCCCCGCACGCCCCCGCAACCCCGATTCGGCGTATAGCCACCCGGGCATCGAAACGATTGATTGGCACATCGGGCGCAAGCTCAAGGCAAGCTCTGGGGTGCCCTTCGACAACTTGTATTTAACGCCTGCGCGCCGACACGGCTCGGGGCTGGACGCCGTCGACGTCTTTAGCAGCCGCCGCAACGCGGGCGGGCAGCTTGAAGATCCCCACGCGGAAGACAACCCGGTGGAGGTCTACAAAAAATACTTACTGGGCAAAACCGGCCAAGCGCTTGAAAATCTTCCGGGCAACAAGGTGGAGGCTGATCGTCTGCAGAGGCGCAACTTGTCTCGCAAGCTCGTCACAGACTTTGTAGCCAAGGAGGTCATGGGCTTCCAAAAGGCGCTGCCTTCTGAGTTTAAGGCTGAGGTTGAGCCCCACATGGCCGAACTGCGCGAGCTGGAAAAGACACTGACCAATGTCGAGGTCGGTGAGGACAAGCCGCCCATGGAAAGAACGCTCTGCAGTTCTTTAGAACAGCCGGCCGATGGCCTCCGCAGCATTTCCGGCGGGAACTACCGCGCGCGTGCTGAGGTGATGGCGGACCTCGCCACCTCGGCCTTCGCATGTGACGTCACCCGCGCGCTGACCTATTCTTTTTGGACGTTCAATGGCGGCTGCTCTCCTCCCAACATGGCGGGCACGAAGACTTATGGCAACCTGCACGAAGGTCTGCAGCACGGTCGCCACGGCTACACCCGCCAGGACGTCGCCGATTGCCACCAGCACGTAGCCCATCAAGTCGCGCGGATGATTGCCAAGCTCAAGGCGATCCCTGAGGGGGATGGCAACATGCTAGACAACACGCTCATCCTGTGGACATCCGATATGGGCATGGACCCCTTCGACAGCGGCGATGGCCACAACAAGCGCAACCTGCCCTTCATCCTCGCGGGCAAAGCAGGGGGCGCACTGAAGACGGGGCGGTTCATCGATTTCAAGAACATGTCGCACGGCCGACTTTATGCTGCCGTGACGCACCTTATGGGTATGCCGCAGGATGCGTGGGGCGAGTCCAAGTACAACCAAGGTGGGCCCGCGTCTCAGTTGCTGCAGCGCACGTGATGGAAGTGTCCGGCCACAATGCTCAAGGCCACAAACACCACACCCCATCACGGAACCCACTGACTGGCAGCGCATCGGGTGAACACGAACGCTAGGCCCGCGCGCCAGGAAGGACGCCTTGGCAAATCGCCGGATCACCAAACGATGGCATGGCAATGCCCAAAGTTTGCGCCACAGTGACGAACAGATCGCTGAGGGCGCGGGTGTCTTTGGGATAAGCCAGATACCGCCCGCCGCGCAACAGGCCGGGCGTGTTGCCGCCGGCCCCCATCACAGCGGGGCCCCCCACCAGAATGGCTGGATGATCGCGCGATCCGCCGTGGTGAACCCCTCCACCCTCGTTCACCCACAGAACCAGCGTGTGGTCCCACATGGATCCGGAGCCCTCGGGGGTGTTCTGCAAACGCTCAATCAGGCGAGCGATCAAGGCCGCCTCCCAGCGGTCAATCGCTGTCAACATAGCGGTGTAACCGGCATGGTGGTTGTTGTGCCTATCTAACGCCCACGAATTGCCGTTTCCTGTGGCAGGGCCTTCTAGGTGCAGACCGCTCGCAAGATCGCCATAACGAGTGTCTGACGAAATGGCGTGCGCAGGTAGCTTGTTTTGCTGGTTGTACGCGTTGGGGCTGGGATCAAGAAACTGAAACGGACCTCGTCCAGGAATAAAATTGAGGCTGACCACGCGTGACAGGCCGCAGACCAAACTTGCCGCTGCAGTGTCCACATTCGACTGCGAAATCAACGGCCACAAGGGTTCGTATTTTGCAACTGTCGACGCCTGGCTTGGCCTTGAAAGCTCGCCACAACTTAGCTTTGTAAGGCGCTCGAGCGATTGCTCTGCACGGTGTAGCGATTCAACGTATCCATCGAGGCGCTGAGTGTCGTTGCGGCCAAGTGTGCCTTTGAGCCGCGTCGCGTGCGCCCGCACGGCACCCACCACCGCCTTACGCTGGGTCAGTTGTGAAAGGCCACCGGGCCCCACCGCGCCTAAGTAGCGATCAAAGTAGTTTGCGGCCGTGTCGCCCTTGTAATCCATGCGAACCACCGGGAAGGCCAGCGCGTCGCCGAAGCTGCGCGCCATCGCCGTGTCGATGGGCACCGGCCATGGCATGCCGGGCCCAGGTGGTGGCATGACCGTGTACGTATAACCCCCGTTGCCGTGCAAGCCCACGCCATGCGGATTGTAGAAGCGATCCATAACCATTGTGCTTTGCCACCAGCGGCGCAGGGGGGCGAGCGACGGCGGCAGATCATCGGCGCTGGTGAACATTACTTCGCGCGCCGGGCCCATCACAGCAGCGGGCAGCGCGGCCAACGGCAGAGGCACGCCCTGTGCGTTGCGGGCTTTCGCGGGAACCATACGGTGAGGCGCCAACGCCCCCGAAGAACGTCCGAAACCGTTTCCGGCGCGTATGAGAACGAAGCGGTAGGGTTTGCTCGCGGCCGCTGCCGCAGGTGCGCGACCCAGCAGCCCTGTGAACAAAGGGGCACCCACCCCAAGCGCAGCGGCGGTGCTCAGCAACGACCGGCGCGAGCTTGCCAGCACCCGTGAACCCATATCGTCATTCATTTTCATGGTGCCCCCCGTGTTACGAAGTCGGCGCGTGTGGCGATGCGCGCAAACAGCGCCAGAATGTTAAAGCCGCTGTCGGCGAAGTCAGCTTGTAGCTCATCGCGCCTGCACGCATCGGCGGGGTGCGCGTAGCGATTGCTGGCAAAGGCATGCGCCACGCTTACGAAGCAACGCTGAGCCTCGTCGGATTTTGCGAGTAGGCCGGCCAATTCACTGGCATCGGCGAATGCATGATCGCCGTGATGCCCCTCGACGGTGACATCCGCAAGTGACCCGCGGGTATCTATCGCGCGGCCAGACTCGAAATACAAACCCTTGTTTTCAAGATCGGGCTTGAGCTCATGCGTGCGGTAACGGCCAACCGCATCGTAGGTCTCAAGCCCGTAGCCGATAGGATCCATGAGGCTATGGCAAGCAGCGCAGGAAGGATCGGTGGAATGGGCGGCAAAGCGCTCGCGTGCCGTAAGCATGGGGCTGGCCGGCGGTGGCACCGCAGCAACCGTTGCCGGCGGCGCAGGTATTTCTTGGCACAAGAAGGTTTGGCGCACCCATTTGCCGCGCAACACGGCATCAGTTCGATCAAACAAAGACTGCGACGCCATGGCCAAAGGTGATGTCAACAATCCGGCTTGCTTGCCCTCCTTATCTGCCCCCTCGATGCGCGTGCTGGGATGTCTGCCCAGATCCTTAGGATCCTTGATACAGCTTTCCGGTCGCGCAAAAAACGTAGAATCGCAGATGCCGTCGGGATACTTCGGCAGGGAAACGATGCCGGTTTTATAGGTTTCGCTATAGACCAAGCCCTGGTTGGGGTACACGGCGTCGTCCGTGAGCAAATCGTCCCAGCGCGCGCCGCGGTTCCACAAATGATCGCTGATGAAGGCGTCAAGCTCTTGCTCCATCCAGCCCCAATAACGGTCGTCGCGTGCGCCATAAATTCGCTCTTCTTTTGCGGGCTCGGGATCGATCTGAAGCCACTGATAAAAAAACGATTTAAGGCCCGGTACCAGTCTAATCGTAGAACTAAGTGTTTTCGCAGTTGGCTTAGCGAGCAGGCGCATGACATGCGCTTCGCGTGCCGCCGGATCAGCAAGCATGCCCGCGTCAGCGTCGGCGCTTAAAGCAGCATCCGGAGGGCCTTCGGTGAGCCAATAGGAAATCGCTTGCGCGATCTCGTGCGAGGTCAGCTTGCTTTGCGGCCCTTCACCAGTGCCAATTTCTGTGCGGTAAAGAAACAGCGGCGAAAGGAACATCGACTGCACCACCGCAGACACTCCCGCTTCAGCCCCCGCGCGCCCCGTTTCCGCCTCAAAAAGCGCAATGAACTCCTGCTTTTCCTCCGCGCCAATCGGGCGACGGAAGGCTTGCCGCCCGGCGCGCTCGATCCAATCTGACGCACAACTGGCGGGGCGTGGCTCGCTCTTCAGGCATGAGTCGTCCTTGCTCAATTTGTTAAAGACAATGCCGCCAAGGCGCTCGGCCAACTCCAACAGCTTTGCGGTGTAGTTGTCGTCGCTCAGATCGCGCGCATCCACATCATTGGAAAATAGCGTTTCGGAAACGCCCTCCACGCCAGCAAGCGCTTCACGTATATCCAAAAGCGAAGGGGTAAGGCCGCCGTTGACCAACTTCGACGCGGTTGCCGTTAAGTGTGCGGGGGTCAGCGAGACCAGGCGCCGTGGCGTCAACTGGCAGGGATCCACCCGCGGAGCAACCATGGGAGGCTGCGGGGTGGGAGTGTTCGTGCCTCCCGATCCGGTGGTCTCGGGCAGGCCTTGGTCTTCGGGCCCGGATTGCGAATCACGGATGGTGCCGGTGCACGCCTGCATCAACGCGGCGGCCAGGAGGCAGCTTCGTAACCCATGCGAACAAGCTGCACGGTGCTTCATTACTACATGGTAGCGTCAACGCCACGCGAGCGACGTTACAACTCGTGCGGGCATCCAAGTCGCACGCCTCCGCGCATCACTCACGCCCCACCCCCCCTTCGCTGTCCTCCGCCTCGTAGGCGGCGCGCGCCTGGCGAACAGCGTAGTCTCGAAGATCGCCGGGCCAACGCGCAACGAGTTGTTCGAACCGCTCAACATCGTTTTTGAAAAGCGCTCTTGTTGCCTCCTCGTAATGAGGTCGATCTCCGGCGAGAGCCGTAAGTACATTGCTTAGCGCCGCTCGGATCCGGCGGGCGCGTTCGGGTCCGGGCGCCTTCTTCATCGCGTCTTCGACGAGTCGGCGCATAGCGGCCGAAATGCCGCTCGGCTGCTCTTCTAACCACGCCCAGTGACGCGGAAGAAGAGCCACCTCTCGGCTCTTCACGCCAAGGCGGGGGCGCCCAGGACCTCGGTGTTCGCCAACGTGCACGCGCGCCAACGCATCCTCTAGAGTGCCTCTTAGGTCGAAGTCGGTTTGCCGTCCCGTTGTGACATCGAAGACGAAAACCGTGTCAGAGGGGGATCGATCAAAGCGTAGCTTGATCGTGGGCAATACCTCACTCACTTCGCCTTCGGCCACAAGCTTGGCTCCGGCGAAAGCGAGATATCTGGGTGCGTTGTCCATGGGCGGCAATAATACCCGGGAATAAATATGCGTCAATTATACCCGGGTAAAAATGACACATCCACCAGGCTTTCTAGGAGGTAAGCTGTCGAAATAACTAAGGTTTGTGGTTTTTCGGGGTCACTACTTCCAGTTCACTGAACTAAAAAATCTTTAGCTACTCGGTGATAATGTTTAGAAAACATGTTGAACCTTCAGTTTCGCTCGTCCTTAATAAGAGGCGATGGTCAAGCCCGTACACACCCGATGGGGCCTCGCGCTGGTGCCGCTGTTCGTGCTGTCGATGGCGAACTGCCGGCGCCCGGTCGATCCCAAGCAACCCCCGCAGGCAAAGCGGTTCACGATCGCCACCGTGGCCAAAGTGGATGGCATCGCGTGGTTCGAGGAGATGCGCGAAGGGGTTAAGAAGTTTGCATCCGATACCGGCCACGACGCCTTTTTGCAGGGCCCGGCCCAGGCCGACGCCGCCCAGCAGGTGCAGATCATCGAATCTTTGATCGCGCAAAAAGTGGACGCGATCTGTGTGGTGCCCTTCTCGGTCGAAGCAGTTGAGCCCGTGCTTAAGAAGGCCCGCGCTCGCGGCATCGTGGTCGTCTCGCACGAAGCGTCCTCGCAGGTGAATGCCGATGCCATTCTTGAAGCCTTCGACAACGCCGACTATGGCCGGCATTTGATGGATCACCTGGCCCGCTTCATGGGGGAAACCGGTGAATACGCCACCTTCGTTGGAAGTTTGACGTCGTTTTCGCACAACGAGTGGATCGACGCCGCCGTCGCACATCAAAAGGCGCGATACCCACGCATGGTTGAGATCGCCCACAAAATCGAGGACTACGACGATCAGAACCGCGCTTATGCCCGCACACGCGAGCTCATCACGGCGCACCCACATCTGGCTGGCATTTTGGGTAGCTCCATGTCCACCGTGCCGGGGGCAGCGCTGGCGGTGGAGGAACGCGGTCTTGGCGCTCGCATTCACGTGGTAGGCACAAGCCTGGTCTCGGTTACGAAACGCTACCTCGATACAGGGTCAGCAAAGCTAATCTCGTTTTGGGATCCAGCACGCGCCGGTTACGCCATGAACAAACTGGCGGTGATGCTGCTTGAAGGAAAAAAGCCGACGCAGGCCACCGATCTGCAAGTGGAAGGCTATCGCTCGCTCGCGGTTTCTCCCAGCCAGCCCAAGCTGTTCTTGGGATCCGCCTGGCTCGACATTGCCAAGGCCGATTTAGCCGGGAAGGCCCCGTAGGAGCGCACACGCGATGGCCCTTCTAGAAATCATAGGCATGGGCAAGCGCTACGACGGGGTGTGCGCGCTTGATAACGTTTCCCTGCAGATCGAAACGGGCGAGGTGCATTGCCTGGCCGGTGAAAACGGCTCGGGCAAGTCAACGCTCATCAAAACGCTGGCCGGTGTGATCCGGCCCGACAGCGGCGAGCTTCGACTGGATGGCCGGGTGTTGCCGCCGTTGCAACCCCCGGACGCCCGCCGGCTGGGCATCCAAGTCATCTTCCAAGAATCGTCGCTGTTTCCCGACCTCAGCGTGGCGGAAAACTTGGCGTTGGGGCGCGCAAGCCGTTTTGGTTTCGTCAATTGGCGTGTGATCCGGCGCCTGGCGCGAGAGGCGCTTTCCACGCTTGAAGTTGAGCTTGATCTCGACCAGCCGGTGGCCAGTTTGTCGACAGCCAACAAACAAGTTGTGGCCATCGGGCGCGCGCTGCTGCAACAGATGCGGGTGTTGATCATGGACGAGCCCACCGCGGCGCTCACCGGTCGCGATGTGGATGTTTTGTTCTCGGTCGTTCATAGGCTTGAGCAAAGCGGCGTGGCGGTCCTCTTCGTCAGTCATCGGCTGGACGAAATGCTACGCATCAGCGATCAATTCAGCTTCCTGCGTGGCGGCCGCTTGGTCGCCAGTGGTCCTACCGCGGCCTTTGATCGTGCGGCCATCACGCGCCACATGACGGGCCAAGATCTTTTGCCGCCTCCCCCGCGCGGTGGCCCGCGCAACGACGATCCACTGTTGCGTGTGCGATCGTTGCGGGGGACCATCGTGCAAGACGCTAGCTTCGACCTGGCGGCAGGTGAGGTTGTGGGCATCACGGGTTTGCGCGGCGCTGGTCAGGCCGAATTGGCCTTGCTGTTGAGCGGGGCCCGGGCGCGCACCGGTGGCGAAGTGTTTCTTGCTGGCGCGTCGCTGCCGAATGGGGATCTGCCCGCGGCGCTCGCGGCCGGCATCGCTTACGTTCCGGAAGATCGATTGACCGAAGGGCTTGCGCTCGATCAAAGCCTCGCTTTCAACTTGGCGTCGGCAACGCTTTCGTCCTTCGGTGGGTGGGGTGGCTTTGTCCGTGACACGAACATCGCCGCGCACGCGCAGCGCTGGTTGAACGATCTGGGCGTTCGCGCGCCGTCGCCCGACCTGCCGGTGCGCGCGCTTTCGGGCGGCAATCAACAACGTGTGGCACTTGGCAAATGGCTTTCCACCCGGCCGCGGGTGTTGATCCTAAATGGCCCAACGGTTGGCGTTGATGTGGGGTCGAAGCGCGCCATCCATGATCGGTTGCGTGCGTTGGCCAACCAGGGTCTGGCCATCCTGTTGATCTCGGACGACCTTCCCGAGTTGGCCGAGTCTTGCCAGCGCGTGCTGATGATGCACCAAGGTCGCATTGCCCACAAGCTGATCGGCGATGCCTGGAACGACGCAACACTGGCCACCCAGCTCAACGAATTGCGATGATCATGCACCACCCGAACCGCCGACATGAAATTGCCCTCGCCTCCGTGTTGTTTGTGCTGGCGTTGCTGATCGGATTGGCCAATCCAGGATTTTTTACCGCCAGCGCGGTTTTCGATCTCTTACGAAGCAGCACCGTGGTTGGCCTGTTCGCGCTGGGCGTTCTGGTTGCGCTAATCGCCGGTGGCATCGATGTTTCGCTGCCCGCCATCGCCGCCTTCTGCTTGTACACGACGGCGCTTTTGGGCGGCGCCTTTCCTGCACTGGATCACCCTGTGCTGATGTTGGGCGTAGCGGGGATCACGGGGGCGGTTCTTGGCAGCTTGAACGCGCTCTTCATTCATTTTTTCGCCTTATCGCCGCTCATCGTGACGCTGGGAACAGCAAGTCTAATCCGAGGTGGCTTGTTGGCTTTCGTGGGAACGCGCATCGTGACCGATCTGCCAGCATCGATGGCCGCGTTTTCCCATCCCGCCGCCTTCGCCGGCTCAGGTACCGAGGGCGCCGAGGTTGGTGGACTTGTCGTTTCGTTCTTGATGTTTGCGGTGGCCGCGGCGGGCGTAGCGTTTTTGCTTGGCAGGACCACGCTGGGCCGGGGCATCCATGCACTGGGGGGCGCGCCGGAATCGGCCAGGCGTGTGGGCTTGCCGATCGCGCGCCTACGCTTCATCGCACACGGCCTTGCTGGTTTCCTCGCCGGCCTGGCAGGTCTCGCGCACGCCTCACAGATGCGCAACGCCAATCCCTTTGATCTTGTGGGCACCGAATTGACCGTGATCGCCGCTGTTGTGCTGGGCGGCGCCAGCGTTGCCGGTGGGCGGGGCACTGTTACCGGCACCGTGCTCGGGGGCTTGGTCCTCGTTCTCGTTGAAGCCGGTCTTGTTATCGTTGGCCTATCGTCGCAATGGCACAAGGCGGTGCTTGGCGGCATCCTTTTGTTGAGCGTCGCAACCACGGTTCGGCGCGTGAGCCGGGCCGCCTGGCGGGAGGGCATGGCGTGAGGCGGGCCGCGGTCTTAGAAGCCATCGCGAGCGGCTGGCCCCGTCGACCGCGCGCGCGACGCGCGGATGCCGATTTGATCCGCTTGGGCGTGTTCGTTCTCGTGGCCTTGGTGGCGGCAGTGGCTCTGAGTCCGCAGCACTTTTTCAGTGCGGCCAACTTCGAGTCGATGGCCTTTACCCTGCCCGAACTGGGCTTGCTCTCGCTGGCGATGATGCTGGCGATGTTCTCTGGCGGCATCGATCTTTCTGTCGTCGCCATCGCCAATCTCTCTGGAATCCTGGCGGCTCAAATTCTGGTTCGGTCTGGTGACTCTCCTCTTGCGGCGACGCTTGGTGCTGCGTGCGTTGGTCTTGCGGGAGGAGCGATGGCTGGTGCGTTCAACGGCCTTTTGATCGCGCGCCTGAGGATCCCACCCATTCTCGCCACGCTGGGATCCATGCAGCTGCTTACGGGTCTGGCAACAGTGCTAACCGGTGGTGCGGCCATTTATGGATTTCCTGAACCGTTTTTGGCCATGGGCAACGAAACCTTGTTGGGCATCCCGATTCCGTTTCTGATCTTCGCGGCGGTCGCGGCCGCCGTGGCAATCCTGCTCGGGCGCACGACCTTCGGTTTGCGTTTGCAGCTGACGGGCTCTAGCCGCGCGGCCGCCTTTTATGCGGGACTGCGGATCGAAAAGGTTTTGTTTTCGAGTTACGTCGTAGGTGGCCTGCTTGCTGGCATGACAGGGTTGCTCATGGCCGCACGTGCGGCGTCGGCCAAGGCGGACTACGGCACATCGTATCTGCTGCAAGCCATCTTGCTGGTTGTGCTTGGAGGCATGCGGCCTAGTGGCGGGGTTGGGCGGGTGCCGGGCGTTCTGCTGGCGCTGGCGGTTTTGCAGATCGTGGCCAGCCTTTTCAACGTTTTGCGCCTGGGAAATTTCGCCAAGGAGTTTGCCTGGGGGCTTCTGCTGCTCGTCGTCATGATCGTCAACACCGTTTTGGATCGACGGACGGCGCGGCGGCCCACCACAACCTCTGTATCGAATGCCCGAAACAAGGAGAAGACCACATGAAAAAATTTCTTAACAAGCCAACCGCGTTCGTAGATGAAATGATTGAAGGACTCGTAGCGGCCCATCCGGACCAACTTGCGCTTGTGAACAACGATCGCCGTTGTGTGATTCGAGCGGGGCGCGGTCGGCCAGGCAAAGTCGGGCTCGCCACTGGTGGGGGGTCCGGGCACTTGCCGCTTTTCGTTGGGTACGTGGGGGAAGGCTTGCTTGATGGTTGCTCGGTGGGGGGCGTGTTTCAGTCGCCAAGCGCCGAGCAGATGTTGAAGGTGACACGCGCCATCGATCAGGGCGCGGGCGTGCTGTACGTCTACGGAAACTACGGCGGCGACGTGATGAGTTTCGACATGGCGGCAGAGCTGGCCGATGCCGAAAACATCAAGGTCGAGCAGGTGGTCGCCGGCGACGATGTGGCTTCGGCACCGCGGGGCCAAGGCGCAAAACGTCGTGGCGTGGCGGGGATCTTTTACGTCTACAAGGTGGCCGGCGCTCTTGCGGAGGAAGGCGCGCCCCTGGCCGAGGTCAAACGCGTGGCTCTAAAGGCAAGTGACAACGTTCGATCCATGGGCGTGGCGCTGAGCCCTTGCATTGTTCCCGAGGTCGGCCGCCCGGGGTTCGAAATCGGTGACGATGAAATGGAGATTGGCATGGGCATTCATGGCGAGCGCGGGATCCGTCGGGGACCTTTGCTGACCGCGGACGCAATCGTTGACGAGATGGTTCCCGCCATCCTTGACGACTTGCCTTTCGTGCGCGGGGACGAAGTTTCGATCCTGGTCAACGGGCTTGGGGCCACACCCAGGGAGGAACTCTACGTGCTGTTTCGTCGCCTGCGCCATGTCATGGGGGATCGGGGCATCAAAATTTTCAAGACCTACGTGGGCGAGTTCGCCACCAGCATGGAGATGGCGGGCGCCTCGATTTCCGTGTTGCTCCTCGACGATGAGCTCAAGCGCCTGCTGGCCCGGCCAGGCCATACGCCATTCTTCTCTCAAGGGGAACTCTTGTAATGGAAACCATGGACGCGTCCGGCGTACGAGCGCTTCTGCGCGGTCTTGCATTCGTGATGGTGGAAAACCGTGATCGTCTGATCGATCTTGACCGTGTTCTTGGCGACGGCGATCTGGGACTGACCATGGTGTCGGGTTTCGGGCGCGCGGCCGAGGAATTGTCCACCTCGCCCGAAACGCTGCCGGGTAAACTACTGGCGCGGGCTGGAGCCATCGTTGCGTCGGCCGCTCCATCCACCATGGGCAACCTGATTGGAACAGGGTTTCTCCGCGGCGGCAAGGCGGTGGGGGACGCACCCCTTCTGGGTACGGCCGAGGCCGCGGCGTTCTTCCGGGGCATGACCGCTGGGATCATGGAACGCGGCAAAACGCGCCCCGGGGAAAAA
>JBBSJE010000037.1:0-36780 GCA_038257535.1 Polyangia bacterium
ATGCCAAACTTGCCTTCGGCCTGGCGCAGCTCGCTTTGGAACACGATCTGCAACAGCAGATCGCCCAGCTCTTCGCGATGATCGTCGGGGTGGTTGCTGTTCACCGCGTCCACCACTTCGTAGGTTTCTTCAACCAGGAAGGGAAGCAGCGATTGCAGGGTTTGCTCTCGGTCCCATGGGCAGCCTTCGGGGGCGAGCAGCCTTTGCATCACCCCCACCAAGCGGCTCAGGTTTTGCCCGGTTTGGGTGCCGGGGGTTGGGGCAAAGTCCAAGCTGGCAGCCGCGGGGCTGCGTCCGGTGCTGGGCAAAGGGTCTTTGGGGCCGTTAGGCGCAGGAGGCTGGGGCATGGGCCCGGCAGTATAGCGAAGCCTGCGTTGCCAGTTGAGGTTGATTTGGGCGCGTGCGCGCACCATGCTAACCCGAGGGCCGCAGGTGACAAAGCGGTCCACAAAACCACGGAAAGCAGGACAGCATTTTGGGGAACGCGAGCGCAGTTTCTGAGGCAGAGGGCGGCGATGTGACAGAGCGCTTTGTTGTAGAGGACAACGGTGTGTTGCTAGCTCTGGTGGGTGAAAAAAACGGCAACCTCAAACGCTTGGAACGCGACGTGGGCGTTCGCGTGCACAACCGGGGCAATGAGATCACCATCGTGGGGTCTGCGCAAGCGGTGGCGGTGGCCCGCCGGGTGCTTGATGGCTTGTTCCCCATGGCGCGATCCGGGCGATTTTTGACCAGCGACGACGTGGGCCGCGCCGTGGGCGTGGCGCGCGGAAGCGAAACGTCTACCGTGCAAGACGTGCTTTCAGACACGATCCTGGTTGCCAACCGCGCGCGCCCCATTGCGCCCAAAAGCCTTGCGCAAAAGGCTTATGTTGACGCCATCCGGGACAACGACATCGTGTTTGGCGTGGGTCCTGCGGGCACGGGGAAAACCTACCTGGCGATGGCGCTGGCGGTGCGGGCGTTGCTGGAAAAGCGCGTGAAGCGCATTGTGCTTACCCGGCCCGCCGTGGAAGCTGGTGAAAAGCTGGGGTTTCTCCCGGGCAGTTTGGAAGAAAAGGTGTCGCCTTATCTGCGGCCGCTCTATGACGCGCTCTTCGACATGATGGACGCCGAAAAAGCAGAGCAGCTCATCGCACGGGGGCTTATCGAGATCGCGCCGCTTGCGTTCATGCGCGGCCGAACGCTCAACGATGCCTTTGTCATATTGGACGAAGCGCAAAACACCACCGGGGAACAGATGCAGATGTTCCTCACGCGGCTGGGGTTCGAGTCAAAGGCTGTGGTTACGGGCGACGTAACTCAGGTGGATTTGCCCTATGGGCGTCGCTCGGGGCTTTCCGAAGCCATCTCGATTCTCAAAAACATTCCCGGCATCGAATTTCGTTATTTCACTGACGCAGACGTGGTGCGGCATCCGTTGGTGCAGCAGGTGATTCGGGCTTACGAGCGGCACCGGATGCGCGCGAACGCCCCCGAAGCCTCCGGAGGCGCGCCTGATTCTGAGGCGGCGACCACATCCGTGGTGTCCCCGTAACACAAAAAATTGTATCCTGCGCGCGCCATGCAAGACCACGCCGTGGTTCCCGGCGCGCCGGGGGCTGTTCCGCAAGGCCCTCTGTCCACCGTGGCCGAGGGCTCAAGACCGCATTTGTCCGAAGCCGAGCGCGACCGCTACGAATTGGGCGAACTGTTGGCCATAAGCCGCGCGCTGGCTTCTGAGCGAGACATCCGGCAGCTGCTGGACCTGATTTTGGCCAAGGCCCGCCAAGTGACAGGCGCGGACGCGGGCAGCGTGTATGTGGTGGAATCGGTGCAGCCGGCCGCCAGCGAGGCTTTGCCGTGGGCCGACACGGGGCCTAAGCGCCGGCAACTGCGCTTTATGTTGTCGCAAAACGATTCGATGAAAGTCGACTTCAAAGAATTCGTTTTGCCCATCGACACCCAGTCCATTGTGGGCAAGGCCGCGTTGGATGCGCGAACCTTCAACATCGACGATCTGGCGCGCCTCAAGGATCCCGATAAAAACCCGCGCGGGGTGC
Organism: Polyangia bacterium; assembly: GCA_038257535.1. Taxonomy (GTDB): domain Bacteria; phylum Myxococcota_A; class Polyangia; order Fen-1088; family Fen-1088; genus JAGTJU01. The sequence continues at coordinate 2,043 of JBBSJE010000037.1, forward strand.
AACACAACAAAACCTTCGACGCACGCACCGGCTATCAAGCGCGCTCAATGCTTACGGTGCCCATGTCGTCGGCGCGCGGCGAGGTGTTGGGCGTGATCCAGCTGATTAACAAAAAGCGGGATCCAGATCAGCGTTTGCTGCAGCCCGAAGATTTCGAAACGGCGGTGACCCCCTTTGACGCGCGCTCTGAGGGCATGGCGTTGGCGTTGGCGGCGCAAGCGGGCATCAGCCTAGAAAACGCGTTGCTCTACGATGAAATCCGAAGCTTGTTCGAGGGCTTTGTTGACGCGTCGGTGACCGCCATCGAATCACGCGATCCCACTACGTCGGGGCATTCGCGGCGCGTGGCCACTTTGTCGGTCGGACTGGCGCAACGGGTGGATGCCATCAGCGAGGGCCCCTTGGCGGCCATCAAGTTTTCCCGCGATGATCTTCGTCAGATCGAATTCGCTGGCGTGCTGCACGATTTTGGCAAAGTGGGCGTGCGTGAGGATGTGTTGGTGAAAGCCAAAAAGCTTTACCATCCGCAGACCGAAGCCATCCGCCTGCGCCTTGATTACGTGCGCAAATGCGTGGAGGTTGAATGCCTCAGCGAACGGTTGCATTTGATTGAACGCGGGCAGGCCAGCGCGGAATCGCTACAGCGGCTGCAACAGCGGCAACACAAAGCCGAAACCAAAGTCGAACGGCTGTGGACTTTGGTGCTGCAGGCGAACGAGCCCACTTTGCTCGACGGCGAAAAGCTTGATGAGCTGGTGGAGTTGGCCATGCTGAAATTCACCGACGCCTACGGGAAAAGCCGCAGCTATTTGCAAGACGCAGAGCTCAATGCGTTGCAAGTGCGCCGTGGCAGCTTGACCGACGACGAGCGCAAGGAAATCCAAAGCCACGTGAGCCACACCATTTCGTTCTTGAAAACCATCCCATGGGGTCGAAACTTCCGCCGCATTCCGCACATTGCGGGCGCGCACCACGAATCGCTTGACGGCGCCGGTTATCCACTGGGCCTTAAGGGCGAAGAGATCCCCATTGAATCACGCATGTTAACCATCGCCGACATCTTCGACGCGCTCACGGCTGCCGACCGGCCCTACAAGGCCGCTGTGCCGGTCACCCGCGCGCTGGCCATTTTGGAAGATGAAGTGCGCCGGGGGCGTTGCGATCCGCTGCTGTTTGATGTCTTTGTGGAAACCAAAGTTTTTGAACAGGTGCTCTAGTGCCCGTTGATGTTGTGGTGCGCGGGCGCGCGCGCGGTGTTGTGCCACCCACCGAGCGCGCCCAAGTGGTGAAGCGGCTGCGCGTGGCTTTGGCCGCTTTGCAGCGCCGTCGCTGTAGCTGCACCTTGGTGCTAACAGATGACGACGAGATTCGCGCGCTCAACCGCGACTATCGAAATATGGATCGGGCCACCGATGTACTGAGTTTTCATTTGCAAGAGCTGCAAGGGCAAGACGATCCCTCCGGTGACGGCATTGTCTTGGGCGACATCGTGATCTCGATAGAGACGGCCCGCCGGCGTGCACCTGGCAAACGCTTGGTTACAGAGCTGGAGCGGCTGGCGATTCACGGGCTTTGCCATTTGTTCGGCCACGATCACAAACGGGCCAAACAAGCGGATGTGATGTACACGCTCGAACGCCGGTTGCGCCGCTTGCCCTTGCTGGCCGCTAAAACGCGTCTTTGAAGACCAACGATGCAGGGGTAAGCCCTTTGGCGCCAAGGGCCTCCGCGGTTTTGTTGAGCAGGTCCAAGGCATCGTCGGTGGATTCCAACAGCGCCACGCTGCCCACCGCGCTGCTAGGAAACGCCGCCACCAAGCGATCACGTTGACGTGCGTGCTGTGTGGCCAGCACCGCCACGGTTTGGTTGGCCTCAGCCAAAGTGGTCGCGGCTTTTTCTAAATCAGGAACCTTGGCTATCAAGTGAGGCACGGCCCGCAACGCGTCTGCGATGGCTTCGGCGGTATGCAAGCGTGGCGCCACCATCATGCGGTTGACGATGAAGGCCACAGGGGGCACGCCAAGCGAGGCAAGTTTGCCCGAAAACGTGATGGCCTCGTCCATGGCCTGCGGTTCAGGAAGGCACACCACCACCACCGCCGATGCCGGCCCTTTGAGCAGCGCTTCCACTTCGTGGGTGCGCTTGGAAAGCCCCCCCAACACGGGCTGAAAGTCGGCCAAAAACGTGCCCAAATCGGCCAGAAATTGGCTGCCCACCAATTTCGACAACGCGCGCAGCACCACCCCACCGCCTGATGATAGGCGGCCCGCGTTGAGCAGCTTGCTGCCGCCTTGCTGGGGCACCAACCAGCGGATCAAGGGGCTTTCGATCGCGGCGGCCAAGCGCGTGGGGGCGTCGAAGAATTCCAGCGCGTTGGCCGCTGGAGGCGTATCTAGCACCACGAGATCGAAACGCTGATCCTCGGCCAAGGCTTTAAGTGACAGCGCCGCCGCGTATTCTTGCGCGCCTGTTAGGGTTGTGGTGATTTGCTTGTATATGGTGTTGGCCAGAATGCGCGCCTGGTGACCGGGGTCGCTGACAAATTCGCTGACCAAAGCTGCAAACGCAGACGCGGTGTCGATCCGGCACGCAAACACGGAGTCTGGTGGCACACCCAATTTCTGGGCGATGGCGGCAGGCAGCGCGGAAGGTGCGGCGGCAAGCGAGGGCAGGGCCAAAGCATCGATGAGGCGGGGCGCCGGATCGATGGTGGCTACAACAACGCGCAAACGACTGCGTGCGGCCGCCACCGCGAGCGCGGCCGCGGTGGTGGTTTTGCCCACCCCACCCGGGCCCGCACAAATCACCAACCGCTTGGCCGCCAGCGGGTTTCGCATCAGTCTATGCGCAACAGCACGACCGATATGTTGTCGTGCCCGCCGGCGTTGTTGGCTGAATCGATCAGCAGCTGGCACGCTTGTTCAAGATCGCGTGTGCCCACGAGGATGTTTTGCATCGCTTCGTCGCTGATTTCACCCCACAAGCCGTCAGAGCACAGAAGGTATGTGTCGGCAACCGCGAAGCTGTTTTGGTAAACTGTGGGCTCGACGTCATCTTTGCTGCCAAGGGCCCGCGTGACCACGTTTTTGGTGGCCACCTGCGCCAGCGCGGCTTCGCTCATATCGGGCTTGGCCGCTTTCATCTCTTCAACGATCGAGTGATCGCGGGTCAATCGCGTGAGGTTTCCGGCCCGCAAGCGATACGCCCGTGCGTCGCCCACGTGGGCCACACAGACCTGCGTCTGCCCCAGCGCCAAGGCCACCGCGGTCGCGCCCATGCGACGCAATTCAGGGGCGCGCATCGCGGCGCCGCGAATGGCGGCGTTGGCGACCTTCAGCCCCACATTCAAGATGTTCGCCCCCAAGGAGGCTTGCTTGGTCATCTCGAACGGCCATGCGTCGCGAGGGTTCATGACCCGATGCTGAAAGAACGCTTCAAGTTCCTCAATGGCCAGTCGGGCCGCCACATCGCCTGAGGCGCGGCCGCCCATGCCATCGGCCACCACAAACAGGCCCAGTTCGGCGTTGGCGACGAACGCGTCTTCGTTTTCTTCGCGGTGGTTTCCCTGGTGAGAAAGCCCAGCAAAGCTGAGCTGCCGTGGCGGAATGGTTTCGTTGGGTCTGGTCATAAAAACGTGGGTTAAATACGTGGCAACGTGGTTATAGCGCGGCTTGGGTCAAGGCGCGTTGCCAGCGTTCGGCGTGGGCGTCGCGCTCGGCTTTGTTGGTGCGGGGCTCAAACCTTGTCATGGCCGATTGGACCTGTCCTGAAGCCCCCGGCCAGGCTTTGAGCCCAGCGCCCACGGCGGCCAAGCGCGCGGCACCCAAGGCCGTGGTTTCCACCATCGCTGGCCTTTCAACCGGCACGCCCAGAAGGTCGGCTTGCATTTGCATCAGCAGATTGTTTCCCGTGGCGCCACCGTCAACCCGTAGCACGCTGATCGGACGACCCGCATCGGCTTCCATGGCGCGCACGATGTCCACGTTCTGCATCGCCATGGCTTCCAGTGCGGCTCGGGCCAAGTGGGCACGCGTTGTCCCCCGGGTAAGCCCGCAAATGAGACCACGTGCTTCGGGTTTCCAGTGCGGCGCGCCCAAGCCGGTAAACGCAGGCACAATGGTAACCCCCTGCGTGTCCGCAACCGAAGCCGCCAGCGCTTCCACGTCCGCAGCTTGGTTGATCAGACCCAAGCCATCTCGTAGCCACTGTACCAAGGCGCCGCACACAAACGCGCCGCCTTCCAGGGCGTAGTGGGTGGTGGCGTTAACGGTCCAGGCCACCGTTGTGAGCAAACGGCTTTTCGACGCCACAGGCGCATGGCCAACGTTCATCAACAAGAATGACCCCGTGCCGAAGGTGCATTTGGCATCACCGGGGTTCACGCAGCCTTGCCCAAACAGCGCCGCTTGCTGATCGCCCGCCATGCCGGAGATGACCACGCCATCGTCAAGGCCCGCCACGCCGCGCACCTGCGCAAACACGCCCGCGCAGGGCACCACCTCTGGCAACATCGTCATGGGCACCTGGAACAAACCACATAGCTCTGGGCTCCAGCTCAGCTTGTGAATGTCAAACAACTGCGTGCGCGCGGCATTCGACACGTCGGTGACGTGGGCACGGCCACCGGAAAGCCGCCACACCAAGTACGCATCGACAGTGCCGAACGCCAGCTGGCCTGCTTCGGCCCGCGCGCGCAACGCCGGATCGTGATTCAACATCCAGGCTAGTTTTGTGGCGGAAAAGTACGGATCGATCAGCAAACCCGTGAGCGCCTGCAATCGCGCTTCGTGTCCACCCCGCCGCAGCTCTTCGCAGGCCTCTGTGGTGCGGCGGTCCTGCCACACCAGCGCTGGCCCCACGGCCTCACCGGTCTCGCGGTCCCACACCACCACGGTTTCGCGTTGGTTGGTGATCCCCACCGCCGCGATGGGACCCGCAGCGGTGCGGCGCGCTTGCGCCAGGGCCACCAGCAAGGAGTTCCAGATGGCGTTGGGTTCGTGTTCTACCCGCCCGGGCAAGGGATAGCTTTGCGGGATCTCGCTATAGCCTCGTCCCACGATGGCTTCGTTTTCGTCCAGCAGCAGCACGGTGGTGCCGGTGGTGCCTTGATCAATGGCGGCTATCAGCGTGGGCGCAACCATGGAGCCAAGTGTACGTCAGGAGTTGCGTTGGCGTCTTGGGTGATTGTGGCGTAGGCTGCGCTTGCAAAGCTGTTGCGCAAAAAATTTGCACAGTGCGGCCGCCAAAATGTGCTTCTCAAAGTCAATGCCCAGCAAGTGGCCCGACCGGGGCAACCACAGCCGTTCGATAATGTCCGCGCCCAAACTTCCGGCAACTTCCAAAGAATCCTCCATAGGAATGGTTTCATCCTTTTCCCCGTGGGCAACAAAAGCCGGTGCGGTGATGGCTGCCAAATCCAGCCGCACAACTTGCATTAGATCCAGCAAGCTGTTCAAAGCGGGCAGCGGCATGACGGGAAGCCCCGGATTGCGAGGCTTCATGCTGGGATCTTGCACGTCGGGGCCTCCCCGTTTGGGAACGTAACCCAGGGGGCTGCGAACCAAGGCCCCAGGAAGTTTGTTCAGCCAACGAATGCCCCTCACCTGCACGGTTTTCATGCGCAATGGTGTGGAAAGCACAGCCAAGGCGCCCACGTCGGTAGGCCGCAGCCGGGCCAAACGCAGCGCCAGCAGGCCACCCGTGGAAAAGCCCACGATGCCCACAGGTCGTCCCTGATTTTTCGCCAGCAAGCGGTTCAGAGCCGCTTCGGCGCCGCCCAGCCAGTCGTGCCAGGTGGTGGCCACCAAGTCCTGTGGTGTGGCAGCGTGGCCGGCCAGCACCGGGCCCTCCACGGCGAAACCCTCCTTGGCAAGCGCTTCGCCCAAGGGCCGCACTTCAAACGGCGTCCCCGTCATGCCGTGTAGGCACAAAACAGCGCCGCGTTCTCCCTCAAAGCCAAAAGCCGAGGTGTCGCCATCGCCTTGCACGGGGGGGCGGATGATGCGGTTCCAGGCGCGCGCCCACAGCGGGTTGTCAGACATTCGGTTGAGCCTTTGTGGGTTGATGTGAGGAAGCGTTGGTTTGCGATTGGGTAGCGTAAGCGGCATGACAGAAAATTGGCGGTAGGGGAAAAAGTTGCCGAGTTCAGCAAGCTTACGAAGAAAACACATTAAACCGGGACGCCGCGCCAGCCGAAGAGGAGAGGAGAACAAAAACGTGTTGAGGGCTTTGCTTTCGCCGCGTTCATCGGAAGGCCAGTGAAATGATGTTATCGGCAGTGTCGAACGACGCCGCAAGGAAATCGCGAGGGGCAACCGTTGCCTCGGGCGACAACCGCGCCGCGCGCTCACTGCCGCACCAAGGCCGCGTGTTGGTGGTTGATGATGAAGAAAGCCTTCGCCACATGCTGCAGCTGATGCTGCGCAAAGAGGGCTACCAGGTGATTGTGGCCGCTGATGTCGAAGCGGCGCTTGCGCAAATGGATAGCCAGGGCTTTGACATCGTGATCACCGATCTGCGCATGCCGGGTCGAAGTGGCCTTGAGCTTGTGGACGAGATTGCACGGCGTGGGCTGCCCAGCACCGTGGTGGTGATGACCGCCTACGGAAGCCGGGACGTGGCCATTGAAGCCATGAAACGCGGAGCCTACGATTACCTCTCAAAGCCGTTTGCGTCGGATGAACTGGTGCTGCTGCTGCGCAAAGCTGAAGAGCGCGAGCGGCTGGCGAAAGAGAATCGTTTGCTTCGCCTGCGCCTCAATGAGGCTGAACACAGCGAGGCTTTGCCGGCAATGGTGGGGCAAAGCGCCGACATGCTCGAACTGTTCCGCACCGTTCGAAAGATTGCTGAGTTCAAGACCACCACTTTGATTCAAGGCGAATCGGGCACCGGCAAGGAGCTTGTGGCGCGCGCTCTGCATGCTTTGTCGCCACGCGCTTCGGGGCCATTTGTGCCGATCAATTGTGGCGCGATCCCGTCGTCGCTGCTGGAATCGGCGTTGTTTGGTCATCGGCGCGGGGCGTTTACCGACGCGTCTCGAGATCACAAGGGCGTGTTCGAAGAGGCCCACGAGGGCACTTTGTTCCTGGACGAAATTGCCGACTTGCCGCTGGCGGTGCAGGTGAAGCTGCTGCGCGTGCTGCAAGAGTCAGAGGTGCGGCGTTTGGGGGATGAGCGTGATGTGCCGGTGGATGTACGCGTGATCGCGGCCTCGGCGTGCGACCTTGCACATTTGGTGGCGCAAGGCCTGTTTCGCGAAGACCTGTTTTACCGGCTGAATGTGGTCTCGTTGACGGTGCCGCCTTTGCGTGAACGCCGGCAAGACATTCCCACCCTGGTTGGGCATTTGCTTGAGCGGCTGAACAAGCGGCTTGACCTTCACGTGGTGAGCGTGACCCCTGAAGCGTTGGCGGTTTTGCTGGAGGCCCCTTGGCCGGGCAACGTACGGGAATTAGAAAACGCGTTGGAGCGCGCCATGGTGCTTTCGGACGGCCACGAGGTCAACCTGACGGGGTTGCCCGGGTATCTGGTGCCCAAGTCGGCGATCCCCGCCGCATTGGATCTGTCGCTGAAAACGGCAGTGCGGCGAACGGAAGCCCAGCTCATTCGCCAGGCATTGGACAAGGCGCAAGGAAACCGAACCCACGCTGCCGACCTGTTGGGCCTATCGCACAGGGCACTGCTTTACAAAATCAAGGAGTACGGCCTGAGCCCTGCGGACGCGGCTGCCCCCCTTGAAGGCGAGGATGAAGCCAATGGATGATTTGCATCAACCACTTCAGGAAGGTTTGACGCATGGCGCGTAACTGTGTGGGCCTCGACATTGGGTCGAGCTCTATAAAAATGGTGCAGCTGAAGGAAGCCTCCGACGGCATCCATCTCATCAACTTTGGCATTGAGCTGCTGCCGTCGGAAACCATCGTTGACGGCGCCATCATGAACCAAGGCGCGGTGGTTGAAGCGATAAGGCGCTTGCGCGACAGCTTGCGCATTCGGCAAAAGGATGTGGCCACCGCGATCTCGGGCCACTCAGTGATCATTAAGAAGATCCAAGTTCCCGAGATGACCCCCGAGGAGCTTGACGAACAAATTCCTTGGGAGGCCGAGCACCACATCCCGTTCTCAAAGGACGACGTTCATATTGACCACGAGATCCTCAGCCGCAGCAACGGCCAGGGACAAATGGATCTCATGCTTGTGGCCGCCAAAAAAGAAGTCGTTGAAGACTATTCGCTGGTGGTTCGCGAGGCCAAAATGCAACCGTCGGTGATGGAAGTGGCTGCATTTTCCGTGCAGAACGCTTTCGAGGTGGCCTATTCATTGCCACAAGACGAAGCGGTGGTGCTGGTGAATGTGGGGGCGGCACTATCGAATATCAACATCGTGGCGGGCGGAACCAGTGCGTTTACCCGCGATGTGACAATGGGTGGCGATGCTTTTACCGAAGAAATTCAAAAGCGCTTGAACGTAAGCCGTGAAGAGGCCGAGGCGTGGAAGATTGGCTCTGTGGGCGATACCGCTCACGAAGTGATCCCGCAAGAGGTGGAAGCCGTTTTGGTCGAAGTGGCAGAGAGCATGGCGGGTAAACTGCAACGTTCCCTCGACTTCTTCTTGGCCACAGCGGGCGACGTGAAAATCACCAAGATCTACTTGTGTGGCGGCGCCTGCAAGGTGCCTGCGCTGCAAAAGGCCTTGGAGTCGCGCTCGAAGGTGCCCGTTGAGGTGATGGACCCGTTTCGTCGCTTCATTGTAGACGAGAAGAAGTTCGACATGACCTTCCTGCAGGAACACGCCCCCGAAGCCACCGTGGCGGTGGGGTTGGGGCTTCGCCGCATTGGAGACCGGTCATGATTCGCATAAACCTGCTGCCGCAAAAGAAACAGCGCAAAGCCGAGGCGGGGCAAAAGCAGCTGGTTTATATGGCGTTCTCCCTGCTGGTTGTGGTGGGGGGGATTGTGGTGTTCCACATGAGCGTCCAGGGAGATCTTGACGCCATAACGCGGGAAAACCAGGTGGTTCAGGCCGAGATTGATCGCTTCAAAGCCCAGCTGGGCGACTACGATCAGGTGCGCGGCCAGCGCGAGGAACTGCTGCGGCAGCAAGAGACGATCAAGGCGCTTGAAGAGCGCCGCACGGGGCCTGTGTTCTTGTTGCGCGAGCTGTCTGAAATTCTGACACCCGCCAAGGGGCCCACGTTTGATCGTCTCAGCTACGAAGAAACCATACGCCGCGACCCCAACGCGGGCTTCAACGCGGCGTGGGACACGCGTCGCGTGTGGTTGCAAACCTTTGAGGAACAAGAGCGGCAAGTGAAAATCAAAGGTGCGGCCAAGTCGAACGAAGACGTTGCTGAGTTTCTAAAACGATTGCAGGCGTCGGTGTTCTTCAAGGGCGTGGTGTTGGAGCAAACATCGCAAGTCAATGTGAACCGCAACGGCGACGTCAAGCACTTGACGTTCAGTCTCAGTACGGGAGTGATCTACTGACATGAACGACTTGGTGGCAAAGATCCTCAAATTGAAGAATTCAGCCAAGGTAGGCCTAACGCTAGGCTTGGGCGCGGTTCTTTGTTTGGTCTACTACACGATGTTCTACTCCGATCTTGACGACGAGATCACGCGGTCACGGGCCAGTCAAGAGGCCTTGAAGCAAGAGCGCGAATCGTACGTGAGGCGGCAAGCTGAGTATCTGGCGTATCGAAATGAATTGACGCTGTTGCAGGAAAAACAACGCGAAATTCTCAGAGCGCTTCCCAAAGAGCAGGAGATCCCCTCGTTTATCAGCAGCATTCAAGAGCAGGCCGAGTTGGCTGGGCTTGAGGTGCTGAATCTGAACATCGACGAAGAGTTCCCCGAACCGCTTTACATCAAGATTCCCGTGAGAATGGAAGTTCGCGGCAGCTACCAATCGATTACCCGATTTTTCAAAAGCGTGGCCGAACTGCGACGCATCGTAAACGTCGAGGAGCTTGTGATGAATCCTGAAAAGGCCACAACCGAAGCGGAAACGGACGCCCCCGTTAAGCTGCGCGCGCGCTTCATCGCGGCCACGTTCCGCTACCGAGATCAAGGCAAAGGGAGCTGACCATGCGGAACCTGACACTGTTTTCGCTTTTGGGTGCGAGCTTGTTGGCAGACGGCGTGCCCGCTTTGGCGCAAGCGCCCGCCGCGCCTACGGCGGAGGTGGCCCCCGTTGTGGTTGCGCCGCCCACGGCTGAAGAGCGCAGCGCAACACTCAGACGCAAGGTGCTGCGCGACGAAGACTTCGTCGAGTCCGATTCCAACCGCGATCCGTTTCGTTCGTTTCTGTCGCTGTTTGTTGACAAGGCGCCGGTGGCTCGTCGAAGCGTGCCCGCCATCTTCGACAAGTTTGCTTTGGAAGAGCTTTCGTTGATCGCGGTGGTTTCGGGCACAGACAAGCCGATGGCGATGTTTCGTGATCCTGGGGGATTGGGGCAGGTGGTTAAGCGGGGCGATTATCTGTCGAAGTCGGGAGCCCGGGTCACCAAGATCTTGGGAGACCGCGTGATTTTGGAGCTTAACGAAGTTATTGGAACGGGCGAAGCCCGCGCGCTTGAGAAAGCGATTCTCGTCAATCCGGAGGCAGCTCAACAATGAGCGATTACAAACGAGTTAAAGGGTCGAGGGTCGCTAATTGGTTGATCGCTGCAACTGTAGGGGTCAGCCTCGCGGGCGCTGTATGGGCTGCCGACAAGACGGGACAGATCAGCGCCATAACCGCCCAAGAGCAAGCCGACGGTCGCACACGGCTGACCATCAAAACGTCTGCCAAACCTACATTCACAACTTGGAAGCTTGAACACCCCTCAAGGGTGGTGGTTGACGTTTCCGGCGTGCAGCTCGTGGGTGTGGATGTGCCGTTCGACGCCGGAACCTTCGCGCTGGGGACGGTTGCCGCCACGGCAAGTGGTGGGTCATCTGAAGGCAAAACGCGCATCACATTGACGTTGCGCCGTGGCGCTGATTATCAGGTGGAAGCCAAAGGCAATGCCATCGTTGTTGACGTCACGCCGTGGGAAGCGCCTCCCGCGCCGGTAGCCGCAGCCGGCGTTGCACCGGAGGTCGTGGAAGCCGCTCGCAAAGAGGCTCAGGTGGCCGCGCAAGCCAAAGCCGACGCTGAGGCCCGCGCGCAGCGGGCAGAAGCCGAGGCCCGCCGGCTAACCAATGACAAGGACGCCACCGCCGCGGAAGCCCGTCGTTTGGCACAAACCGCAGCGGACGCTCGTGCCGCTGCCGAAGCACGTGCCGTGGCGGCCGAAGCGCAGCTTGCGAAGCTGGCGGCTGAACGGCAATCAGCAGAGTCGGCCCGCCAACAGGCGGCCGAAGCCAACAAAGCCAAGGTTGCCGCCGAGGCCCGTGCGGCGAAAGCCGAACAGGAGGCCCAGCGTCTGGTGCAAGAACAGCGCGCGGCCGAGTCGGCCCGCCAAAGGGCAGCGGAGGAAGCGCGTTTGGCAGCTGTAGAGGCCACGCGAACCTTGGCCGCACAGAAGGCGGCGTTGGACGAAAGCCAAGCCCGCGCCGAAGCGGCGCAAGCACAAGCGGAGCGCATGGCCGCCTCACTGACGGCGGAACGCGCAGCCACGGAACGCGCGCGCAAAGCCGTGGAAGCTGCTGAAAAAGCCGCACGTGAAGCCAGCCGGATCGCTTCGGACGGGCAACGCAAAGACGAGCAAATGGCGGCCAACCGCGCCGCTGAACATCTGGCACGCGAGCGGGCGGCGCTGCAAGCGCGCCAGCAGAAGGCCGAAGCCTCCGAAAAGGCGGCAGCTTTGGCGATGCAGCGCTTGACGCAAGAAAAACAAGCTGTTGAGCAACGTCAGCAGGAATCTGAACGGGCGCGCTTAAGCGCTTCGGATGCCGCCAAGCGCTTGCAGACGGACCAGCAAAAAGCCCTTGAAGCGCGCTCGGAAGCCGAACGCCTGCGCGTGGAGGCTGCGAAGGTGCAGCAAAAAGCACGCGCTTTGTTGGCCACGGCTGAGGTTGCCCAGAAGCAAGCCGAAGCTCGTCAGAGGCAGGCTGAAAAAGCGGGCCAGAACAGCGACCTGCAAGTGGCAGCCGCGGTGGCTGATGCGCGCAAACAAACAGAGCAAGCGCGCGCCGCCGCTGAGCGGGCGCAAGGGGAGCTGGCTCGCTTAGATGAGCAGCGTAAACAGATGGCGGCCGAGCGTGAGAAGCTTAGTGACCAGCAAAAGGCGTTGGCGGAGGCCGAGCGCCAAGCCTTGCTGGCAAGCAAGCGGGCCTCCGAGATCTCGGCCAAGGCGGCTGACGTGCAGACCGCCATGGCCCGGCTAGAGGAAGAGAAGCAGACGCTTGCCAAACAACAGCAGGCGCTAGCGGCCCAACAAGCGCAATTGGCCTTGGCCGAGAAAGCCACGGCAACCGAGCGCCAAGCGCTGGCGGCCAAAGCCGAGGCACAACAAGACGAAGAGCGGCGCTTGGGCGCCTTCGAGCAGGCCATGAAAGCGCAAAAGTCGGCGTTGGCGCAAACCTCAGTGGAACAAGATCGGCAGCGGCAGCGGCTTTCACAAGCCGAGCAAGATTTGGTTTCAGCCAAAGCCGAATTGGAAAAGCGTGAGCAGGCATTGGCCGTGGCCCAAGAGCAGTCCGAAGCCACCGCGCAGAACCGCAAAGCGGTGAAAACCGAACAGACACAGGCCGAGCAAGCCAAGCTGCAAGCCGCAAAGAACCAGCTGCAGCAAGCTTTGGCAGCGCATGCCGAGGCGGAAAAGCATCGCCAAACCCAAGAGCAGAAACTGGCTGCACTGGCGGCTGAGCGACAAAGCCTTGAATCGAATCGCAACAAGCTACAAACCGAGTTGGAATCGCTGAAGGGCGAGCTGGCCTCGGCGCGGGCCGAAGTGGCGCGATTGAAAGCGGCGCCTGCGCCTGCTCCCGCACCGGCAACGGTTGCGACCAAAACAACGCCCTCGCGGACGCCCGTGGTCGAGGCGCAGAACGAGCACCGCTTGGTGGCCGCCTCAACGCCAACGCCGCGGCCACGCAGCATCACCTTGCGCGTGCCCAGCCGCATCAGCCGCATCGATTTTGTGGATGAGCCCGGGCGCTCGTCCGTGATCATCGATATGGAAGAGCCCACGGAGTTCTCGGTTGAACGCAGCACGGGGCGTCGTGTGACGCTGCGATTGCACCACGCCGACCTTCCGCGTGTGCTTGAGCGCAGCCTTGACGCCACCCAGTTCTTCGGGCCCGTGCGGCTGATCAATTCGTTTCGCGATCCGGGCGAGCGCGGGGCTGTTTTGGTTGAAGTGGAATTGGCCGAGATGGTGCCCAACCGCGTGCGCACCGATGGGGCGCGCTTGTATTGGGATTTTGACAAGAGCCGGCCCGGCAGCGCCGCACAACTGCCGCCTGAAGTTCAAGCTTTGTCGCCAGCCAAGGTGGCGGCGTTCTCAACCAACACGTTGCCCTTGCTGGTGGCGCAGGAGCGTCCTGTCTCCAGCTCGCAGCGCGCGCCTTCGAGCAAAAAGCGCTTTACAGGTCGTCGCATCGATCTCGATTTCAAGGGCGCTGACATTCACAACATCTTGCGCCTCTTGGCAGAGGTGGGTGGGGTGAACATCGTTACCTCGGATGACGTAAAAGGCGAAGTCACCATCAAGATGCGCGATGTGCCTTGGGACCAAGCGCTTGACGTTGTATTGCGGGCGAAAACCCTGGGCCAAATTCGCGAAGGCAACTTGATTCGTGTGGCGCCCATTCAGGTGCTGGAGAAGGAGCTTGAACAAGAGATCGCCAAGCAGAAGCAAATGACCGAGGTGATGCCCACGGAAACGCGCTTGATTGGCGTCTCCTATGCCGAAGCCAAAGAACTAGAAGCCCGCGCCAAGGATTTGCTTTCCAACCGCGGCAAAGTGTCAGTGGACGATCGCACCAACAACCTTATCGTGTCAGACGTGGCCAAGAATTTGGCCTTGGTGGAAGAGCTGGTGCGCAACCTCGACACGCAAACCTCACAAGTGATCATTGAGGCGCGCATTGTTGAGGCGCGTTCTACCTTCGTGCGCCAGATCGGCGTGCAGTGGGGTGGCACAACCTTCATGGATGCCGAACACGGCAACCCCACAGGGCTTGCGTTTCCCAATTCGATTGGTGTTGCCGGTGGCGCCACAGATCAGCTAACCACCTCTGCCGGGTTGGTTCCGGGGCCGCGCTCGGGCCTGCCTGGTGTGCAAAGCCCCAACTATGCCGTCAACTTGCCGGCGGCTGTGGGCACCGGAAGCGGTGGCGCCTTGGGCCTAACCCTGGGCTCTATCGCCGGCGCCTTGAACCTGAACCTGCGTTTGTCAGCGCTGGAACAATCTGGGCAAGTCCGGATCTTGTCCTCGCCGCGCATCTCCACCATGGACAACGTGCAGGCTTCCATTGAACAAGGCGTTGCGATTCCCATCTCGGTGGTCAGCGCGCAGGGCGTACAAACCGTTTTCGTCGACGCCAAGTTGAACCTGACCGTGAAGCCCCACGTCACCAACGAAGGTACCGTAATCCTGAACGTGCACGTCACCCGCAACGAGCCGGACTTCGTCAATACGGGCGCTCGTGGCGATCCCACGATCCTGAAGAAGGAAGCCAAGACTGTCATGTTGGTGCGCGACGGCGACACCGCGGTGATTGGTGGCATTTACCAGCGCAACTCGGGTTTGAACTACGCCAAGGTGCCGTTCTTCGCCGACATCCCGATCGTAGGCTTTTTCTTCCGCACGCGCAGAGAGAACGACGATCGTACGGAGTTCTTGGTATTCATCACCCCGCGGATCGCCAACCGATCTCGCTCACTGGCGCAATGATCGAAAACAAACCCATCGTGTTAATCGGATTTATGGCCACCGGAAAAACCACCGTGGGGCGGCTTGTGGCCGCGCAAACGGAGCGAGATTTCGTAGATCTCGATGCCGCCATTGAGGCGGAGGCCGGCTTGTCGGTGGCTGACATCTTTCGCCAACAAGGCGAGGCTGGTTTTCGCAAACAAGAGGCCGCGGCTTTGAGCAAGGTGTTGGCGTCGCAAAACACCGTTATTGCCACGGGGGGCGGCGCCGCGTGCCGCGAGGACAACTTGCAGGCCATGCTGAACGCGGGCTTCGTGGTGGCTTTGGCGGTCGATTCGGCCGAGGTGGTCCGCCGTGTGGGGCAGGGCTCTGGACGGCCGTTGCTAGATGGCTCAGCGGATCCCGAGGGCGCCGCGCGAACGCTTTTGGCCCAGCGCGAGCCGTTTTACGCCCGGGCCCACGCCAGGATCGACACGGTTGGCCGCCCACCTCAACAGGTGGCTGATGCGGTAATCGAGGCGTTGCGCCTTCATTCGGCGGGCCACCCAGACGATGACAAGAAGGAGAGCTGAGCCATGACGCGCACACAGCAAGCATACGGAAATTCGATCAACCATCGCAGCTGGAGCGTTTCGGGAGCTTTCGCGCTGAGCGCGCTTGTCGCTGTCGCCTTGCCCAGCTTTGCAGGGTGCACCACCGATATAAACGGCGCCTTGGTCGTGGTTCAAAATCAGATTCCGGAAGCGAAAGACGGCCTGTGCTTGGTGCCCAGCAAACGCGAAACGGTTCGCCGCATCAGCGGCACCTACGATGTAGATTTGGACAAAGACTATCCCTATTTCATGTTCCCGTTGGTGCGCAACGACCTGCCGCCCATCGGCGGTGAGGGCCAAATTGAACCCAACCGCATGGAATATATGGGCGTTGAGGTCAAGATTGAGGCGCCTGCGGGTGTCTCGTTTCCCGGCTCCGCCAGCTGTCCCACCGAGTTTGCCTTCAGCGAACGGGTGAGCATGGATCCCGACAGTGAGATTGGGTCAATGGTGCAAGTGTTTTTGCCCTGCCACGCGAAACTGATTCGCGACATGTTCAACGCCAACACTCTGCCTTCTGATTACGCGTCTTTCGTCAGGTTCCGCGTGGTGGTAAGGGCCGTGGGCAAACACGCGGGCACCACCTTAAAATCGGATCCCTTCGAGTACGTGGTGCGGGTGTGCAAGGGCTGCTTGCAGCGAGGTTACGAAGGTGGTTATGCCGCTTTCGACTATCCCATGATGGCCGCATGCTCGGCGCTAGAAGAAAACCCCTACCAGGGCAATGCCTGCAACCCTGCCCAGGACGGTTTGGTCCTTTGCTGTAGGCGCGCTGACGGAACAACGGACTGCCCAGGACGTCCCACGCCCCCACCGCTTTGAGGGCCTTCCGTGGCCATCCCCTTGACACCAGGGGAATCCCAGGACTAGAACGCCCAAGCGGGTATGTTTCGCGAGACAATTCAAAAGGTTGTGGATCGAGTTGAGGGCGGCCTGGCCGGTGTTCTCATGGGCTTCGACGGCATTTCCGTTGAGGCCTATATCCACCCGCGCGCCGCCACCGACATCAACACGGTGGGCATGGAGTTTGCTCACGTGCTGACCCAAATCCGCCGTGCCGCCGAAATGTTGGAAGTGGGCGACATTGACGAGCTAAACGTCAAAACCCAGGGGTTGGCCGTGGTCATTCGCGTGGTCAACGAGGAATACTTCATTGCCTGCGTGCTTGAGCCCACCGCCAACATCGGTAAGGCCCGGTACCTCCTGCGGGTGGCGCTTCCAGCCATCACGGCGGAGCTCTAAACGGTGGCCACCGCAAAGCCCCGCAAAGCCACCGCCAACGCCTCCGGGGCCTCCCCACCCGCGCCATCCGGGGCCCCGCGCGTTCTTGTGCTTCACGGCCCCAATTTGAACCTTCTGGGCACCCGCGAGCCCCACATCTACGGCAGCGACACTCTAGACAACATCAACGCAGCCCTGGCGGCCCAAGGCCAAGCGGCGGGCATTGAGGTTGTGGCTCATCAATCGAACCACGAGGGCGTGCTTATCGATCTGGTGCAACAGGCACAGCAAAACGCGGCCGCAATCGTGATCAACGCCGGCGGATTCACCCACACAAGCGTGGCCCTGCGGGACGCGCTTGCCGCTGTGGGGTTGCCCGTGATCGAAGTTCACCTTTCGAATCTGGCCAAGCGGGAAGATTTCAGGCATCGTTCGCTGCTCACGGCGGTTTCGGTGGGGCAGATAGCGGGATTCGGGGCTATGAGCTACAAGTTGGGTATGCAAGCCGCTATAGAGCTGATCAAGAAAGGATTCCAGACGCGATGACGAAGCGCAAAGGGGCTGCAACCAAGCGGTCCGTTTCCACCGCCACCGCCCGTACACCCGCGGCGCCCACCCCCACACCAGGTGGTTTCGACTTGAAACTGCTGCGGGATTTGGCCCGCATTGCCAATGAATACGATCTGGAGTCGATTGAGCTTCAGCCCGATGGTGGCATTTGCATCACGCGTGTGCCAGCGGCTGGACCCCGAGGAGGCTACCCGGCCCCGGCCGCCGCCAGCCCGGCGTCTTTGAGCTTGGTGCCGCCTGTGTCTCACGCGCCAGCGCCCGTCGCTGAAGCCTCCAAGGCCAGCGAGGATGCGATCGCCATCACCTCCCCGTTTGTGGGCACCTTCTATCGCGCGGCCAACCCCGAGTCACCGCCATTTGCCGAAGTGGGGCAAACCGTACGCAAAGGGCAAGTGGTTTGCATTGTGGAGGCCATGAAGCTCATGAATGAGATCGAGGCCGAGGCCGATGGCAAATTGATCGAGGTGCTTGTGAAAAATGGCGGCCATGTAGAATACGGCCAGACCCTTTTCCGCCTCGAAAAGCTTTAGTCGGCCGGGAAATCCCTGTGTTCAAAAAGGTTCTTATCGCGAACCGCGGCGAGATCGCCCTTCGGGTGATCCGCGCCTGTCGGGAGATGGGCATCAAAACTGTGGCCGTGCATTCCACAGCCGATGCCGATGCCATGCACGTGCTGCAAGCCGATGAGAAGGTCTGCATCGGCCCGCCGCCCGCGCGGCAAAGCTACAATTCCATTCCAGCCCTGATCAGCGCCGCCGAGGTCACGCACGCCGACGCCATTCATCCGGGCTATGGCTTTATGTCGGAGAACGCCGAGTTCGCCGAAGTGGTGGGCAAGTGCGGGCTCAGCTTCATTGGCCCGCAAGCGTCTGTCATTCGCATGATGGGCGACAAGGTTCAGGCCCGAAACACCATGACGGCAGCGGGGGTGCCCGTGCTGCCGGGCACCGGCATCTTGCAGACCGATGACGAGGCCGAAGAAGCGGTGGATCGCATAGGCCTGCCCGTAATCATCAAAGCGGTGGGTGGTGGCGGTGGCCGCGGTATGAAGATTGTAAAAGACCGCAAACAGTTGCCCTCGCAATTGGCGTCGGCGCGGTCAGAGGCGCAGGCAGGGTTCTCAAATCCTGCCGTCTACATCGAGCGCTACGTTGGCAAGCCCCGGCACATAGAAGTTCAGGTGTTGGGAGATGGCGAAAACGCCTTGGCGCTGGGGGAGCGTGAGTGTTCCATCCAGCGCCGACATCAAAAGCTTGTGGAAGAAGCGCCGTCGGTGGCCTTGACCGACAAGCAACGGCAGCAACTGCTGGCCGTGGCTCAAAAAGCCACCTTGGCTCTGAAATACAAGACCGTAGGCACGCTTGAGTTCCTGCTCGATGAAGATGGAAGCTACTACTTCATGGAGATGAACACCCGCATTCAGGTGGAGCACACCGTAACCGAGGAGGTCTTTGGGATTGACCTTGTGCGGGAGCAGATTGAATTGGCGGCGGGTCAACCCCTGCGCAAGCGCCCCACGCTGAAGCCGCGAGGTCACTCAATTGAGCTGCGCATCAACGCCGAAGATCCTGTGACCTTTGCACCCTCGCCGGGGCTAATCACGGGCCTTCGCATGCCCGGCGGGCTGGGCGTGCGGATAGACACCCACATCTACCAAGGATATCGGGTTCCGTCGTACTATGACTCACTTCTTGCCAAGCTCATCGTGCGCGCTGACACACGCGCATTGGCCATTGATCGGTTGGGGCGGGCTTTGGGGGAGTTTGAGCTTGAAGGGTGCAAAACCAACATTCCTTTTTATAAGCGACTGATCGCCCATCCCGATTTCATTGCGGGACGTATCGACACCCATTTTCTCGAACGCATGTAACTGGCCCCGCGCAGCGTCTTGGTGGCCCAAATTGCCTTGGCCAGCACATGCACACCGCATCCTCGGTTAAGTCGCGGCACGGAACGGACGAAGGTTGAAAAAGCAGGCTTTGCTCCCCGGCAACACCTGTTCGCTTTACACGCCGTAAGTTCACGGTAAGACTGTAGAAAGTTCGGTTTCTGAAAGACCTGCACACGCCGTGAGTAAAAAGGACAAATTCCTCGCATCGGCGCAAAAGCACCTCGAACGAGGGAGCCTGGACAAGGCTTTGGCCGATTACCAAAAGGCGGCCGAAGAGGATGCTAAGGACACGCGGGTTTGGCTGAAGGTGGCCGAACTGTTGGTCAAGCGCGGGCGCAAAGAAGAAGCGCGTGATGTTTATCTGAAAACTGCGGAAATCTACACCGACCAAGGCTTCTTCCAGCGCGCCGTCGCGGTTTACAAGAATCTGTTGAAGCTCACGCCGGGCTTTGTCGACGCGCACTTTAAACTTGCCGATCTGTTCCGCCAGCTGGGTTTGCTCTCGGACGCCATGCAACAGTACGAGATGGCAGCCGCGGTTTATCAAAAACTGGGCAAAGTCTCCGAAGCGATGGGCGCCATGCGGCGGATCGTGGATCTCAATCCAGACCATGTGCTGGCGCGGATCAAGTTGGCCGAAGCCGCTTCGCAAGCGGGCCTGAGGGACGAAGCGGTCGAATCCTTCAGATTGGCGGCTGAGCAGCTGAAGGCGCAAGGGCGTACCGATGAGTTTTTGCGGGTTGCCGAGCGCCTGTTAACGCATGCACCTTCAGACATCCCATTTGCCAAAGAAGTGGCCGCTGGTTACATCGATCGGGGCAACGCGCGTTTTGCGTTGTCAAAGTTGCAGCCTTGCTTCAACGCAGACCCTCGCGATCTTGAAACCTTGGCCCTTTTGGCGAAGGCATTCGAGCAATTGGGCCAAGTGGCCAAGACTGTGTCTGTGACTAAAGAGATGGGTCGCATTCACAAGGAGGCCGGACGCTCGGCCGAAAGCCTTGCCGCATTTGCGCGCGCTTTGGCCTTAGATCCCTCCGACGAAGAAGCCAAGCAGGAGTGTCAAAAGGCACAAAAGAGCGCGGCGAAAGCGATCCGCCCCGTAATGAAGGCTGAGCCTGGCGCCGCCATTACGTTTAGCGAGATGGCGATTCCACAGTTTCTCTTGCCCAAGGAATCAAGCGCCACGATGTCCGCCGTTACCAGTTCGTCAGAGCTGTCAACGGCGCAGGGCCCCACGTTTTCGCCGCTCCACAATCCCACCGGGGGCGCTGAGGTTGAGCGGTTGCTGTCTGAGGCTGATCTGTTCATCAAATACAACCTCCTGGATCGGGCGGTTGAGCACGTTCGCAAAGTCTTCGACGTTGCGCCCGAGCACGTGGGGGCCCGCGAGCGCATGGCCTTTGTGCTGGTGCAATTGGGCCGCTCACGCGAAGCGGCCACACAATACGCGCTGCTGGGCGAGCAGTTTCGCTTTTCAGATCCGGCCCGCGCGCAAGTGTACATGAAGCAGGCTGCGGCCACGCGCCCCGCGGGCGAACCCGCTGACGGCACAACAGAGACGGGGCAGCTTCCCGAGTTCACCATGTCGTCTACAGAGACCTCGGGCGAGGTGCTTGATTTCGAGGCGCTTGAAGCCGAGGTGCTTGACGACGACGATCTGCAGCCGCTTGACGACGAGCCGGCGTCCCCCGCTTTGAATGTTGTGTCGCTGAGTGATCTGGCAAGCCAGGCCAGCGCACGAAACGACAAACCCGCCGCCTACAAGGCACCCGCCGAAGACCCCAATGAGTGGGCGCCTCCCACAACAGAGATGACGCTGCCGGGAACCTTTGACGAGTTTGATCGGGTTGAACGCACGTCAGCCGAGGGGTTTTCTCAGGCCGCGTTAACGGCCGACATCGAGCAGGTTGACTTCTTTTTGGACGAAGGGCTTGCCGACGAAGCGCAGAGCCTGCTGGAAGACTTGGTGACCCGCTACCCGCGCCACCCCGCGGTGTCAGAGCGGTTTGCACGATTGCGAAGCCTGGAACAAGGTTCGGTTCCGCAATCTCCGGCGCAGGGAACCCCAATGTCAACAACCCCTGAGCCCAATCCTCGGGCCGTGGTGGCCAAGGGCGGACAGGCGGATCCCGGCACTCACGCTGACTTAGGCATCGCCTACAAAGACATGGGACTGTTAGACGCCGCGATCAAAGAGTTCCGTTTGCTTGCACAAGATCCGCAGCGTGAGATCTACGCGCTGGCGATGATCGGCGAATGTTTTGAGGCGAAGGGGCATTTGTCCGACGCTGTCATTCACTACAAAAAGGCGTTGAACCGCTCCAACATCACCGACAGAGAAACCACGCAAATCTATTTCCAGCTGGGCCGCGTGTTTGAGGCGCTGGGTGACGGCAAGGAGGCGCTTTACTTCTTCGAAAAGGTGATTCGCCGAGATCCCGCCCATTCGGATGTGGCGTCGCGAATGGCCAGGCTCAGGGGCGGCGCGGCCGCGCCACCGAAGAATCCTCTAGCGGGAGCCGACTCTGACAGTGTAAACGTGGCTTTGGATGTTATCTCCGGCGGCAGCAATCGATCACGGTCCTAAGGGGCTTCTTAAGGGGCTCTTTGGCCAATCTAGGTGGGCGGCATGAGCTTGATGGAATCGGCCACCACGTACTTTCAAACCCTGCAGGATCGCATTTGCGACGCTTTGGCCGCGCTTGATGGAGGTAGCTTCCGTGAAGACACCTGGCAGCGCGAAGGCGGAGGGGGCGGGCGCAGCCGCGTGTTAACCGGCGGCGCCGTGTTCGAGAAAGCGGGGGTAAACTTCTCCGATGTTCACGGCGAGCTTCGCCCGGATTTTTCGGGGGCTCTGCCCGGCGATGGGCCAAAGTTTCGCGCCACAGGCATTTCGCTGGTGGTTCACCCCCGCAATCCGCATGTGCCCACCGTGCACGCGAATTTCCGTCGCATAGAACGCGGCGCTACGGGATGGTTTGGCGGCGGCGCCGATTTGACGCCCTATTACGTGAATCCCGAGGACGCTGTGCACTTTCATCGCACGCTCAAGCAAGCCTGCGACGCTTGCGCCCCAGGCACCTATGATCGTTTCAAGAAATGGTGTGACCGCTACTTCTACATCGCCCACCGCAATGAACCGCGCGGCATTGGCGGCGTGTTTTTCGATTATCTAGGCGCAGGCGCGGAAACCACCGCGCGTGAGGCGGCGGCAGGGCACGCCGCCTTTGAGGATTCGGCTGAGAAAACTTTTGAGTTTGTGCGCGGCGTGGGCGATGCCCTTGTGGCGGCTTACGCGCCCATTGTGCAAAGGCGCAAGGAAACGCCGTATGGTGATCTAGAGCGGCGTTGGCAGCTGCATCGGCGCGGCCGCTACGTAGAATTCAATTTGGTTTATGACCGGGGCACGGTGTTTGGGCTGCGCACCGACGGGCGGGTGGAATCCATCTTGATGTCGCTGCCCCCCGAAGTAACCTGGGAATACAACTACGCGCCACCGCAAGGCAGCGCCGAGGCCAAGAGCCTCGAAGCGATCATCGCGCGAAAAGACTGGGCCGACTTAGATTCTGTGTGAAGACGGCTTTTGGCCAACGCCTCGTGGCCGCGAGGAAATAAAGCTGGAGGCGATCCACGGCATTCGCTAAGTTGTTACAGATGCATTCTGTAAACGTTTTCTGCCGCTGTGCAAGGTTCAAGCGCACCGCTTTGGCCGCCTTGTTTGCGGTGCCATTCACCCTTAGCGATTCGGGGCAGATGCGCCAAGCCCACGCCAAAGATGTGCAGTTTATCACGCTGGCGCCCGGCCATTTCCATGCCGCTTTGGTGCAGAAACAAACGCTGCCCAATGTGAGTCCTGTCGTCCATGTCTACGCGCCCCTGGGCTCCGATCTCACCGAGCATCTCAAGCGCGTGATTGGCTTCAACAAGCGGGCCGAAGCGCCAACACAATGGCAGCTCGAGGTCCACGCCACCGATCAGTACCTGGAGCGGTTTCGCAAGGAGAAGCCCGGAAATGTGGTGGTGATATCGGGACGCAACGCAGGCAAGATTGATCTGATTGAAGCCGCGGTGGATGCGGGCTTGAACGTGCTGGTGGATAAGCCCTGGATCATCGAATCAGAAGACTTTCCCAAGCTTGTCCGGGTTTTGGCCAAGGCCGACAAAGCGGGACTGGTGGCCTACGACATCATGACTGAACGGTTTGAGGCCACGAACGCTTTGCAGCGCGCGCTGGTCAATTCTCCCGACGTGTTTGGAAGCATCGAGCCGGGCACCGCCGAATCTCCAGGCGTTTATGTCGAAAACGTGCACCACTTCATGAAGAGCGTGGCGGGCCGTCCGAACATTCGCCCTGCCTGGTTCTTCGACAGCCGGCAACAGGGCGAGGGTATGGCCGACACCGGCACGCACCTGGTTGATTTGGTGCAGTGGACTTTGGCACCCGAACAAACTTTGAGCCCTCAGAAAGACCTAACTGTGGTTTCGGCAAGTCGCTGGCCCACGTCCATCAGCCTGAAACAATTTCAAAGCGTTACCGGCACGTCGGACGGGTTTCCCGATTTTCTTGCGCAAGACGTACAACAAGCGGTCTTGAAGGTTTTTGCCAACACGCAAGCCACCTACAAATTGCGGGACACCTTCGTGAAGTTGGCATCAATGTGGTCTTGGCAGGCCAAACCCGGCGCAGGCGATTGGCATTACGCCGTTTATCGGGGCACCCGCGCTTCTATAGAGGTGCGTCAGGGCTCCCGCCAGAAGTATGCGCCTGAACTTTATGTGGTGCCGCGACAACCAAAAGATCGCTTGGCACTTGAGCAGGCGTTGCAAAGCCGCGTGGCGGCCTTGGCAGCAAACTTTCCTGGCATTACCGTCAAACGCGAAGGCAAAGCGTTTCGCATCGACATTCCGGCGGCTTTGCGAACGGGCCATGAGGCGCACTTTTCCGAGGTGACCAAGAACTTTTTGGCCTACCTATCCGATCGCAAATCTGTTCCCGCTTGGGAGAGGGCCAACATGCTCAGCAAGTATTGGGTCACTACGAAAGCCACCGATATGTCGCGCCAAAGCGCGCCCTTGGCGTCGTTTCGCTTGCTTGCGCCTCGCTGACGCTTTTGGCCCCAAAACCGATGTGTCCCCGCTTTCTACACATGTGTGTATGTGGCTGGGCGTGCGCTTTGGCCGGCCTTGCGGAGCGTTAAAAGCTTTTCCGAACCGCCTTGTCGGTGTTAACCTGACCCACCACCTTGGCAGTGAAACGCCGCTTGGCGTAGGCAGGCAGAAGGAAACCGGAAAAGCGACATGCCGACGGTCCGCGAATTCGAGCAGGCATTTTCAGACGATCCGTCGCACCAGCCAGCTTTCTTGGCGCTACGCAAGGCGTATCGCGAGAAGCAGCGGTTCGACAAGCTGGTCACGCTGTATGAATCACGTGCCCAATCCGCCACGGATGACGACGAGGCGGCCGAACTATATTACTTGGCGGCGGAGCTTCGGCTTGAGCAGCTGGCCGACCCCCAAGGTGGCGAAACCGTGCTCCAGTACGCGCTTGAGCGCAAAGCCAGCCACCTGAAAGCTGCCGAACGCTTGAAGCTGCTTTACCGCGATCAAGGGCGCACCAGCGATTATTTGACCATGCTGGAAATGGCCGCCGCCGCGGTGGTGGAGAGCGGCGATGCGCACCGACGGGCCAATTTGGACGCCGAGATGGCGCAGCTGTTTACCCGGCACATTGAGCGGCTGGAGAAGTCCTTGCAGGGGCCCCAACGTGGCCAAGATGTCACGCCGGAAGCGCTCAAAGTGGTGGTTTCTGCGCGGAAAATCCACAAAGCCTTGGGTGATTGGTCGCGGGTCTTGCGGCTTTACGATCTGGAAGTGGCTGCAACGGGGGATCCCAAGCGTCGCGCCGACCTCCTGTTCGCATGCGCCAAGCTGCTGGTTGAAAAAGATCAGGACATGCAAACCGCCGCCGACCGGCTCAACGAGGCTTTGCGCCAGCGACCCAACGACGAGCGCATGCTTGAATTGCAAGCGACCATTTTGGCGCATCCGTCGTCGTCAGCGCCTGACGGAAAGGACCGTGCGGCCAATTCGCTTTATCAACTGGCGCGCCGGCGCCACGAGGCGGGCGATCTTGAGGGTGCGATATCGCTCGCGCGAAAAGCCCTGTCTGTTCAGCCCGGGCACAACGACGCGTCTGCCTTCATGGAAAAGATCTTGCGGCAATCCGGCCGCTTGAAGGACCTGGATCGCTATTACCGCGAACGCACCGCCGAATCACCTGACGAGAATCACAAGATCGCTTGGTTACACAAACGAGCGAAACTGGCGCAAGACGAACTGAAAGACGAGGCCGAAGCGCTTCGCTGCTACGAAGAGCTAGTTCTGCTTGAGGCCCCCGGTGGTGCCGCCTCTTCGCATCTCGTCAGTCTGTATGGCGGCCGCAAAAACTACGCCAAGCTCGCCGAACTGCGCGAGCGGCAATTGGCGGTGGTGTCTGATTTTGCTCAAAGGCTTCCTTTGCTGAGGGAATTGGCCACGCTTTATCGCGATCGCTTGGGCGACGCAGATCAAGCCGCCGTGTACCTGCACGCCATCTTGCAGCTCGAACCTCAGGATGACGGCGCTCTCAAAGACTACGGCGATCATTTCCGGCGCCGAGGTGACTTCAATGCCTTGGCCGATCTGCTTGAGTTCGCTGCCGACAGCGCGAACGCTGCAGGCCCAAGCCCGAAGGCCGCGGCGTGGCTCGAAGAAGTGGCCGGCGTGGCGGAACGCAATCTCAACGACACCTCGCGTGCTCTTTCCGCCTGGAACAAGCTTGAGGCCATGGGCGTGAATGTTGAGCAGGCGCGCGAAACGCAAAAGCGCCTGCTGCTTAAAGACAAACGTTGGGATGGCTTGGCCGACGTTTTGAGCCGTGAGGCTGCGGCGGCGTCTGACGACGCGCGACGTATTGAAGTGTGGCGTCGCTTGGCGAAAGTGTACCTAGATAAGCTGGCGGCCTCCGAAAAAGCGGTTGAGACGTACCGGCGCATTCTGGCTGCCGATCCCAGCGATGCCGCGGCGTTTCGCGCTGTGGTTGAGGTGCTTGAGGCTGAACAAAAATGGGCCGACTTGGCCGAAGTCATCGCCGTGCACCTTCATCACGCTCCACAATCGGAGCGGGTGGCTTGGCTGCGCAAGCTGGGCCTGCTCTATAGCGATCATTTAGAGCGTCCGGCCGATGCCGCGCAGGCGGCCCGCTCAATTTTGCAACTTCTACCTGGCGATCGCGAATCGTTCTTGAGGCTTGAGGTTATGCTCGAAGCCACGGGCGATTTGCCTGCTTTGGCGCAGGTGCTTATCGATCACGCTTCGTACCTACCACAAAGCGACCAAGGCACTTTGTTGTCCCGGGCCGCGGGATTGTATCAAAAGGATCTGGAACAACCCGAACAGGCCGCGCCCTTGTGGGAACAGGTGTTGGCGCTTGAGCCGAGCGATCCCGGTGCCCTGGATGCCTTAACCACGCTTTACGACGAGTTGCAACGCCCGGCCGAACTTGCACGTGTGCTGCAGCTGCAAGTGGAGCGCGCGGTGGATGACCCAGTGGCCCAGGTCGCGGCCCGGCGCCGCTTGGCACATTTGGCGGCAGGCCCGCTGGCCGATCCTGATCGAGCGCTCGCCGCATGGGAGGCTTTGCAAACCCAAGTTCCCGATGACGCCGAAGCTTTGGCAAGCTTGTGTGAGCTTTACCGCCAGCGCGGCGATCACCGCAAACTCGCCGATGTTTTGGGCGTGCGCGTCGCCTCTTTGCAAGAGCCCGAGGCGGGCGTGGCCTTGGCGCTGGAGCGTGCCCACGTTTTGGAGCATGAGCTGCAAAACCCAGCGGAAGCCATTGAAGTTCTGGATCAGATCGTTGATGGCTTGGATCCCCGCAATGACGAGGCGTTCGCACGCCTGCGGCGTTTGGCCGAAGCCCAGGACGATTGGCAGAAGGTGGCGGGCGTGGCCGAGCGGCAAATGCTGCTGCAAGAGGATCCGCAAGCTCGGATCGCAACCGCGATGCAGATCGCCGAGATCCATCGCGATCGTCTGGGCGATCCCGACAAGTCCATTGCGGCGTTTGAGCGCGTGTTGGGCATGACGCCCGAACACCGGCCCGCCTTGGAGGCGTTGGCTGGCCTTTATGCGATGGCTGGCGAAGCCGAACGTTTGGTGGCCACCAACGAAAAGCTATTGGGCCTCACTGAGGGCCTGCAGGAGCGGCGCCATCTGATGTTCGACATTGCCGATGCCTGGGAGGGCGGCTTATCGAATCCGCGCAAGGCTTTCGCGTGGGTGGCGCGGGCGCACGCAGAGGCGGCCGATGATGACACGTGGAAGCGGTTGGAACTGCTGGCTGAAACCCACGCGCTTTGGGACGATTTGATTCGCGTGCATGAGGCCGCACGGGCCCGCGCTGGCACCCCGCAAGAGCAGGTGCTCGTGGCGCAAGGAATTGCCCAAATTTACGAAGAGCGTGTGGGCAACCCCGCCCGCGCTTTCACCGTGTTGCAAGACGCCTTGTCGGCCGAACCCGATGGCGAAACGCTGCTGCCGCAGATTGAACGGTTGTCCGAGGTGGTGGGCGATTGGCAGGCCTTGCTTGACGTGTACATGCGCGTGGCCCGCGGACGGCCTTCGCTGCCAGCGCGGGCCGACCTGCTGCAGCGCCGTGCCCATGTTTTCGAAGAAAGGTTAAACAACCCTTCGGCGGCGATGGACGAATGGCTGCGCCGATTTGGTCTTGACCAGGCTGATCAGGTGGCGCGTGATGCCATCCTGCGGTTGGCGGCGCGCACGGGCCGATGGGAAGACGCTTTGAAGGTTTATGGTCAGCTGTTTGCGCGGGCCAGTGATTCCGAACACAAGGTAACGCTGGCAAAGCAGGCGGCGGCACTGGTGGAAGAGCGGGTCAAAGACAGGGTACGGGCCTTCCGAGCGTACCTAAACGCGTTTCGGCTTGCGCCCCAGGACGACGAGATCGTTGGCCACCTGTGGCGGCTGGCGGACTTGATCGGTCGCTTTGATGAAAGCCCCACATCTCAGGCTCACAATGTGCCCGAGTTGGTTGTGCAAGCGGTGGGGCGCAGCAGCTCAAACCCTGACGCCACCCTGCATTTGGCGTTCGGTTCACCGGAGGTGGGCGCGCAAGCCGAGCTCGTCATCATCGACGACGTCACGGATACGTTGACGCTGGATGACGCCGAGGAGGTTGATGGCCCCGCCACACGCAAAGGCGCACCGCCAGTGCCGGTTGCCAAGGCGCCACCGCCACCGCCACCATCGCCCACCGCAAAGCAAGCGTTCGAGTCGGCGTGGGCGGAGTTTGCCAATGCCTACGCTTTGCTTCCCGCGCTGGACAACGCCACCCGTCGTAGCCATTTGCTCAAGATTGCCGCCATTTGGGAAAAAGGCGCGCACGATGCAACCAAGGCCTTTGATGCGCTTGAAAAGGCGTTTCGTTTGGATCCTTTCGATGCCACTGTTCGCGCAGAGCTAGAACGGCTGGCGGAAGAGCGTTCGGATTGGGATCGCTTGTGCGACACATTCCTGGGCGTGATTGATTCGTCAATGTCCACCGACGAAGCCGTATCGCTTCATCACGACGTGGCGGGGTTCTACGAACGGCTTGGCCAACGCGGCAAGGCCGAAGAGCGCTATCTGGCGATTGTGAACTTGCGGTCGGTTGATCGCAAAGCGCTCGATCAGCTTGAGGACATTTACCGCAGCGAAATGCGTTGGGCCGACTTGGCCGGATTGCTTGAACGTCGTCGCGCCGAAGATGATCTGGGCGCTGCGCACTTGCGGGCCAAAGCCATTGAGCTGGCGTTGCTGTACGATCAGCGGCTTGACAGGCCGTACGAAGCCATCGACACGCTTGAACATTATTTGGCCACTTTTGATGACGAGCCAGCGGGCCCAGACGAAACCGATCGTTTGGCTGAGCTAAGGCAAGTGCTTGATGACATCACCCGGCTTTACGGTCGCGTTGACCTTTGGAGCAAAGCCGCTCAATCAACGCAACGAAGCTTGGACCTTGAATCTCAGCCCGAAGCGCGCAAAACGCTGGCTTTGGGCCTGGCCCGCATTTACGAAAAAGAATTGGCGTCGCCGGCGAAGGCAGCCGATGCGTACGCGGCCTTGGCTGCTGATCATCCGGAGGACCTTGACGCTTTGGCGGCGCTGGATCGTTTGTACGAGGCTTTGGGCCGCTACGAAGAGCTTGCGGCGGTGCTTGAACGTCGCATCGCGCTTTGCGCGCCCCACGAAAAGCTTCAACTTGTCAAACGCCGGGCACGCGTGCTTGAAGAGCGCCTTGGCAATCCCGACGCCGCCGCAGCGAACTTGCGGGGCCTGGGATCGCAGATGCTAGATGATGACGAGATTGCCGGCTCCTTGCTGCGGAATTTACGACGTGCGGGCTTGGGGCACGAAGCCGCGCGGCTGCTGTCCCAGCGCATCGAGCATCTAACCGACACCGATTCCACGCGAGTCGTGGGGTTGCACCTTGAGCTTGCGCGGGTGCGCCTAGAAGACATGAACGATGCTGACGGGGCGTTGCAATCGCTGGAAGCGGCGCGGGCCCTGCAACCAAAACATGCAGAGACTTTGAGCATGTTGGCGCGTCTGCATTTGAAGCGGGGTGATTTTTCAGCCTTTGCCGAATCGCGTGCCGAAGAAGCGGAAGCGCTTGGCGAGGTGCCCGAAGCGGCGCTGTCTCTGATTGAAGCCGGACGGGTGCAGCGCGATCAGCTCCGCAACCGCACGGCGGCGCGGGTGTTGTTCGAACGCGCGCTAAGACTGTCACCCGACAACACCGAGGCGGTGCGCGCCTTGGCTTCGCTGCTCTGCGAAGAGGGCGACGCTGACAAGGCCCAAGAGATACTTCGCGACTTCCTGGAACACGCAGACGAGCCTTTGGCACGCGCAGAGGCGCTGACCGATCTGGGGCGCATCGTGATGCAAAACGCCGGTGGCGCGGCAGTGGCCGCGGCGTTTTTGGAAGAGGCTGTCGATATCGCCCCCGATCACCAAGCGGCACTTGTGGCGTTGGCCAATCTTCACTACCAAGAGCAGCAATGGGATCAGGCTGAACGACGGCTGATGCAGGCCTTGCGACGTTTGAAAAACAACCCTGAGGCTGCGGAGCCGCTGCTGTCGCGCCTGGCCGAGGTTTACGAAAAGCTGGGACGCCCGGAAGATGGTTACCGTCAGCTGCAGGAGGCCGACAAGAAAGACCCAGGCCGCTTGCGCGTGAAGATCGCTTTGGGGCGCAATCGCTTCCAAGTTCGTAAGTGGCGCGAAGCTCTGGCCCACCTCGAAACGGTGGATGTGCATCCCGATGCCGCGGCACATGCGCATGACGTAGGGGCGGCCTTGGCCATGGCAGGTGAAAGCAGCCTGAAGCTTAAGCAGCCCCACAAAGCGCGCGAGCTGTTTGCCCGCGCCCTGACCTACGCGCCCACCGACGGCCGAGCCCGGTTGTCGTTGGCTGCGTTGGAAATCAGCTCTGGTGGCCTGGATGCGGCAGCCGAGCACCTACGGCACTTGCCGTCCGAATCGGTAGAACGTTCTGAGAAGGTGCCCTTGCTTGAACAGTTGGGAGATCTGTACCAACAAAAGGGCAACCTTGAACAAGCGCGCTGGGCGTTTGAGCAGGCCGTGTTGCTTGTGCAAGCCCCCACGGCGGCGCAGGTGCCTCTGTTCGACAAGGCTTTGGCGCTGCAGATCGCGGCAGGCGTTGTCGCGGAGGCTGCGGAGACCTCGGCGCGTTTGATTGGTCTGGAAGCGGATCCCAAGCAACGGGCCAAACGCAGGCGCGAGGCCGCTGCCACATTGGTGAAGCACAAGCAATTCGCGCGCGCGTCCGAGCTGTTGGCAGAATGTTTAGACGACGACGCCAGCGACGAGGTGGCGCTGGCCGCGCTTGTTGATGTCCACGAGAGGCTGGGCACACCGGAAGCGTGTTTGTTCCGGCTTGAGCGCATCATGCCGGCGTTGCCGCCACCGGGATCAAAACCGCAAGCGCGCGGCCGCCGCGTAGGCCTGTGGAACCGGTTGGGCCGTTTGCGCCTGGCATCTTCGAACGAAACGGCGGGGCTAGCCTTTGAGCAAGCGTTGCAGATTGACCCACGCCATGTGCCTTCGCGTGAAGCGCTCATTGATTTGTACGCTGCCAATGACGATGGGGCCGCCCTGGCGAACCATCGTGCTTTGGCCTTGGCGAACCCCACCCGCGTTGAATCCCTGCGCACGGTGGCTGAGGCGTATGTGTCGGAAGGAAAAGTCGATGCCGCCCGCTGCGTGTACGAAGTGATGAGCGTGCTGGGCCTGGACACCCCCGAAGATCAACGCTTCTTGCTGGCTCACCCTTCAAGAAACTTGAAGCCTGACGAACCTTACGAAGGCGTGCTGCTTGAGGGGGTGCGGCGCCAGCATCTGCTGCACCCCGATGCGGCGGCGATGGCCGAAGTTTTCTCCACAATTTGGGAGGGTGGGCTAGAACTTGATGGCCCCAGTCTTGAAGAGTTGGGTGTTTCAGCTGAAGACAAAATCTCGCCTTTGTCGGAACAGGACGTGGCGAAGATCTTCGCTGAGGTTTCCAAAGCTTTGGACAACCAAAAACCCAGCTTGTACGTGGCATGGGATCCCAAGGTGCATGGCATGGAGATCGCGCTGACGCGACCCCCAAGCGTTGTGATTCCCTCATCGTTCGCCACCGAGGGCGATCCGGCGCAGATGCGGTTTTGGATTGGGCGATCGCTGGAACTCACACGACCCGAAAATATCTTGGGCGCCACCATTAAACCGCGCGCGTTTTCACACTTGTTTGGCAGCGTCTTGAAAGCTTTTCATCCCCGGCACGCGCGCCGCAGGGGCAACGACAGCGCGGCCGATGCGGCGGCGCGTTTGAAAAAGGCCCTGCCCTACAGAGTGGCCAAACGGCTTGGGGAGTTGTTTGCGCAGATGGGCGACGAACCGTTTTCGTCGGCGCGCTGGCGGGACGTGGTGGAAGAAACGGGCAACAGAGCGGGGCTGGTGGCGTGTGGCGATCTTGCCACCGCCGCGCGAGCGTTGCTAGGCCGCACGTTGGGCAAAGCGCCCCAAGAGGTGACGGTTGAGGAGTTGCGCCAACACGCAACCCAAGTGGGACCGCTGGCCGAACTGTTTCGATTCGCGCTGAGCGAGTCGCACCTGGCCTTGCGGCAAGAGCTGGGCTTGACGGTGCGCGCGGCCGCTGCCGCTTAGCCTAGTACAACAGCACCCCCGTGCACTCAGCCCGCGTGCTCTGCGTTGCATCCTCAGAGTTGAGCTGCTCGCAGGTCACAGCCTGCGTTTGCGCCAGGCAAGCGGCATAGCTGGCGGCAACGCCCGTGACCGCGAAGCACTCGAAATCGGAAACGAGGAAAGCTGTGCACACATCGATCGCTTCAGGCAGTTCCTGGGCTGAAGGCGGCTCGTCTCTGCAAGGGACAAGGCGCTCGCAGGTGGCCCGAATCAGAGCTTCACACTGCATTTCGCCGGGGGTTTTCGCAAACTCGAACACGCCTATACAAGAGTTGGGAAGGTCGAACTCTTGCTCGGGAAAAAGCGACGCGCAGCTGACGCTGCGTACATCGCCGTGGCATGCGGCAATGTTGTCCTGCACCGCGCTGACGCGATTACAAACGCCTCCCGCAGTGAGATCAAAACCACAAGCCACATTCGCAGGCCGCATCAAGCAGGCGGCTTCGCGGGCGCAAATGGTGTTGCTGAGCACTTGGCATTGTTCTTTCGCGGGTCGTTTGGGATCTAAGGTTGTGGACGTTGTTCCGGCATCGCCCGAGCCCCCCGTGTCTCCCGTGCTTTTGTTGCTGCCGTCACACGCGACGGCCACAATGCCGCACGCAAAAATCAGAATCACACCAAGCGCTGCCTTCATGAAGCTGGGTCCTTTCGGCTGCGTCTACAATGGACCAAAAACCAAAGACATCCAAGGGCCACGGTTGCGAGCGCCGCGCGCGGGGTGCGGGGCGCCAACTGGCAGCCGCCCGTGAGCGCCTCCGCGTGCGATGCGGGCGTTGTCTCTAGATCAACCCACAGCAGCGCGTGGTCCGAGGCCGCCGAAAAAGGCTGCACTTGTCCTCGGCTCGTTAACAAAGGCTGCGAAACGAAAATGCGGTCGAAACGCGCGCCCGACTGGTGCGTGGGTGCGCCATCAGGCACCGAGTCGCGAAGGCCCACACGCTGGAACGGGGCCGCTATCGGCTCGTCTTGGTTGGTGTTGAAGTCGCCCAGCACGATGAGCGGGCTTTGCGGCCACGCCTGTCGCATGGGCAGCAGGAATTGGTTGAGGGCATGCGCCTGTGCTGCGCGTTTGTTCTGCCGGTCAGGTCCTGCCGACAAATGCACGTTGATCAGAATCAAAGGCAAATCGTGCCACAAAAGCTCCACAAACAACGGCAGGCGCGTGTTTTCGTAAGCTTGCAGGCTGTGCCCCCAGCGTGCGGGATTTGGTGAAAGGTTGGGCCCCAGGGGGCTTCTTCTGATCTGCACATCTTCCCTGGATCCATGCCGAAGAACAAACGGCAGCGTGGTTAAAACGGCGTTGCGTATGTTCGCGCCCGGGGGGCCTCCTTCGGCGCTGTCGGTTGGGTCTATCGAAAGCGCTTGATACCGGGGACCGCCCGCGTGGGCGATCGCAAATATGAGGCGTGACAGCGTGAGCTCGGCTTTGGTTTCGCCGGTGTTGTCCGTGCCGTCGTTGTCGGCGACCTCCTGCAGCGCCAGCAGCGGCGGGAATTCTGCCTCCGCCACCTGACGGGCCACCAGCTCGAAGCGGGCGTCGCTGTCTTTGGCAGACAACGCCTGCACATTAAAAGTGGCCACACGCAGCGAGGGCGCGGGTATGCTGGAAGCGAATTGGGCCAGCAGTGGGGCTAGCACAAGGGGTGAAGCGAGCATCTTCAATCATCGTCGTTTGAGCTTGCAGGTTGCGGGGTTTCGGAGAATATGCGCCACAGGCCGGCCGTCGAAGGGTTGCGCTATCGCCATGAACCAAATCCCACAAATGTCTTCTCCGAAAAATTCCCCTAGATGGCAATTTGCCGGCCGCGCGCTTGGGTTTTCCTTGGCTGTCTCGTTGGCCACCAGCGGTTGCCTTTCAGACCGCTACCGCATCTCGGATCAGGAGCTTGCGCGCCAGGTGCAGCTGCCCCCAGAGCAGCGGGGCCAAAACATGTACGTGGTGCAAGGCATCGGCAGCCGCGCGGCGCCCGCAGCCACGCCGTCAACGCCCGCGCAAGCCTATGGCGCGCCACCGCCGGGCTATGCACCTGGATACGCGCCGGAGCCTCAAGTTGGCGTGTATGTGGGCGTGAACGTGGGCCCGTCGTATTACGGCCCAGGACCAGGCTATGCGGCACCAGCACCGCGCAGCGGCGGCGGAGCGGCCTCGGCGGCCAGGGGCGGGGGCGGGGGCGGGGCCCCGGCATTGCGGGCGGCGCCATCGGGTGTGGGGGGGGCAGCGCCAGCGGCCGGGGGCATGCAGGCGGCTCCATCTGGGGCGCCCGTTGCGGGGGGCGGGGCGGCGTCGGCGATGCCGGCCGGTGGGGGCGCGGCAGCGCCTGCGCAATCGGCCAGCGGCTTTCGCAACAC
>JBBSJE010000038.1:0-36305 GCA_038257535.1 Polyangia bacterium
AACATGGTCGTTGAACTTGAGCGCAAGGGTTTCATTAGGCGGGCGCCCAGGCAGGCACGAAGCATCGAGATCCTCCTACCATCACACCTCTTGCCGCCCTTGAACGCGCAAACGATCAAATCCTCTGTGGAACGGTACTAGGTCTAGCTCCGTGCCTTCACTGTCCCAGTAGCCGCTGATTTGCCGGGTCAGCGCGAAGTCATTGCACCTTTTATATTAACTTATTTTAAAATAAGTTGCATGACGAATTGGTTTACGCTCCGTACCCCTAGGCTCCCACCGGCGACAATGCGTGTTGTCGCTGTACCAAGTATGGTACAGTGTCTCTATTGGGAAAGGGTTCAAGAATAGGCAGCAAGCTGGCGTGCCGCTTCTATGCCACTGGTGCCGGCAATGAACCGGTCCGTGCTTGGCTGCTCGACTTGCCAGCTGAGATCAGAAAGCAAATTGGTGAAGATATAGGTTTGGTGCAATGGGGATGGCCCATGGGTAAGCCTTTGGTCGATGGCTTTGGTGCTGGGCTTTTTGAGGTTCGGACGAGCTACGACAAAAAGGAATACCGCGTACTGTTCTGCATAGAGGGAGACACCATGCTGCTCCTACACGGCCTTCAGAAAAAAACGCAGAAGACCCGGCTGGGGATCTCGCTCTTGCCCGCAAGCGCCAGAAAGGGAGCTGATCATGAAAAAAAAACACATTGGTTCGACCTTAGACTCGCTGTTTGAAGAGACCGGCGAGTTGGAAGAAGTGCGGGAACGTGTAAGCAAGCGGATCTTCGCGGAGCAGCTGAGACTGGCTATGCAGCGCAAGAAGATTTCCAATACGGAAATGGCCCGCCGGATGGGAACGAGTCGCTCCGCTGTCTTGCGGGTACTCGATCCATCCGAGCCCGGCGTGACGCTGGATTCGCTCGTTCGTGCCTCCGCAGCCGTTGGAATGCATCTCGAACCACGCCTCGTGGCGCCTCAAGCTTCGCGAAAAGACCCTTCTGCGCGCCGCCTTAAAGCATCCTCACGCGCTGTTGCCTTTAAACGTAAGTCTGCGGCAAGCTAGCTAAGCCTCCTGGCGCGGGGCCCAATACGCGGGCGGGCGCCCGTTGCGCCCACGCGGTGGCGTTTTCGGGGGCATCCACAACCACATATCGGCGGCCCGGCGCCGGAGGCGGCACAAGCGCCCATACCACGCGTCGCGTTGACACAGAGTTGTGACATTTCAGACGCCGAGCTGTTGCATTCATGTCACGGCAGCGTTCATCCAGCTACCTACAGTTAGCCGCAGGTTTAGCGGGTCCAGAAGGTCTGGGGCGCGAACCAGGAGCGACTTACGAAATGCGAACACAGCAAAACAAACCCCGGCGTATCTGGCTGGGGATCTGCACGGCCACCGCCTTAGTGGTTTTGGCTTCGCCGACAATGGCTGACCAGGTAACAAAGCTGGCGCAAGAATTGGCGCAGCTTCGCAGCGAGGTGGAAACGCTTTCGCACGATCTATCCAGCAAGCAAAGCGACTTGCAAAACGACTTGAAGTCGTACGCGCGGCAAAAGGCCGAGCTTGAGGCCGAGCTGCAGCGTGAGAAGATCCGGCTGCAGAAGATCCAAGCGGCGGTGGTAGAACGCAAAGGGCTTATCGACGCACAAACCGAGCAAGACCAGAAACTGCGTCCTTCGGTTGAGCTGGCCACCACGCAAATTCGTACGTACGTCGAAGCCAGCCTGCCCTTCCGCAAGGCTGAACGACTGGCCGAGCTTGAGAAGATTGGCGAGCAATACAAATCGGGATTGCTCACACCTGACCGCGCGTTGGCACGTCTGTGGGCGTTTATGGAAGACGAATTCCGTCTCACCTCGGAAAGCGGCGTGTTTCGCCAAACCGTATCTGTTGATGGCAAAGACCGCTTGGCCGACGTGGTTCGGCTGGGCATGGTTTCGCTTTACTACAAGACCGGCCAAGGCGAATACGGCTTCGTTGCGCAGGAAAATGGCAACTGGAGCTACAAGTCTTTGGAAGGCGCGAAGAACGCAGCGTTGATCGAGAACCTGTTTGAAAGCTTTAGTAAGCAGATTCGTGTGGGCTACTTCGAGGTTCCCCTCGCCCTGGCTCAAGGAGTGAACCAATGAATTTCTCGCGCACATCCGTCAGCGTGCTGGCGTTGTCTTTGTTGATGGTGCCCGCTGCAGGCGCTCAACAAGCGGCGGCTCCGGCGGCACCCGCGCCCGCAGCGGCACCCGCGCCCGCAGCGGCACCCGCGCCCGCAGCGGCGCCCGCCAAGGCACGTGGCAGCCTAGAAGAAGCCTATAAGCGAGAGTTCGCTTTCCTGGAGGCCGAAAAGAACAGCTTGCAGCAACGCCTGGGCCGCATGGAGCAAGAATCGGCCGGCAAACTGCGCGATGCCAAACAAGAAATCGAGCGGTTGCAGCACCAAAGCCTTGCGCTTTCGGTGCAGGCCGATCAATTGGCGCAGCGTTTGAGCGATGCTGAACGCAAGGTGGATGTGCTTGAGGAAGGCTCCAGCATCGTTGAAGCCACATTGAATCAGGCATCTAGCCGGCTGGAGAAGGGCGACATCAAGCTGCCCGAGGCGGCTGAAAATGATGAGAAGGCCCGCATCGCTCAAGTTGATTTCGTGTTTGCCAAGGCCACGGAGCTGCTGCAGCAATACTCGAAGGTGCGCACCGTAAAAGGATCGTTTTACGGCACCGATGGCGCCAAGATTGAGGGCGACGTGCTGCAATTGGGGCGCATCGCCAGCTTCGGCATTTCGCCACAAGCCGCAGGCCCCTTGGCACCCGCCGGTGAAGGCCTGCTGAAGATTTGGCCCACCTCCAACGGAGAAGCTGCAGCACGCAGCCTGCTTTCGGGAACGCCCCCCAATCCCCTGCCCTTGTTCCTTTACGATTCGCTGGAAAACGGTGTGGACCCCAAGAAGGGCAAAACCTGGCTGCAAACCACGCAAGCGGGTGGTGTTATTGCCTGGGTGCTTTTGGTCTTAGGAGCCTTCGTGATTTTGTTGGCCGCCGCTCGCGCCATCATTCTGTTTCGCTCAGCCACCAACACCGAACGCTTGGTTGAGCAGGTTGCACCCTTGGTGGAGCACGGTCACATGGACGAAGCTTTGACCCTCGCCACCCGAGCCCGCAACGCGCCAGGCCGCGTGCTGAGGACCACGCTTGAAAACATCAGGCGCCCACGAGAACAACTTGATGACGCGATCTCTGAAGCCATCATGCGCGAAGAATCCACTTTGGATCGCTTTGGCGCCATCATCTTGGTGGCCGCCGCGGTGGGCCCACTGTTGGGCTTGTTGGGTACGGTCACCGGTATGATCTCAACCTTCGACATCATCACCGAGTTCGGCACCGGCAACCCGAAACTGCTGTCGGGCGGCATCTCAGAAGCTCTGATCACCACTGAGTTTGGTCTGATCGTCGCCATTCCGGCTTTGATTCTAGGCAACCTGCTCAATGGCTGGGCTGAGCGGATCAAGAACGAAATGGAAAAGGCCGCTCTGCGCATTGGCAACGTTGCCAATGGCGTCAAAGTGCGCGACGTGCGCATTTCCACCATGAGCATGAAATCTGGCGCCAAAGCTCCATCGCGCGCCGAAGCCGCACCCGCATCGTGACCCCACTTAACTTCATAGAGCTGCTGCTCGATTACTTGCACCGCGGCGGCATCGCCGTCATGGGCCCTTTGGCTGCAGCCACAATGGTGCTGTGGTACACGCTGGGCCTGCGCATGTACACCTTGCGCCGAGGCAGTCATCGAGACGTGCGACATTTGGTGGATGCGTACGTCAAAGGCGAGCGTGGGCGGCCTCGTGGCATCGTTGACCAAGCTGCCGCCATCGGTGCGGCGTTGGCCACCCACCGCCGCAGCGATCTGCGCCGCGTTCTCGACGACGGCTTTGCGCATCTGGACCAGGAGATGGACCAGGGCCGCGTGCTTGTGAAAGCCATCGTGGGCGCCGCCCCGTTGGCCGGACTGCTGGGCACGGTCATCGGGATGATTGAAACCTTCAATTCCCTGGGAGACATGAGCTTGTTTTCGCAATCGGGCGGCATTGCCGGTGGCATTTCCCAAGCGCTGTTCACCACGCAAATGGGCTTGTCGGTGGCGGTTCCCGGTGTGATCGCTGGCAAGCTTTTGGAGCGCCGCCAGGTGGCCTTGGGTGATGAACTGGCGAAGATCAAAGACATCCTTTGCCATCGATTCGCGCCCCACGACAACGCCGCACCCACCCCCGCTTTGCCGACAGTTTAGTTTGCTGAGGACCTCGCCATGAGACGCCGACAAAAATCCAGCCCCGCTTCTGAAATCGACATCGCGCCGTTGATCGACATGGTCTTCATCCTGCTGATCTTCTTCATGGTGTCGACGACCTTCGTCAAAGACATGAAGATCGACATTCAGCGCCCCGGTGCGGCCTCAGCCAGCGCCGCATCCACCAAAGCGCTGCGGGTTCAGATCGACAACCAGGGCGACGTATTCATCGATGGCCGCCCCGTGCGCGTGTGGATGGTGCAAAGCCGCGTGCGCGAGCACATGGAAACAGGTGGCTCGCAATCGGTGCTGGTGGTGGTTGACCGCCGCGTGGCCTCAGAGCGTTTGGTTGAAGTGGTTGATCAGTGCCGCTTGGCCGGCGCCACCGACGTGGGCGTGGCCACCGAAAAAGAAGCGGGATAACGGCCATGAGATTCAACATGCACGCGAAAAAGCATCTATTTGCCGCCGGCGCGATGGTGGGCGGCAGCGGCCTGGTGTTCTTCGGCGTGTTGGCCATGAATATGTTTTCCGAGCCTCCGAAGAAGGAGGACATAGATTCGGCCACCTCGTTTGAGGTGGAGAAGAAGCCACCGCCGCCGAAGCCGAAAGAGCAGAAGCAGCAGCAGCAAAAGCGGCAGAGTCGGACTGTGGCCCGTTCACTTGCGCCCGTACCGAATCTGGGTTCGCAGATCGGTGGCGTTAGCTTCGGCCTACCCGCATTCGAAGCAAATTTTTCCAGCATGGCGGGCGAATCGCTGCTGGGCAACACTGCGAAGGATATGGTGATGACGGAAGACGCGGTTGACGCTCCAGCGCAGCCGTTAAGCCGCGTGCCGCCCGAGTACCCGTCTAAAGCACGACAAAAAGGGGTTGAAGGTTTCGTGACCTTAAACGTGCTTGTAAACGCTGAGGGATCGATTCAACAGATGAGGGTTCTCAACGCCGATCCGCAAGGTGTATTTGAGGACTCGGCGAAGGCAGCCCTGGCCCGCTGGGAATTTAGACCTGGCCAGTATCAGGCGAGCCCTGTTGCCATGTGGGTTAAGCAAACGATCCGTTACAGGTTGCAATAGGCAAAGCTATGCAGCGGCACCTTAAAATTCTTTTAGCCGCCGTTGTAGCGGTTTGTATGACTGGCGTGCTGGGCACAGCCACCATGGCCCTAGCCAAGAAGAAGCAGGCCAAGGAGGAAGAGCAGGTCGACTATATTTCCTTGGCCGCTCGAATGTTGAAAGATGACCATTACGATCGGGCCGAGGCGCTTCTGAGGCAGGTGGATCTGAAGCAGGAAGGGCTTGATCTGCCCCGATTTCACATGTTGATGGGTCTGATCAAGCTCAAGTCCAACGACTTTGGAGCCGCACGTGATGCCTTCGTGAGCTCTGTGAAGACTGGGCAACAAGAAAAGGTCATCTACCTTTTCTTAAGCCAAGCTCACTTCGGTTTGAAAGACTATCGGAAGGCGCTTGATGCGCTGGCAAAGGCGGGGCCAGAGTTAACCAACAAACCCGAAGTCTACGCCATGCGTGCCAACGCGCATTGGCAGCTCCAGGAGCCCTCGAAGACGATTTCTGTGCTTGCAGAAGGCCTGT
This sequence comes from Polyangia bacterium, assembly GCA_038257535.1. Taxonomy (GTDB): domain Bacteria; phylum Myxococcota_A; class Polyangia; order Fen-1088; family Fen-1088; genus JAGTJU01. The sequence continues at coordinate 5,856 of JBBSJE010000038.1, forward strand.
CCCACTTCCCGTCAGAAGAGAAGCTTTCCCGTATGAGGGTTTTCTACCTTATCGAGATGGGACTCTTTCAAGCGGCGGTTGAGGACGGCATTGCCTACTTGGCGAGAGACAACGTTACCGCCGATGACTTCGTCGCCGTGGGGGAGGCGCTCAAACGCGCACGCGAGCCCAAGAAGGCCTTACTTATTCTCGAACAAGCAAGATTGCGCTTTCCAGATGCTCCGCTACTGACAGCACAGCTGGCCCATGCATATCTCGACGCTGAACAACCTGTAAGCGCAGCAATGCTATTCGAGGACGCAGCCCGCTTTGAGGACAAGTACCGCTCGGACGCAGCCGAAATGTATCGTAAGGCGGGTCGGCATCAACTTGCTCTATGGCTCAACGGAGGGGTTGCAGATCAGGAAATCAAGATCAAGCAGCGCCTTAGCATTCTTCTGAACCAGGAAAACTTCGACGCTGTCGTGGCGATGGAACCTCGGCTTTCTCGCTTGGGATTGCTGCAAGACGAAAACATCCGCTATGCCCTTGCTTACGCCTACTACAATTCGGGTGACTTCGTGAATGCTGAAAAGCAGCTCAAGCTGCTCAAGGATCCACAGCTATTTGAGAAGGCCACACAGCTACGCAAAGCGATTGCGGCGTGCAAAGAGGCGCGCTGGGAGTGTTCGTAAGCAGGCGACTGTCGCCATGGGTGCAATTCGTTGCGCGCCTGTCACAGAGTGGAAGTTGCGCTGACACACAAACCTAATAGTAGTCCCTACAACAAAAACGGGCACCCCGCCGGGGCCGCGCGTTAGCTTGAAAGAACATACAAGGAGATCCTGATGCTTAAACAAGGAATGCTCGTAGCTTTGCTAGCGACGGGCGGAGTGTTTGCGGTGAGTTGCGACGACGACGACAATGTCGTTAACATGGATGGCGGCGTTGACGCGCTCCCAGGCACAGGGGGAATCCCTGGAACCGGCGGAACCGGCAACATCGGGGTCGGCGGCGACGCTGGCGTTGTTGATGGCGGTGGCGACACGATGGCGCCGATGGCATGCCCAACACATCCTCAGGTAAAGGCAGGGCCTGCCGGCTTCTGCGTCGTATCGAACACGACTCTTACGGCTCCAATGACCACGCCTCTCACGATGAGCCCACCGAATCAATGGCTCCTGGAAGGCCAATTGGTCGTCGGGTCGGGGACCGCAGCTGGGGCCACAACATTGACAGTTGCGCCTGGCACCACCGTGCGAGGCACCAAAACGAACTCGGTCGTCGTGATTACGAAGTTCTCAAAAATCATGGCCGAAGGAACCGCAGCGGCTCCCATCGTATTCACCAGCGATAGGCCGGTGGGCCAGCGAGCCTCGCTCGATTGGGGTGGCATGATCATCAATGGCAACGCCCCAATCAACAACCCGGTTACTGGCGACGCCGTTTCAGAAGGCGTACCGGCCCTCTACGGCGGGAGCAACGCAGCCGACAGCAGCGGCGTACTCAAATACGTGCGCATTGAATTCGCTGGCGGCAAAATTACGGCTGAAAACGAATTTAACGGCCTGGCACTTGGGGGCGTTGGCAACGGCACCGTTATTGACTACGTGCAAACGCACATGACCGAAGACGACGGTATCGAATTCTTCGGCGGCACAGTCAACGCCAAACACTTGGTCGTTACAGGCTTCAACGACGACGGTGTTGACTGGACTGATGGATGGAACGGAAAAGTTCAGCACGTGTATATACGCAAGCTGGCGAATAGCGGAAATCAGTCCTCGGATCCCCGTGGCATGGAGGCGGATAACCGTAAGGGTGATCCCAACCGCATGCCAAGGTCCCTTCCAACTCTGTCGAACTTCACGATCCTCAACGATCGCACGGATGTACCTGAGGGCGCCCGTTTGCGGCTTGGCACAGGGGCAAAAATGTGGAACTTCCTTATTAAGGGCTTTCCCACCTGCCTTTATGTTGATACCGAGGCAGCCAGCAACATTGCATCTAGCGACTTGTCTTTGCAAAACTTCGTGCTCAACTGTCCGACTCCGCTCGGCAAGGACATGGACGACACGTCGGCTCCGGCATTGCTCACGGGCAAAAACATCATCAGCGCTGAGGTGACTTTGAGCCCAGCAGGCGTTCCCGCCGCTGGTTCACCTGCTTTGACGGCTGGGGCAACCTCTACGGATGCGTTCTTCGACCAGGTTTCCTACGCCGGTGCCTTCAACGGCACCACCAACTGGATGGACGGTTGGACCACAACGGCGGCCAACTAGACACTCGTCCCGCATAAAGAGAATATACGAAGGCGCAATCATTCCGTGATTGCGCCTTCGTTGCATCTATTGATACAAGAGTTTTGCGTTTGGGTGGCGTTGCGGTGTGGGACTCTTTCGCATTCCCAAAGTTTAAGCCAATGGTCACACATCGACCTCTCCAGACAACCCTATTCCTTCTTGCGTTTGGCTTCCTGTCCGTTCAACAGACGAGACACGCTTTTGCGCAGGCCCCTCCGGATTCGGGGGACGCCGAAGCCCCATCGGGCGCGATAGCAAATGAGGGCACGGAGACAAACCTGCAAGCCGTTGCCCACGTGATTGTTTTCGTAGGAGGCCAGCCCATCAAGGATGTTGAGGTGCTGCTGGGCGAGCAGGCAAGCAGCGCCTTTACGAACGAAGACGGCGCAGCGATCATCAGAGCTGAGCAAAGCTTGAGTGCACCTTTACTCCTTAACATCCCTACGCAGCACCTCAAGCTTGACACCACTGCGGCAACCTTCAGGGTGCGAACGCCTGTTATCAACATGGTCGAGGGAGAGACCGTAGAGGTGATTGTCACAGTGGCCCCTGAGGGAGGCATTGAAAAGTTTCTATTCGAGGGCGTTGTGAACTCCGAGGGCGGACGCGACAAAGAGCGCGCACGCTTGGCCGAGTTCGAGAAGCTGCCCAAGGGTACGTTGAAGGGCGTGGTAACTTCGGTGGAAGACGGCAAGCCCGTCAAGGGGGCACAAATCTTCGTGCGAGGCTTCAACACTGAGGCAGCCACCGACGCTGAGGGCCGGTTTTCCGTAGCCCTGCCCGAGGGTCTACACGATCTCAGCGTCATCCACGCTAGCTATTCCACCCAAAGCAAGACCGGCTTGTTGGTGAAAGCCAACGCAACATCCGAAACCACAATTGAACTCTCCCCAGCCTCTTTGGAGCTGGAGGAGTTTGTGGTATTGGCGCCGCATGTATCCGGAAGCGTGGCATCTTTGGTGCAAGAGCGCCGGGACTCATCGGCGGTTTCCGATGTACTGGGCGCGCAAGAGATGTCTCGGTCGGGAGCGTCAGATGCCGCCAGCGCACTGCAGCGGGTCACGGGGATCAACATCATTGGTGGTCGGTTCGTGTTCGTGCGCGGCATGGGAGATAGATACTCGGCCACGCTTCTCAACGGTCAGATGATTCCAAGCCCGGATCCAGAACGGCGCGTGATTCCTCTAGATTTGTTTCCAGTTCAGGTACTGGAAAGCGTTGTGATTCAAAAAACCTTCTCCCCCGACATGCCCGCCGAATTCGGTGGTGGCATGGTGCAACTAAGGACGCGTTCCTATCCTGACAAGTTCACTTTGAACATCAACCTTCAGCTCGGCCTGAACACCCAAATGACATTTGCCCGGGCGCCCACCCATGATGGGGGTTCTCTCGACTGGCTGGGAATGGACGACGGCAGCCGTGCGCTTCCCTCGGAAATTGAGAAAAACAGCCCATTGCGTGCGGGCAGCACTTTGGAGCCCGGATTTTCGCGCGACGAATTGTCTCAATTTGGAACGTTGCTAAACAACAACTACAACGTGGATAAAACCACGGTTCCTGTGAATCGCAAAGCTAGCGTCACGGGGGGGGATCGCTTCACGATCGGGAAAGCAAAACTGGGTTACTTCGCCTCAGGGGTTTACAGCGACGAGTACGAGTTCCTCAGGACGAAGTTCATCAGCTTTAGCCTTCCAACAACCCCAGGCCGGCCGCTTTCAGTGCTGGACGATCTCAATATCACTACCTTACTTCGGACTGTGTCGAGCGGCGGTATGCTTTCGCTTGGCGCCGAATACTACCCTGGGCAGAAGATTACGGTCTCAAGCCTGCTTCTGCGTGTCACCGACATCTCCACAGATGTTGTCAATGGCTTCAACCTGAATCTCGGAACGCAAGTACGTCAATTGCGGTTGCGGTTCATTGAACGCCAAATGTGGGCGCAGCAGATCGTAGGCGAACAAACTATAGCGGCCCTCAACGATGCGAAGCTCGATTGGCGATTTAGCACCGCCACGGCGAAGCAAAACTCACCAGACCAACGCGAGTATCTTTACCTCCAACGAGGCGGCGAGAACACACCATTCTCGCTCGGTGATCAGAACAATAGGATCTTCAGCACGCTAAAAGACGACATGAACACCCTCAATGTCGATTACACGCAACCGCTGTGGAAGCCTGAGGCCAAACTAAAACTTGGCACCATGCTGGTGTACCGTGATCGAGGTGCCGACACGTTTCGCTTCGTTCTGCGACCAAACTCTCTGGACAGTTCCACGCTTCAACAAGCGCCAGAGCAGATCTTTCGCCCCGAAAACTTCACCAGCGGGCGATTGAACTTCCTTGACGTTACCCGAGGCACTGACGCGTATTCGGCAAAGCAACGAATTCAAAGCGGCTATATGCAAACCGAGATTCCTATTACAGACGGCCTCGAAGTGATGGCGGGCGCCAGAGTTGAACGGTCGTTACAGGACGTAACGACGTTTGACCCATTTGATCCAACCAACGAGGTAAAGGCGAAGCTGGACAACACCGATTTTCTGCCTGCCGCCACCTCAACTTTGAAAATCACCGACGAAATGGCGTTGCGCGCCGGTTTTGGACGCACAGTTTCGCGACCAGATTTTCGTGAATTGTCTTTGGCCGTGTTCGTTGACGTAACCAATGGCTTTACGTACATTGGCAACCCCGATCTCCAAAGGGCCACTATCAACAACTACGATCTTCGTTACGAATGGTTCTTGTCGCCGGAGGAGGTTATTTCATTCGGAGCCTTCTACAAAACCTTTGCGCAGCCGATCGAATTGGTGATTTTGGGCGGCGCGGAACCCACCTTCACTTGGCGAAATGCAGAGGCTGCGACCAATGTTGGATTGGAAATGGAAGGCCGTAAGGAGTTGGACTTCATCTCGGATAGCCTGGAGAATGTCTTCTTGGGGTCGAACATCGCCATTATTCAATCGAACGTAAACATCGGCGATCAAAGCGGACAAACGGCCACCTCTAAGGAACGCCCGCTGCAAGGCCAAGCGCCGTTTGTGGTAAATGCACAGATAGGTTACGACAACACGCTTGATTACGATTTTGGAACAAGCGCCACCTTGCTCTACAACGTTACTGGCCCCTACATCTCGCAAGTGGGTGCTCAAGGTCTGCCGGACATGTACCAGCAGCCCCTGCACCAACTGGACTTTGTGCTTCGCCAGAAGCTGCCACTCGATTTGACCGTATCTTTCCGGGCACAGAACCTGCTGAATCCGGAGTCGAGGCAGACTCAAAACGGTCAAGTAGCCCGTAGCTTTAGGCGTGGGCGCGCCCTTTCCTTAAGCTTGCAGTGGGACTATTAAAAATGCGTTACACTATGCTTTGCGTTGCTGGAGTCGCGGTCGGTGCGGCCTGTTACGCTGCAAGTTGCAGCCACAGTGACGACGGCTGCCCTTGGTACGAGGATTTTGCGCCGCCCTCAGCAAAGATTGCGCTCATAAATGGCGCCACCAACCAACCAATTTGCAAAGATGTCTCAGTGTCGGTGGATCGTGGGCCCATCCTTCAGTACGAGAAGCTGTGCCAATACTGGATCCCAGAGTGGTTTCCGACCGATGCAGGTTCGGCACTTACCTTAAAGGTAAGTGGATTCATGGATGCACAGTTGACGTTTCCCGCTGTGGAGGACCGCTGCGGCGACCTTGCAGAGCCGCCTTTCCAAACGGTAGTACTAGCGCCTCAGCCGACGCCGGACGCAGGAGTTCTGCTTCCCGTGCCACCGGATGCAGGGGTGCCTGCAAACATGGACGCTGCGGGTGACGCGGGCGGCGATGCGGGCGACGGGGACGCGGGTGGTTCTGGAGACGTGGCCTTAGACGGGCTGTGAAGGCCAAGTTGCTCGATCAGCAAACCCTTGGGACCCTGGCCCGCCTCTCGTCGAGCAGAGTAGACGCCCCCCTATCCGTCACCGACCAGACTCAAGGAGCGAATGTACCCACGACGCCAGAGGTAGTTACTGCAGACAGGCTCTTGGTTCCAATGCTTGTGCTACTTTCGAAGGCTCCTACCAGGGCATGAACTCCGTTTGCGCTTGAGCTGGTCGGATAGACCGAGGGTCCTATCCCATCGAACTTCGTGGCACCCAAAGCATTCCCGGACCCATCTAGACGAAACACTGAATACCCTGAACCGGCAGCTACGGATAGCCCTCCCAGACTTAGTCCACTCTGGATGAACGCGAAAACGCCACCAGATGATACGGGGGTCAGACGCGTGAGGTATCCCCCAGCCACTTCCTTTTGCCAAGAAAGGCTTCCAAGTGTGGCCCCTTGGGGCGGACCGTATTTGGCGATGAACGCAGTTCCGCCAGCGAAATGCCGCGACAGGTACATATTCCCTGGACCATCGAAGACTACGGAGCCGACGTCACCTGAAATGCTACTGATGGAAATCGTCTGTTCCAGCGTTGGTCCAACGTGGACAAGCGTGCGGATGTCCTCGTCATAACCGAATCCCCAAACCGTATTGTTTGCGCCCGCAACTGGATCCGTCAGAAAAGAGTTCACCGATTTGCTGGTCCCGATCGTACCCGATGTGGAGATTGAAGCGGCGGTATTAAAGCCTCCGAGCGACGAAGCCCCATAGGTGAACATCGCGAAGTCTCCGCCGCTTCGCCTAACGGCAGACACAAAGGGCGTGGACGCGGAAGCCGCAATCGTGACAGCGTGTCTGAAGTTTCCTGTAGAGGTGTAGCTCGCCCAAAAAACTTGCTTCCCATCAATATTCCGAACTTGGTTCGCTCCCTCGGTACTAAAGGTAATACTGGCAACCGAGCTTTGCGTTTGCGTTCCGAAAACATAAACATTTTGACTGGCGTCTAGAAGCACGTTTTGAGCTCTGAGGCTCCCAAACCTCGGAACCGCGAAAAAACGTGCCCATTGCGGCACGCCTGCAGCCGACAGTTTCAAAAGCACCAAATCAGACGAGCTAAGTGGCGTATGCGATACCCCCGCAATGGTGACCGCCGAACCGACTGTGCCCGCAACATAGATGGCTCCGTCGTCGGACACTGCCGATGCCGAAAAGGACCTTATCCCAGCGAAACCACCAGCCAACGACGTTCTCCAACACTCCTTTTGCGCGCATGAGTGCCCCGAGGCGCAATCCGAGTCACTGCTACATTGCGCTCGACACCCCGAGGCCGTGCAAGCCAGCTTCCCATCGCAAGCAGCGTTGCAGCAGAATCCATCTGCACAATGATCCGATCCACACTCCCCCGATGCGCCGCACGTCTGACCGTTTGGTTTGGCACATTGCTTTGTTCTTGCGTTGCAGATTGTCCCATTCCGGCAATCGCCATTGCCTGAACAACTTGCCTTGCACGAAGTGCCACTGCAAACCAGATTGTTTTGGCACGTGATGCCCGCAGGCGCTTTGCAAGCACCTGCCCCATCGCAGGTTGAGGTGCCAATTTCCTGTGATGTATCCGCCGAGCACTTTGCAACTTCACAAATCGCGGTCGAGTCGTAAACAGAACAGGCCCCTGCCCCGTTGCAAGCGCCTGTGGTTTTGCAACCACTGCTCGGAGTGCTTTCGCATTGATTGTGCAGGTCCAGCCCGGCAGGAACGTTTTCGCAGGTACCCGCTTTGCCCGACACCGCACACGATTTGCACGTACCAGAGCAGGCCGTAGCGCAGCAAACACCTTGCTGACATTGTCCCGATTCACACTGCGCCGCACCACCACACGGCTGCCCATTTCGCTTCTTTCCGCACAACGTGCTCTCACAGATGTTGGGCGCCACACATTGATCGTCCCGCGAACAAGTGTTGGCACAGGCGTTCCCGCCGCACGTAAACGGCGCACACGACTGAGGCGCCTTTACTTCGTTGCATTTTCCATCGCCGTCACATTGCTTGGCATAGATCTCGCGATTGTTGGCCACATCGCAGCTACGAGCTTGGCACTCAGTTCCCTGGGCCCAGAGCTGGCATCCCCGCATGCCGTTGCATTTGCCGTTGGTTTCGCAGGTAGAACTGACCTTGCCCTCGCACTTCTTTCGCGGATCCTCAACCCCCGCCGCAACGTCAGTGCAGGTGCCCTTGGCCGTAGCGCTATTGCAAAATTGACAGGTGCCCCCGCACGCGGAATTGCAACAAACGCCATCAATGCAAAAGGACGAGCTGCACTGACTTCCCATTGCACAATTTGCACCGTTAGGCAGAAGGCCGCAGCTGTTGTTTACGCAGCTTGTGCTCCCCGCGCATTGCTCGTTGCTTTCACATCGGGTCACGCAAGCGTTGCCGCCACAAATAAAGGGCGCACATGGCACCGGCCGCCCGGCAATGCAGGTGCCGTTGCCGTCGCACTCGCTGGGAGGCACGCCGTCGTTACCATCGCATTTGGCCGCTAGGCACACCGTTCCCTTGGAATACTTTGAACAGGCGCCGCTGGCGTCGCATTTGCCAGTTTGTCCACACATTCCCACGGCGCTGACTTTGCACTCTCCCCGAGGATCATCGGCACCGGCGGGCACGGTTTTGCATTCGCCTACCGCGCCCACAAGCTTGCATGAACGACAAGCCCCCTCGCAGGCGGTACCGCAACACACGCCATCTGCACAGTGCCCCGATTCGCATTCCGGTCCCGTGCCACAAACCGCCCCCAGTAGCTTCTTGCCACAGCTTTTCTTGTTGGTGTCTGGATCAAGCTTGCAGGTCTCGCCAGGTGCGCACTGGGCATTGGTTTCACATGCCGCGAAGCACATCACGCCAGCCGGATCGCAGCCAAACGGTGCACAAGCCAAATCGTTGGCAGCCGAGCATGAGCCGGCCATACAAACTTTGCGCCCACGCGTTCCCGCACCATCGCATTGCCCCGGAACGCAAGGCGTTTGATCAGGGTATTTTCGGCATTGGCCTTCCCCGTTACAGGTGCCATCGAAACCACAAGTTTCCACCAACTCCGTTTGACAGGTCTTGCTTCCACTTGGTTTTTGCCCGGAGGGGGTCGGTTCGCATTGCCCCTTACTTCCTTCAAGATTGCAGGCGTTGCACGCGCCTTCACAGGCGTTGTTGCAGCAAACGCCGTCGGCGCAAAATCCGCTCATGCATTCCGGCCCAGCGGCGCAGGCAACACCTGCTTCTTTTGAGCCTCTTTCAACAGGAATTGTATTGCCGTCAACATCACCAACCCCCGCCTCTTGCGTGCCGTCAGAGCCCCCCGTGCCAGGCCCAGCGTCTGGTCCAGGCGGCTGCACGAGCCCGCCTTGCGCGGTGACTGGAAACGGCACCGATGTACAACCGGGCGCCAGCACCAAGTCAGAAAGGATATTCACATTCCCCGCTGCCCCGGTGCCCTTCAAGGGCGTCGCCTTGATCTGAAACACTTGGTCCTGCGCATAATCCGAGATGGACACCTCGTAAGCCCTAGCGCCAGGGCAAGACAAAGACGTTGTCAGCGTGGATTGCACGCCGTCATTGCGCACCATCTGGAACTCAAGGCCGTCGGCTTCCGCCAGATCTTCACCACAAGAAAAATTCAGCAGCAGCGTTTGCGGATTGCAAAGCCGCACATCTTTGTCTTTCGTACACGCCGCAACAACACAAAGGCTAAGCGCCAAACCAAACGTTCGTAAATTCATGGTCCGAATGTCCCTCGATCGTCAACTGTGGGGCCCTTGGTGCCCCCGCCCCCGGATGAAAGGGCAATCGCCAAAACGCCCACCACAACGGCGCCGCCCACCACACCCCAAAACCACGGCTTTTGAAAAGTAGATTTGGATTCAACAGGGTCTGAGGCCGAAGCCTCGATAACTGAAGGCTCCTCCTCAGCAACAACGTCAGCCTTCGCCTGCGGCAGGGGTGCCGCGGCCACGGGGGCAGGTGCAACTTCCAGCCCCTCCTCAAGCCGAATCAGAATCCGCTGATACTGCCCGCCCGCGATGGTGATCGCTCGATAGCCCCGCTTGAACCCAGGCTTGGTCACTTCAATGTCCACGTTGCCTGCGTTCACGGCTATGGCACCTGGCAATGGATAGGTCCCCGCCAGTTTCCCGTTCACTGACACGCTAGAACCCTCCGGCCCGCCGTAAACCTCCACGCGCGCTACGTTTTGCTTCACCTGCTCAAGCGAATCCTTGATGATCGTCCGGTTCTTTGCGATCCAGGGGTCTCTCTTGGCCTTCAAGGCCTCAGCCAACCGCGCATCGGCCTCACTCCAGCGCCCCAAAGCCTGCAAGCACAGCCCCAGCTGAGCGGCCGAGCGAGGACTTCCCGCAATGCGATACGCATCCTCAAACTTGGGCAGGGCCTCGGAATCTTGGCCCGCGCGGCGCAACTCTATGCCCTCGTTCATCAGCTCAACAGCTTTGGGCGTTTCGGCGGCGTGAACGCCTGAAGAGGCCAGCTCTGCGTGCAGGCATAAGAAAAACGTCGCCACGGCTAGGTGGCGCTTAAGGCATCGTTGCATATCGGCGTCAGACTCCACAAGATCTCACCGCGTCACGTAGGTGAGACTGATTTTTAGGGTGCGAGTCTGCGCCGACTTCCTCACCTCAATTGTGACAGTTGTGCAACGATGGGGATGTTGTTTGAGAAGCATCTCCATCGCGGACCATCGCCGCATCGTGCGCACAGAGACCGGTCGTCCCCTGGCGCAGGAGGCGCCTTCCGTCATGCTTTTCGTCAAGAGGATCGCTGCGCTCCATCCGCTCACCTAGACTTAACTCAACTTTATCTAATGGTTTTTTACTCGTTGTGCATCCGAGCGGCCCATGTCAAAAAACACCAGCATCAGCCTCGGCGTTCATTTTAACGACTTCATGGCCCACGAGGTGGCGACGGGCCGCTTTGGCACCGCCAGCGAAGTCGTGCGCGCAGGGCTGCGCCTCCTCGAACTTGAAGAGAAGAAGCTTGAAGTCCTTCGCGCATTCATTGACGAAGGCTTGAACAGTCATGAGTCCGAGGACGTGGACGGCGAAGAGTTCTTCTCACGCGTTCGTAGAAAATTCAATCTCGAGCCCCTGCGTGCATCGCGCACGACGTGGAAGCGCTGTTGACGCGCGATCGTGACTTCTCGACGTTCGGAGCGCTTGCTGTCCGAAACCCCGTCGGCCTAACGAGACGACAGACAGGCCGGGTTTTGAGCACCCGCAGCTGCTCAACAGCGCGAGCGTTTATCGAGCTACCTCACCTCGCACCATGAACAGGCGTGCACCCGGTACCACAACACGGAAGTTCACCACCAGTACGTCTGCATCCGCGATTGGCAGCCACCTCACGTCATCTTCAGTGACCGTGTCCAAAACAGATAGATGCTTGCGCGTTTTGGACAAGTCGATGGCTGCCGACCATACCTGCGTCGCCTTCATGGGCACCTGATGAACGGAGCCATCGCTACGGTCGAACAGCAAGATCCCCCGATGCATATAGTCTCCCTCCGCTATCTCACCGTACAGCACAACCCACCGGCCACTCGGCGACACCGGTCCATTCGCATAACCCTTAAGCACCGCAGCGCGTTTGATGACCTGATCTGTGGCATCGACGATCCGGCCGTCCCTGAACGTGAACGAATAATCGGTGCGCGCAGACATGGGTTCAGCGTCAGGCTCCATCGCGCCGCAGTCGGACGCCGGCCCATTCTTTATCACCACGCCGGGCGGTGGCTCGCACGTCTCCTCTTCCGCAAACGACCAGCGCCTTGTTTTGCCCGATCGGAGATCGATTTCCATATCCACGCCTATCTCAGCCATATTGATGTTGCGATCCATGATCCTTAGGCAAGCCTTGCGGCCAGTCCTGTCGAGGCGAAAGTCATCCTGGGTCTGAAGCAGAAGCGGAAGTGCGGGGAGCAGCTCTTCTTTATCCTGGCGCTCTTCTTTATTCTTGCAGCTGAAGGGTGGCAAAGTGGCGAGGGTTCGCCGTTTGCCACTGCTAAGTGACACTTGCTGTAGAAGAATTTTACCGCTGGCCAGTTCGTCGCCCGTGAGCACCACCACCTTGTCAGCACTGCGCCACCGCGGAAATCGGGCGGTCCCGCGACTTATCATTGTTGCGCGGCCGTCGAGGCTCCAACGTTCAAGGCCACGTTGGGAGCCGGCGACGAGCCATGCGGGACCACCTGCCGCAGGCTCAGATACAGGCTTGGCCTCATCTTGGGCCAGCGCCGGCAATACAGCGAGAAGCTGCATCAAAGACAACGCCAGCACCGCCAACCTTCGTGTGGCTATCATGAGATGGGACCATAGCAGCGCGCCAACTCGAACTTGAAGAGAAGAAGCTTGAAGTCCTTCGCAAATTCATTGACGAAGGATTGAACAGCTAGCCCGTCTCGCTCCCATCTCCTGCGGTTGAAGACGTCTTGGGGGGGGCCGCTGGCCTTGCAGCGCCAAGCGCCATCTGGCTGAACCGCTTTGCCTGTTCCAACCACGACAGGCGTTCGGCATAAGTCAACCGCAACCATGCCCGCCTTTGCTCGCTGGCGTGCAAATCCCAACCGTTTTCTGGTTCACCCATTTCCATTCTCGTTGCTATGGCCTCACGCGCCGCGACGATGGACAACTGGCCGCCCTTAACCCTTCACCGCACAGGTTCGCGCACCGCCACGTTTATGCCACTGGCAAAGCGTCTGCAACTGCTCCCCCAGGCTCACAACCTCACGCGCCAGCGTCGAATGGGCTGGATCGATTTGAAGATGGTCTTCCAAAAGCCCCCTTGGCGCGTGCAAGGAACCCATCAGCTCAGGCGGCATGGACAACAGCAGCATGGCCACAGCTTCATCACGGGCAGATGCGGCATCCTCGCGAATTCGCCGCACGAGCGCAAACGCTTCGCTGCCTCGCAACTGTGAAAGCAGCTCTTGCACCACAAGCTGGTGCTCGGGCGTCAGCGTTTGCGCATCTGAAAGCGCACGCGACACCCACCGCGAAGCCACCTCGCCCAATCGCGCGTCAAGCGCTCTTGCGAAATCCGATGCGGTTTCAAATGTGATTTCGTCAGGCGCTTCAAACAAGCGAGCAGACAACGCTTGCGCGTCTTCATGGTTCACCAGCCGAAACAGCAACGCAGACGCGTGCTGATCTCGCTCGAGCATAATCCATCCGCGCGCGCGCCCGCTGGCCGGGTCGGTGGCTTGCATGGCTTCGTGGAGCAACGGCAACGGCAGCCAATGCGGCGGATATTTGAAGCGCGCAACATCCAGCACCAGAACCAGATCGCCCGCCCGGTGAAAGCCGGCCACCGGGGAAAAGTGCCCGTCGCCCGTCTGCCCCAAGGCGCGACGCGTGTAAGCGGCGATCATAATAGGGCCCAAGGGCGAACCCGTGGCTTTGACAATCGCCTCGCGCAGCTCGCTGGCGGAGGCCGCATCGGCATGTACTAGATTCGCGCGGGCGCCGTTGCAGCGGGCGAGGCAAGCCAGCTCTTCCATCGTGACGCCTTTGGATTTCACTTCGTCCAAGGGCAAACAACAATCAAGCAGCTCTTCAGAGTACCAACGCCATGGCCCCTTCCATATACGGCCGGGATCAATTTGCAGCGAGTTCAGCGCCACCACCAATGAGCCCAGCCCACAGAAAGCCGGGTCTGATTGCGTGTGAAACTGTTCCGCAAGCGCAAACCAGCCTTCCATGCCACCTTCGGCCAAAGCCTCTTGAAACAGTTGTCGCCCCTGCGGCGACGCGAACGGGATCAGGCCCTGCGGCAGCGGCCGGCGATAAAATGTGGCGGAACCCAAGGTGGACATTCTGGTGGCAATCATAGCGATTGCCGCGACCCCAGACCACGTGTTGTGACCGCTTACGCAACCAAAGCATGCCATAGCGACCGTTAATCCGCGTGCGCCCAGGGCACAACTGCGCCTTGATCATTGGCCCCGAGATGATGAAGCTTAGACGCTTACCTTGTCTGCTCCTCCCAACAATCAAATAAAGGCTACCACAATGACCAATTGCGCGATTATTCGGCTGCGAAGCTTGGCAGCGATTCTGATTCTTACAGCGTGCGCGGGGGAAAGCTCACCTACGGACGGCGATGAGCCGAGCGGTGGGGCCGGTGGTTCGTCCGAAATGGGCGGTGAAGGCGGCGAAGGCGAAACGGGCGGCATGGGAGGCAGTGGTGGGGAAACGCCTGAACCCATGGCGATGTTTCCATGCACCACCGACTGTAAAGTTTTGGTTGCTGGGGATGGCTTGGCGGCAGGCACCGGATCGGGTCCCGACAAGGGGGATGGCGAAGGCTTTCGAGGTGCACTGGCAACGGCCTTGGGCAATAAGTTTTCGTTCGTAGGTGCAATGGGAACCCCCAAACATGAGGGGCAAAAAGGAAAGAAGGCCGCTGAACTACTTGAGCCCATTGGCGCCTCCGTCGAGATGCATAAGCCCGACCTGGTTGTCTTGAGCGTAGGCTCCGAAGATATCTTCGCTTTTGAAGAAGTTGGTCTTGAAATTCGCGTCATGAGCATTGTTGATAAGATCATCGAGCTTGCACCAAACGCAGGCATCGTTGTCACGAGCCCACCCAACTGGTCGGGAGCGCTTACGGCCACCACGAAAGCGCACGGGCTCGCGCTGGCCAAGGCAATCAAAGTGAAAACTGACGCAGGCCATCATATCCGCTTCGTAGGTCTGCACTCCTTCTTCTGCAATGTTGAAAACCAGTGCAAGACAACTTTTCCTTCCAACGATCCGCACTTCGCTGCGGCCCCCTATCCATCTGCAAAAGGATATGCAGAGATCGCTAAGTCGGTGAGCGCGACCGCAAAGGCTTTGATGCAACTTTAGCCTCTGTGGTATGCACGGGCGTGATTGCTTGGCTTCCTAGAGCGTGCGCCCACTTTTTGGCGGCTGCGGTTTTGTTTTTGCTGCCCTATGCAGCCGAAGCGCAACCGCTAGGCTGTGACCTGTCTCAATTCAAACCAAGTGGTGGGATTGGGGCAAGCCTTGCAAAAGACGGTTCGCTTGCGCTCATTTGGGTAGGGCAGCCTGGCCAAGAGCTACGGCTGCTGTTGTCACGCGCACAAGCCACGCCCGTTATAAACCTGGCCATTCGGCGCCGCGGCGGAGCTTGGGTTCCGGTTGCCCAGAACGCAACGCCCGAATTCCGCGTGGCTTCGGGCGTGCGTCGCATCACGCAACAGCAGATTCGCCCGCTAAATAAGTTGAAGATTCCTATAACACCGGAAGTTGTGGACAAGGAAAAGTGGAACGCGTTTTGGGACGCGCCGCTTTTCATTGAAGGTAGTGAAGTAAAGTCCCCATCGCATCCCACGTCGACTCCGTTTGAAACGGCAACTGCGCTTCATCCTGGTTTGCCGCGTAAGCCACACGAAGTCCGCCGCGCGGTGGCCACGTTTGCCAATGAGGGGTGCCACGTTCGAAGCGATGGAACACGGCTTGAGGTTGTGCTGCCCGGCGTGACGCTTGGCGTGTTTACGGGCCAATTGGTGTTAACCGTTTATCGCGGCTCTAACCTGATTCGCTTTGCGGTGGTTGCCAAAACGGAAGAGTCTTCCGTGGCGTACAAATACGATGCAGGGCTCAAAGGGCTGCCCCTTGATAAAGGCGCGCGCGTGGTGTGGCGAGACCTGGCGGGGAATCTGCAGTCGCACACTCTGAGTGCGCCCCCGCATGTGGCCCCGTTGGTTCTGAAAACAACCAATCGCCTGGTGGCGGCAGAAGCCAAGGGCGCCGCCATCGCCGCCTTCCCTCCCCCGCACTCGTTTTATTGGGCGCGGGAGTCCGAAGATGTTCTGGGCTATAGCTGGCTTCGCCGTGACGACGAGACTTCGTTTTCGTTTGGCCTGCGGCAAGCCGAGCGTGAAGAGGATCCTGAGTTCTTTCACAATTTCGCGCTGTACAGCGCACGCCCGGGCACGTGGCAGCGCATGCCCATGTTTCTGTATGTATCGCTAGGCAAAGGCGAAGACGCGCTCAAGGGCGCGCTTGCGTTTACGCGCGCAGACAGGTTTAAACCGCTGCCGGGCTACAAGGTGATGGGCGCGCACTATCATGCCGGCTTTGCCCACAGGCAGCATCAATCGGGACCCGCCGAACTTGCGCGCCCCGATCTCGACGCCATCAAAGCCGCTGGCATTGACATTTATGCGCCCATTGATGGCGCGCGCGACACGCCGCCTGGCAACGAAAAGCGCTTGGCCGCGTTGGCCGCCTATTATGAAGCTGCGCAAAGGCACTCTGATTCGCAACTGCTGATCATGCCCAACGAAGAGGTGAATCAACACCTGGGTGGGCATTCAGATGTGTTGGTTTCCAAGCCGCTATATTGGCTGTTTCACCGGAAACCGGGGCAACCCTTGGTGCAGCCACATCCGGTTTACGGCCGCGTGTACAACGTGGGAAGCGCAGCCGATTTGATGGAGATGGCCGAGCGTGAAAACGCGCTCGTGTTCATGCCTCACCCGCGCACCAAGGGTTCAACGGGGTATCCCGACGGCATCAAAGACAGCGATCACTTTCGTCACCCGCGCTACCGCGGCGCCGGGTACCGGTGGGGAATGGGCATTGATGGCAGCGAAACCCGGCTATGCGAATTGCGTTGCCTATCGCTGTTCGATGACATGAACAACTGGGTGGCTGATCTTCCTGAGCCCAAGTACATGCAAGCGATCGCAGAAACACGATCCGACATTGGGCACCGTGGACGCCAACCGTATGACGACGTTTATGGCATGTCGCCCGTCAACTACGTTCGCCTAAACCAATTGCCATCGCCCAGCGATCTGAGCCCGATTATCAACGCGATGGCCAAGGGCGACTTTTTCGTTACGTCAGGCGAAGTGCTGATTCCTTCATTTGCGGTGGAGGGCAGAGGGCCTGAGCGCAGCGTTGTGGCAGATGTTGAGTGGACGTTTCCGCTGGACTTTGTCGAGGTTGTCACCGGCGATGGGAAAGCTGTTGAGCGGCAGATTGTTTCAACCACGCAGCTGCCTGCTTTTGGCCGCCACCGCTTTCGATTGAAGTTTGCGGCTGCGGGGCAGAAGTGGGTGCGGTTTGCGGCGTGGGATGTGGCGGGGAATGGGGCGTTTGTGCAGCCGGTGCGGTTGCAGGACTGAATCCAACTATGTCGCTGTGGTCTCACGCAGCGTGAGCTTCTTTCGGTACCCCCACAACACTCTCAAAATCGTCAGGGCCAAGACAACGGCCGCGGCAACCACCAACCACAATGACGAGAATTTCGAGGGTGGGAAGCTCTCGGCATGTTGGGTCTTCATCGCGGCCACCGTGGTCGCCGGCAAACCCAGACCTTCGGCCTTTGCCAAAAGCGCCTCAGCGCGCGCCTCGTCTTTGGCAAACAAGGCTTGTGACCATGAGAAACCCAACAAATAGGTTTCGTCGACTTTCAATTGGCGAAGCTCTTGTAGGCAAGCGCCCACGCGGTCTGCATCTCGCAGCCGAATTCCCAGTTTGCAGGCAAGAAACCCAATCTCAGTGGCAAGATGCATGACCGGATTGGGTGCATCGCTGTCGCTTACTTCCCCAAGCGCCTCAAGTGCACGCTTTTCCTGTTTTTTGCGAATCGCCTCAATCAGTTCCTCGCGCGTGCGTTTGCGGGGCGCTGCTAATTGTTCTGGCAGAGCTTCGGCGCGCACCGGCGCCGTGGTTTCAGGAAGTGGTTGCGGGTTTGCTGCCGCATGTTCTCGCAGGTGTTTGAGGCTGGCTTCGATGTTTTCAACATCCTTAGGCCCAAATGCTTCGCTCTTCAGCGCGTACTCAACATATCTGATGTGGTCCATCACCTTTGCCATGGGCAGGGACAAAGCCTTACCGCAGCTTGCCGCTGCGAAGGCGAACTTGCCAAGCTTGGCGAAGGCCACGCACATGCGGCGAAACGAAACGCCGGCATCGGGAACCGCGAACGACATGGCGTTGTAATATTTGACCGTCGATTCCCAGTCGCCCTGCTTGAAGGCCCTTTCGCCCCGGGCCACCAGGTCCTGCAGGAAGTAGGCAAACTCCATGGGGTCCTTGTTGCGCTCGGTTTCCGAAGGAATGCTGGCCTTCGGATCTTCGTCGTTGACCTTCCATTTGGTGGCCAAGTCACCTTCTGAAAGATCTTCGGCATAGGCGGGGGTGCCTGGCACAGCAAACGACAAAGCCGCAAGCAACGGCAAAGTTCCACCAATGGTCCAACGCTTCAGGGTTTTCATGTCTTTTTCCAAACTCAATTCGATCCGCACGCGGTCACGCAGCGGGCAACCGTGGCTTCGTCGGCGCCTGAAGCGCGCAGGCCCAAAGCCAATCCACTTCGTTGGTAGATGTTGCAATCGACCAGCGTGTTCGCAACAAACATAGACGCGGGCAGCCCGGCCCCTGTCTCGATGTTGCTGTACCGGTCCAGTAACTCCATATTCGAGACGGGGCTCATTCCCCATTGCGATGAATACGCCGCAATCATTTGGTCTTTGCAAGGCCCCTTCGGCACAAACGTGGGCTGATCACAGTCCTCGATGTCTGCGCTCTCAAGCCCGCAGTAGCACTCTCTTGGGGCCGCCTTAAGGCCGCACCGGCTGTCAACTTGGCAGCGCAATAGGTCGAAACAGGCCTTGTCGTTGAGACATCCCGTCTCGAGTCCTGGTATATCGGCAATGCCCACCAGCAGGGCTTCGCCGCATTCACCTTCCACCAACTTCATGCACTCAATGCACTCGCCAAGGCCTGCAAGTTGGCAATCATTGCCACATGTGGATCCATTGGGGGGATCGCACTGCTCCCCTTCCTGAACGATGCCATTGCCACAAACCTTGTAAGCGCAGGTAGATCCACAGCCGCAGCTTGTGGGGTTGGCGGTGAACTCGGCCATGCTGCACACGGGGCCGGCCTTGGGTGGGTCGCATTGTTCACCAAAGTTACTCGCCACCACTCCGTCACCGCAGGTGTATTCGGCCCCGCAATTGGCGTCGCAGCCATCGCCCGGAACAAGGTTTCCATCATCACAAGCTTCGCCGGTCTGCCGAATGCCATTGCCGCACCCAAGCACGAAGCAATTTTCGTCACACATCATCGTTCCGTCACACTCCTCAAACGAGCAGCCTTTGCCTGAGGGTGTAAGGCCGTCGACACAAGGCTCTTGCTTGCCTGCGATGGATAATTTTGCTGTGGCGGCAAACTCTGCGGTGCGCTCTTGTACAACGCCGTCGCCGCAAGCCATTTGCGAGGAGCACGCGGCGCCACACGAGGTGGCCTCACAAAGACGCAGTTCTCGTAGAGAGGCAAAGATCGGGTAGTTGGCTTGCGCGCCGCCAACACGTTGAAGCAAGATCACCGGGTCGCTGGATTCCAACGCCGCTTCCACTTCCGCACGGCAACTGCCATTGGCTTGACCAGGCGTCAAGCAGCTTTGCCCCGCTGTGCCGCAATAGCAATTCTCCATAAACACGCCGGGCATCCCGGCCAATGTTTGGCGCGTGGAGATTGCGGTGGCGCCATCACATCCAGATTGTTGAACGCACTTGCGCAAGCGTTCACAAAGCAGCGCTTTCGGTTGGCCTAGGCCGCTACCGGCTGAAGCCAGGCCCTCCAAGCCCAAGCACGCATCCACCTGCGGACGACATTGCGCAATTGCGCAGTCGTCGCAGCCAGTCTTCTGCGTACACATTGGAGTGCAGGTGTTGGCGTCGGTGAACTTTTCCGCAAATTGGTCGCACTGCTCGCCTGGGTCCACAACGCCATTTCCGCAGTCTTTTTCCAATCGGCAGCGCGGGTCACAACCATCGCCCCGCAGGTGATTGCCGTCGTCACAGCCTTCGCCCTTATCAACAACGCAGTTGCCGCATTTGGGATCGATGGCACGCGGATCGATTTCGCGCAGCGAAACGTCGTCCCACCGCGCTTTTGCCGACTGTCCCGCCCGCACCACCACACCCAGCTTGATGGCAATGGAAACACGCGCTTGGTCGGGCCCGGCCTGGGTGGCGTCAACGACAAACCGGTAGGGGATCCAGCGTCCGGTTTCGGCACTTGGCGCGTCGGATGCGGGGCCACTGGGTAACGATTTGCCTGAACAATTTGCGTTTGGATAAAGCAGAATGACGGGAAATGCCTTGGCGCCTGTCGGCTGTTCGGCGAGGTTGAAGTACTGCGCTTGCAGTTCGTAGTAGCTCCCCGCAGTAACCGCCACACAACGAACCAGGCCATCAACGCTCCACGGGGCGACGGCGCTGGCTTTGAAGCCAACTTCTACACTGCCTTCGTTGTTTCCCCCTGCGGTAAGATGGGTGGCCGTTACGGCCCCACTGGCAACCGTCCAGCCGTCGAGGTTGGCGGAAAATGTGCCGTTGGGAACCAAATTTTGATCGCTCTGAGCGCCGGCGTCACCGGAGGCGCTCTGGCATCCCTCAACACCCGCATCAGCGCGCGCGGCACGCTTGCAGTTGCTCACACAGGTGATGCCATTGACCGGGTCGCACTCTTCGCCGCTTTCAGGATTCACCTTGCTGTCGCCGCAAAAAGGCTTGCGACGACAAATGTCTGTGCAGGTGGTGCTCACGCCGTTGCCGTCCTTGGGCGTAAACCGGGGCTCACATTCTTCCCCTATCTCGCGGTCCAAAACGCCATCACCACATTCAAATCGGCATTCGTGGCATCCATCACCACGCGTCTGATTGCCGTCATCGCATTGCTCTCCTTCAGCGGCCTCCACCGTGGTGTTTCCACAAGTTGAAAGTGCGTTCAGGCAGCTTGCGGTGCAACTGGCCGTTTTGGGCGGCTCACATTCTTCTCCCATGTCGATGCGACCGTTGCCACAAAGTTCCTGCTGGCATGTGGCGCTACAGCCATCGCCGCTGAGCGTGTTTCCATCGTCGCAGGTTTCAAGACCCACCTGGACGAGCCCGTCACCACATACGGAGGCCGAGGGCGCTCCACCGTCGGGGCAGCCTCCGTCATTGCAGCCTTTCGCGGCGCCATCGGGGAGCTGTACGAAAACCGTCTCCGAAGGCGGAGGAGGGATGTCGTCTCCACAGGCGCCCAGCAGCGATAAGAAGACGACAAATTTGAATTTTGCTATTCGGATCATTGGCGCTTGCACTCGTCGAAGGCGGATTGCGGCTTGATCGTGCCCTTGGATACGCCATCGAGGTAGTAGTAGGCGGCAACCCCTGCGTTGATCGCGCCGGTGCGGGTCCACCCGTCGATCATTTCTTGATCGAATGGTTCGGGCAGCAGCTGATGAATCCTGCGGCCAAAGGCTTCTGTCAGCAGGCTTGCTGGGCAAAATGGCATGTCTTCAATTCTCTCGATGCCATTCGTTCGGAAGTGTTCGATTGATTCTTCGCGCGATGCCTCGTTGGGTGGGAGCACACACCACGGGAGGTGATTGTGAGGCTGAATGCCGCGTTCAACTTTGCCTGCCAGCGTGCCCACTGGATGGGCTGGTGGATACACCCACGCTCCTTGGGAATCCTTAGCTCGCAAGACAACTGGGCTTCCCCCGGCGAACTCAAACATGCGATACTTCAGGCCTTGCACTTTAGGAACGACTCTTGAGAACACGCGGACGAGCGGCTTGTTCTGAAAACCGCAGATTCCTGCCCAAAGTTCGTAGTGGCCAGAGCCTGGGACGAAATCAAGCGTACCTATCAGTGATTTTTCTATCGAAACCAACATCTCTGGAACCAAGGAGAAGTGCTCAACAGCCCAGTTCTGCCTCAGAACATTTCGGCAGAGGCTGCGCGCCGATTCCAGCATATTCGCGTCGTTGATGCTGTCCCCTGTGCTAGGCGCAAAGCCATAAAACGGGCTTGTGGAAACCAGTTTTAGCGCAATGCTGGGTATGAGGCTTTCGGTGCCACCCATGCCCATAAACACCATGTAGCGCGCTTGCCAGTCCTGCGGGGTGCCGCCTCGCCCGGCTCTGTAGAACTCACCTTCGGCATATTGCCCAGGAGCGGTCACTGGCCCATAGATGCCATCCTTGAAATTGGCCACCCGTGTCTCGCCGCCTGTCAGCTCAACGATTGTGGCGGCCAACGGGCTCTTCGAATCGACATCCTTGCCGTGACAATTCAAACAAATGGCGCGAAAAACAGCCTCTCCACGACTTTGGCTGTGAACACGCTGCTCGCGCTGCGCTTGGGTTCTAAACATTAGGGAACCCGTTCTGTCGCGGTCGAGAAGCCAGCGATGTAAGTCTTTAGGACCTGCGTTTTGCTCTTCCGCGCTCAACTGGTCAACGGTTTTGGAAGACGACGCCTCAACGCTTTCGAGGCATTCGCGGTGCCAAATTCCCATCGGCAAACGCTGGTTCGAGAAGATTTCTCGCTCCCGCGTCAGATATAGGCCGTTCAGTTCGTCAATCACCTGCTTAAGCTGCGGGCTGGTGGCAACCGACGGGTCTCGGTCCACGAGCATTTCCTTCCATTGCGTTCGCCGGGGTACCCACCGGCCCGGAGGGTCAGTGGTGTCAATGGGCACCCAATGGGCGTGATCGGGGACCTCGTCATGCAACTCCCCAGCGACATCCGGATTCACACGCGGACCACGCAGGACACCATGGTCGCTTGGAGCTGTTGCTTCAGGCGAATTGACGACATGGGCATCCACAATGTCTTCATCTTGAGGGCAGTGTTGGCCCGAGAGGCTGCCCGCGTACATCGCCGCACGCGCTTGGCCCTCCAACACAGCGTCTTCGTAGGTGTAAGTTGCGAACTTCCTGTAGGGGACCAACGCTTGATTTATGACGGCTTCACCCGGTTTGAGCATTGCATAAGGGTATTGCCCAGGTTTCACTTCCTGATATGGCTGCTCAAAGCCTGCGCTTCCCAGCCCATCGTTCTGCTCCTCGGAATAGGGGTTGTTGCCTGGGATAAGCACTTCGCCGGTGGCGGGCTCACGCACGGCCTCTTTTCCCAGCTTAGGGATGCTGGGAATGCTTAGCATCCACTTGGCCATGATGGCCTGCGCCCGACAATCGAAGCCGGGTACATTGCGAGGCATGTGGATGAAAATCGTGTTGTCCTCCTCGTAAGTAAAGGGCGTGTACACGTTCCGCCAGATCAAGCTGCGCCAGGGAGCAACAAACGTGAAGAAGCCCCGCGACGGATCGAATTCGTTCACGTTTTGGTCGGGGTGATTAAAGTTGGCACCTCCAAATGTAGTAAAGGGAAGCCAATCATTGGTGGGGCTCTTGTCATTGGATTCGACAAAATGTCCCTTCAACCTCGCCGAATCTGTTGTTCCTCCGTCTCCCTTAACATAATCGCCGAAAGCGGGCGTTATGTAAGGAAACCGAAGGTCCTGGCGTGGTCCTACTTTGGCGCGCGGCGAATACTTCTCAAGTGGAAACTGGAAGATGCCTCCAGCTTGGCTTGGATAAAGATCGAAGTCTTTTAAGACTGGGTTTTCGACCGTGGGAAATCCATTGGGATTGTGACAAAAAGCGCAGTTGCCCATCATGTACCCCTGAGCCGTAAGCTCATGATCATTGCGCGGCTTGCGGTCACCCTGTGATTCCTCAAGTTTGGCCTGGCCGGGCGCAAGCCCTTCAATTACGCCGTAATCGATCAACCGTTGTAGCTGGTCCAGTTCATCCTCATGCGGATCTTCAAACACCCCGCCTTCGCCGGCGCGCCGGCGATCGACATGCCATGGCGTGAATCCCAAGATGAACGAATGGTTGCCCGAGCCCATGTGGCATTGCACGCAGCGCTCTTGGCTAGGAAGAGCGTAGTGGCGAATCTTCCCCGAACTTAGGTCGGCAAGTTCCTCCTCGGCCATGTATTTGCAGGTGCCTAAGTTCATATCCGGGCTCACCGGATTGCTGGCTTGCGTACGCGGCTCGCGTTCGTCTGTGACGTAAGGGCAGAGCCTATCGGCCCAAGGCTGCAGGCTGCGCAAGGGATCCGTTACCTTGCGCGCCATCATTTCGTCTTTGTCCCATGCGTAGATCGCCATCAGGGCGCCCACGCGGTAGCTTCCGTTCGCAAGTTTTTCATCTGGACGCGACACAATCAATCGCGTTTCCATCTTGCGGTAACCCACCTCGCCGTTCTTGTCGATCACCTTGCGCAGGAACGTTTTGTAAAACCGCGTGTTGGGGGGAATGTCGAAGTCTTTTATTTTCTCGTTGTACTTGATCTTCTGGCCCACGGGCACGCGCACGTAGCGCATCTTTGAGGCATGATCCGAAAACAAGGTGTACGTGGGGGCGTAGCTAAACACGCCGGTTTGGGCCAGCACCTGAGAGTCCAAACTCACTAGGTCAGTTTCAAGCAAGGTGTCAGGCAGATCATCAAAGCTTTTGGCTTGCGCGAAGACGGCGTCCAGAGACGTCGCCGCATCCATGCGCACTTCCAACTTCTCCGCGATTGGCAAACAGCTACCCAGGTTTGTTAGCTTGTCAGCCAAACCAACCGACACCTGGTAGGGGGCTTGGGGAAGCGAAGGATCGGGGCCAGCCCCGGGATCCTTGTTCTGCACTTGGAAAGTGTCAGGAAAACCGGCCTCTTCCCAAGCCAGAAGTTGTTCGCCGAGCAAACGAACGGGATCGTCCGCGCGCCTTAGGGTTCCATCGCCGCTGCCCGGAGGCATCACCAGATCGGCGTTGCTGGTAAGAATGCGAGCCACCGAAGCGGTGCCGATATCAGTTCTTTGGTGAAAGCTTTGCTCCGAGACGGTGAACCTGTCGGGCGAACGAGCCAGCGGATTTCCGTTTTCCCCGCTGCGTGCCCCATGACAGGCCGCTTGGCCACAGGTGTTTCGGAAGTCGTTCCATAGCCGCGCGCGTGTGACCGTGATGCTTGTGGGCTGCGAGGTTGTGCCACTTGTGTCCGCGCCTGTCACGGCCCGACGCGCCCGCAAACCCTCGGCCTTTACATCGCCACAGGCCGCAGCGTTTCCGATTTGCCCTGGCGTTTGTGCGCCAGGGACGAAGGTTGAAGCCGGATCGTAGCCATCAGAGGGCGGAAGTCCGGCTTTGCCTCGACACGCGAGTAGTGTACCGGTCAATAGCACTGCGGAGGCGGCTCGGAAGCAGAGCATTTTTCCGACCATGGTCACCTCCGCAGACACGTGACGCCTTAGAAGCACTGGTCTTTGCAGCCTAAGAAGGCCGCATCAACGATGGTGTTGGCATGGCCAGTGGGGTAGTCGAAGTCGAAATAACGATTCAACACATCAGCGTTGGTCGCCCCGGCGCCCGCACCTGCGCGCAGTTCAGCCGCGCAGTCACCCGTAGGAACGAACGAGGGGTTCTCGCACTCATCGATCTCCGCCTGGCTGTTGCCGCAATAACACGCCGCTGGCACAATGGTGGTCCAGCAGCTTGCGTTGCTAAGCACGCATGACAGGGTGGCCGCACACAATTCATTGGGCTGGCACACATCGGTGTTGAACGGACCGACGTCTTCAAGCGCGGCGATGCAGGTGTTGCATTCATTGTTGCCGGGCGCCTCTGTTCGCTTGCACTCAACACAAGTGGCATCCGCCGCGTTGTCGCATTCTTCTGTGCCTTCAACAATGTCGTTGCCGCAGGTGGGAAGGATCTTGCAATCGGCGCCGCATTGTTGATTCGCCAGCAGGCCGGCCGCGCCATCGCAAGCCTCGCTTGGTTGATTCACCACGCCGTCGCCACATTCACCTTGCTCGGTGAGCTTGCACTCCGCTGTGCAAACTTGGCCTGCCTCCACGCCATCCGTGCCATCGCATTCTTCCCCAGGCTGCAAGATTCCATCGCCACAGGATTCAACTTTACAAGTGGCAGAGCACCCGTCGCCCCCCTCGGTGTTCCCATCATCGCATTGCTCAACCCCTTCTTTCAGACCATCCCCGCACTTGCTGCCCTCAAGGCAGTGAACCCAAACTTCCTCTGTGTCGAAGCAGTTGTCGTCCTCGTATTTCAGGGTTACAAACAAGCCCGCCGACGGCAACGATGTGCGGGTGTCAAATCCGGGGTTGCTGCCCAGGCCGCTGCAGGTAAGACGCCGACAGCCATCCGAGCTAGCCTTGCATTCAGCGTCAGAAAGGTTGGCTTGACCCGTGTGGGTCTCATCATTGCGCACCGACCAGCTGAGCGTTGGTGTGCCCACCACAGCCGCATCATGCAGCTCGGCTTCAATGACCGAGCTTTCCCCCAATAGAATGTTGGCAGGAATGGCGTAAATCGTCTTGATGCGATCCGCGCTGCAGTCCTTGCCCTCCACCTTCGCGGTCACCCGCACAGAGCCATCGGGGGTGGTGTTGGTGCCTTTGCAGATCATTCGAACCAGCACTTCGCTGACCGTCCCCGGCACAACCGTGAAACCTTCGGTGCCCAGACACTCAGAGCCGCCCACCGTGGTTTTCATGATGACCGTGCAATCGCCAGCCGACAAACCGCCGAAAACCGCCTCTACCTCGCCATTCGCCACTTCAAGCGTATGCGAGACGTCAACCGCGCTGGCTGGGCAAGTCAGCTGTAGCATCACAGAATTTATGGTTTGCCCGGGTGCGGCCTCGAGAAAGAACTTGGCGGCGCCAAATTCCTTCCTATTAGGGGCTTCATCGCCACATGCAACCAGGACCAAAGCCGCGACGAGCATGCCGTATTTCAAGCTGACCTTTGACATGAAACGATTCTCCTAAGAGTCGTGGATAAAGATGACTGAGAAACGCTCTCTTCTTACAACGGTCGCCCAAGGGTCACCGTGACGATTGGGTGGCAACTCGTTCGCTGGGGGCGGCGGCAATCAGGCCGTCTCTCCGGTTTTCGGAGGCTTGCGGGGCCCGGGGCCGCAGACGCAGCTAGTTCTTCGTCTCTTCGGGCCGGCGTTGCAGCTGACGAACGGCGTCTTCAGCTTTTCTTGACAGCGCTGAACCCTCTTCACCGGCCAGCTTGGTTGCCAGCGCCAGGGTGTCTCTGGAAGGAAATTGTTGCGCCAACATGCCCAACGCCACCATCCGGTCGTTCTCACTGGCGGTCTCGTCGGTCAGCACCGCTTTTGCAAGCTTTTTGAGCCGCTCACACTGCGCTTTGCTGGCGTTGCCGTGGGGGTTTACCTTCTCGCCATCGCAAAGGTCGCGGTAGATCTCAAGGCCGGCCGATAGTGGCTTGTGTTTGGCCACCCGCTTCTCGTCGTCGGCCAGCACCACCTCAACAAACTTGCTTCCGCATCCTGCTAGGTATGCAGCGGCGCGGGTTTCGATGAGCGGCCGTCCGCTCCGTGATAGCCCCTTCATCCAGCTGCAAACTTGGGAATTCTCTTCGGGCGTCAGTCCACCCATGGCCCGGGGCGCCTCAACGGCGGCAACCGCCAAGTCGTTGTGCGGGCTTTTGACCAAACTTTGGATCTTCTCAAACGCACGCATCCTCGCTTCGCCCATCACGTGACGGTAGCCGGTTGCGGCCACCCGTTCCTTGCCTGGACTGTCGAAGACGGGGTAGAGGGCCTCTTCAATGCCAGCTTTGGCCGCCACATAGGTCAAGGCAGGCGTCGCGTCGATCGCCTGTTTTTCTGGCAGATCCTGCAGCTGACCAATCAGCTTGTGGATCACGTTAACAGGCGGCGCCGTGCCCTTTGCCGTACCCAGCGCCCGCGACATAAAATCCGCGGCCGCCGTCTTCATCTTCTCGTCCTCGCTCTGCCAAATGTAGGAGATTGTTTGCAACGCCTCATGGCGAGGTTTGAGTCCCCGCTGATAGATCTTGACGATGTTGTTGTAGTACTCGTTTTTGCACTGGACCTGCGAGGCCTGGGTGTCAACTTGACAACGCACAGATAGGGTCCGCATGCCCTTAAAGAGATCTCGGTCCACAAACTCTGGCAGCGCAGCAAGCTCCGCCTGAAGCTTCTCTTCGAAACTCGGTGTCTTCGGCGCCGGCGGTGGCTGCGCAACTGGCTCGGCCTTAGGGGTACGCTTGCAAGCGCCCACCGTGAGGGTGACCAGCATAGAGCTTGCGATACAAAGCAATCGGATCTGAGAATTTTTCATATTGTCCACCTACGGGGCCACTCGGTCCCGGTTCCGCTCGTTTGCCACTGTTGAAGTCTCAGATCCAGGGCTGAGGCGATTTGTGGCGGGAACTTCTCGGGGCTGTAACACAGCCGGCACTTTCCCCAAAAGCCGGACAAAAAAAAAGGGCCCCAGCCAACGGCCGGGACCCCCTGATTTCAAGCGTTAGTGCTTAGAAGCACTGCGCGTTGCAGCCCGAGAAGGCCGAGTCGAAGATGATCCCGGCATGGCCCGTGGGGAACTCGAAGTCGAAGTAGCGGTTGAGAACGTCCGCATTCGAGGCACCATCGCCAGCGCCTGCCTTCAATTGAGCAGCGCAATCACCCGCTGGCACGAAGCTGGGGTTCTCGCAACCGTCAATGTCAGCTTGCGTGTTGCCGCAGTAGCAAGCGGCTGGAGCAATCGTGGTCCAGCAGCTGGTGTTGGCGCGCAAGCAGGTCAAAGCCGCTGCACATTGCTCGTTTGGCTGACAAACGCTGGCGTTGAACTCGCCGATGTCTGGCAGGGCCGCAATGCAAGCGGTGCAAGCTGCACCCGGGTCAACAGTGCCAAGCACGCAATTCACGCAAGTTGCAGACGACTCGTCGCACTGTTCAGAGCCTTCGACAATGCCGTTGCCGCAAACAGGAACGACCTTGCAGTCAGCGCCGCAGGTTTGACCAGCCAAGACACCGCTGGTGCCGTCGCACTCTTCGGTGCCGTTCTTGATGCCGTCGCCGCATGAAATCCCAGCAATGATCGCGTCGCAGGTGGCAGAGCAGCTAGCGTTCGCAGGAACGCCGTCCGTGCCGTCGCAAACTTCGCTGGCTTGCTTGATGCCATCGCCACAGCTCTCAACCACACAGATGGCCGAGCAGCCGTCGTCGCTGACGGTGTTGCCGTCGTCACATGCCTCAACGCCCTCAACGAGGCCGTCGCCGCAGGTGCTGCCCTGCAAGCAAGTTACGAGAACTTCCTCGGTATCAAAGCAGTCGCTGTCCTCGTACTTCACGCTCACGTAAACGCCAGATGCAGGCAAGCCTGTGCGTGCGTCAACGCCTGGAGTTTGTCCCAAGCCCGTGCAGGTGAAGGCCTGGCAGCCAGCGGAGGTGGCGGCGCAGGTGCCAGCGGCCAAGCTGCCTTGACCGGTCTTGCCTTCGTCATTGCGCACAGAGAAGGAAATCGTTGGGGTGCCTTGCACGGCAGCGGCGAAGGTTTCCACCTCAACCGTGGTGCTTTCACCCAACATCAGGTTGGAAGGAATGGCGAAGATCTTCTTGATGCGGTCGTCAGCGCAAGCTTTGCGGTCGAACTTGGTCGAAATTTCGGCGGCGCCGTCTTCGCTCATGTTCACGCCTTGGCAGGTCAAGGTCACTTCTACGGGCACCGTTTGGCCAGCCACGATTGCAAAGGCAGCGTTGCCGCCACACTTGGTTCCGGTGGTGCTCGCGGTGTTCATGGCCACCGTGCAGGGGCCGGGGGTCAAACCGCCGAACGAAGCCACCACGGCGCCGTTGACAACGTTAAGCACGTGGTTCTGGTCGACGCCGCCGGCTGGGCACACCAGGTTCATGTTGATGGTGTCCACCGATTGACCATCGGGGATCTGCAGCGCGAGCGACACGCTGCCGGTTGATGAGCTGTTAGCTTGGTCCGAGCTGCCGCTACAGGCAGCCAGGGCCACGCCAGCAAACAGAATGCTGGCCTTTACAATTGACTTGATCATAGGTTCCTCCTGAGATTGGTTCAAAATGTGTTGAGTGCCGCCGCACGGGTGGCGGCGGGTAGATTTCGAGCCCCAGGTATAACCTGTTCGCAACAAGCCCGGTGTGACGATCCCGTCTCAACTCTTTCACGAGCAAGCGGCATTTTTCCGGCTTCCGAATTCGATTTCCGGAATCCACAGCGCCACAAGGAAAACTTCGCGCCGATTCCGATATCCGGAGAACTTCGGGCCCCCAACATGGGATGGTCGCCGTTCGTTTTCTGAATCGTAACCGCTGCAGTTTTCACTGCGGGTTATACGACGTGAGCCGCAATGGCATTGGACCAACTCGAAAACATGTGACCACACAAATGTGTGGACACCAGGAGGACTTCAGATGAAACGAATGATGAGCATGCTAGCCAGCTCCGTGCTGGTGCTGGGCGCGCTGCCCGCACTGGCGCAGAATCCCAACTTTATCGACACCACACCCGCAGTTCCTACCAAGATCTCAGGCTCTGACACCTTAAATAAGGTGATGGATGACTTGATC
>JBBSJE010000039.1:0-36279 GCA_038257535.1 Polyangia bacterium
AACGGATCCGGCTGGCCACCAACTTCGATGTCCAAGAAACCTACGACAAGATTGAGGAGCGCCTACCTTTCGCCGCCTAAATACAGCGAATTATTGTCGCTTTAGGGCTAGTTATTGACGCCCCAGGCGCCCGCGGCACACCTTCTTTCAGGTTACCCCTCTCCATGGGAAGCTGCCCGCAACGTGTCTCCCACCCAGCCCGCCGCCGCGGCGCCCCCGCCGTCACCTCTTGCGTCGTGCGCGTTCCTGTCCCCTGGGCGTAGCCTGTCCGCTGGCGAAAAATTGCCGGCTCTTGCGCTCATTCCCCGGGATTTGCTTGCCAAAGCCAATACTTCCGTTGGGCCGGCGCTGCTCACGGCGCGCATTTGTGGTAGTGCACAGGCGTGGGTTCCAAGCTCTCGGATCGCAGCAAGCGCCACGACACATTTTTCAAGCGGGCTCGGCAGGAGGGCTTCGCGGCGCGCTCGGTCTTCAAGCTCGAAGAGATCGATCGTCGCTACTCGCTGTTCAAAAAAGCCGCGCGCGTGCTCGACCTCGGCTGTCGTCCGGGCTCGTGGTTGCAATACGTTGCGCGGCAGGCGGGTGACGGAGCCCGACTGGTCGGCGTCGATCGTACGGCGCTCGACATCGTGGTGCCGAATTTGCGCATGCTGGTCGGAGATATCTACGACCTCACGCCGGCGCAGCTCGTCGGCGATCTGGGCGAGTTCGACGTCGTCCTGTCGGACATGGCTCCCGATACGTCCGGCGTCCGATCCGCGGATCAGGCAAAATCCGAGGCGCTGTTCGAGCAGGCGCTGTGGATCGCCGAAGAGACGCTGATGCAGGGAGGCAGCTTTGTCGGCAAGATCTTCATGGGGCCGGACCTGCAGAAGCTGCTCAAGCGCGCCCGCGGCGGCTTTACCGAAGTGAAGATGGTCAAGCCCGACGGCACGCGGAAAGAGTCCTTCGAGCAATACGTCGTCGCGCTCGGGCGCAAGCGCGCGGAGCAATAACCATGGCGGGGGGCGGATGCGCGAACCGCGACGCAAGGCTCGTTGTGATGCACGAGAGCCCGCACGATCTCGTCGTGTGGAAGCCCGCCGGCCTCGCGACCGAGACGAGGCCCGGCAGTGCGCTGCCATCGGTGCAGTCGCTGATCGCCGCGCGCCTCCCCAACGCATACCCGAAGCTGCCGCATCGCCTCGATCGCGTGACGTGTGGCTTCGTGCTGGTCGCGCTGACGCCGACGGCGATCACGTTTCACAACGCCGAGGTCCAGGCGGGCACGTGGACGAAATATTATCTGGCGCGCATCGCGGCCGAGCCGGGCGTGGATCCAACCGCACAGGTCGGCGAGCACCGCGCCTTTGTCGCCGAGAGCAACGGGCGCGCGCGGCTCGTGCGTGCGGGGGGGAAACCGGCGCGGCTCGCAATCCTCGGCGCGGCGCGGGTGCCCGGTCGGCCGGATCGATGGCATCTTTTGATCAAGCTTGGCACGGGGCGGTTTCACCAAATCCGCGTCATGTGCGAGGCGCTTGGCCTTCCGCTCGCCGGCGATCCGCTCTATGATCCCCAACAACGTGACCCCGCCGAATTCTACCTCGAGCATGTTGTGTTTTCGCACCCGCGTCTCGGCTCGCGCACCGTCGCGACGTACTTCGTGCCGGAGCTGGTGCAGCGCGGTCCGGTCGCGCCGTCTCTCGTCGCGCAGCTGGCAGCCCTAGGCGGTGCCACGCCATGATCGGTCCCGCCGAGGTGAGGCGCATCCGTGCGCTGCAACAAAAAAAGGTTCGCGCCCTGACGCAGCGGTTCTTGGTGCAGGGCCGCAAGGTCGTCGTCGAGCTGCTTGGCTCGGCCGTCACCACCGAGGCGATCTACGCGACCGCCGATGCCGCCGCGTGGATCCGCGACGCCGCTTCTGCCCGCGGGGTGTCCGTCATCGAAGGACTCGATCACGAGCTCGCTAAGATCGGCACGTTCGAGAGCGGCAACGAACTGGTGGCCGTGGCGCTAGCACCCGCAGAGCCGCCGTTCGCAGCGGTCGCGGCCAAAGAGCTGATCCTGGCGCTTGATGGGATTCACGACCCGCGCAACATGGGGGGGCTTTTGCGGATCGCCGACTGGTTCGGCATCACGCGGCTGGTGTGCAGCCCCGACTGCATGGAGATTTACAATCCCAAGGTCGTGCAGTCGTCGATGGGGTCGGTGTTTCGCGTGGCCGTGCGCTACACGCCGCTGGTCGAGGAATTGGCAGCGCATCAGAAAGCGGGGGCGCACGTGCTGTTGGCGGACATGGATGGAACGCCCGTCTATGAAGCGGCGTTCGCGACACCCGCGGTGCTGGTGCTCGGCAGCGAATCGCACGGGCTGTCGGCGGCGATCCGGGCGCTGGGCAAAGGGGCAGAGGTGATCTCGATTCCGCGCGTGGGGAAGGCCGAGTCGCTCAACGTCGCGATGGCGGCGACCGCATTGTGCGCGGAGTTTGTGCGGCGGCAGGGCAGGGTCTGAATCAGCCCGTCCTGGTGCGCAGCCCTTCGGTGGTCATGATGGTAGGCGGGACAGGGATTGAACCTGCGACCCGGTGCTTGTAAGGCACCCGCTCTGCCGCTGAGCTACCCGCCTGGATAGGGGGCGTAATCTACTCGGTTTCGCGCGAACGTAAAGCGTTGGCTGTCGGGTTTTGTTCCTGGGGCGCTGCGTCTTTGCGGCTGCTTCGTTCTTGCCGCAGGCCCGAGGCATCCGCTATGGTGGCCGCGCTGTGAAAAAGACGTCGGTGCGGCCATGGGGCCGCTTCATGGTGTGCTTAGCCGCCTTGGTTCCATGGGCGGGAGGATGCTCGCTGATTTTCGTGGAACCCACACCGCGCGATCACGAGCAGCGAGCCACCGTGCTTTGCACCAGCAACTACACAGCCCCCGTGCTGGACTCGGTGTTAACGGGGCTGCTGGCGGTCTCTGTTTTGAGCCAGGCTGGCGCCGAAGGCGACGAGGACGAGCGTCTCAGTGGCGGCGCCCTTGTCGCCCCTGCGGCGTTTGGCATTCTCACGGCCGCCTCGGCTATCTACGGATATGCCACCGTTCCGCAGTGTCGGGAAGCGCGCGAAGAACTCACCGTGCGGGTGCAGCAAGAACAGCAAGCCTTGCAGCGGTACCGCCGGGCTAAGTTGTCGCAGCCCGCCGCCCCCGCACAACTTCCCCCCGCGCCGCCAACGCCCGAGGCGCCTACCGAATCTGATCCCGATGCGGTGCACCCATGAACTTGTTTCGCTTCACGCTTGCGCTTTGTATCGTCGCCCTTGCCGTTCCTGCGGGAGCCGATGCGCCCGTGCCCAGCCCGCAAGCCGAAGCCAAATGGCAAGGCATATATGCCGCTGATCCGCAGGTGCGAAGGGAAACCGTGGAACGCATGGGTGCGCAAGGCACGGTGTCTGCGCACGTGGGGTTGGTGGATTTGCTTCTTGGCGATCCTGATGAAAGCGTGCGCGCGGCGGCGGCCACCGCGATTGGGCAAAGCCGCAACGGTGATCTGCGCGAGCCGTTGGCGATCGCCAAGCAACGCGACCCCAGCCCTTGGGTGCGGCAAGCGGCGGGCAATGCTTATGTGCAGCTGCGGCCGTTTTGGAAAACGCCGCGCATGGCGGGTGGCTTGGCGTTGCTACCGGGGGTAGGGCACTTCTATCTGGGCCAGCACGGAAAAGGTGCCGCTTATCTTTCCAGCATTGTAGGCCTTACCGCGGGCGCGATCGCTTTGTCGGACAGCGACGCTGAAGCCGGTGATCCTTTGGCGGTGCAATTTGCCGTGGCCGCGCAAAACACTCTGATGTACAGCGTGTTTGATGCCTACAGAACCGCGCGCTTGTTGCGGCACAACCAAGATTATAAATACGAAGTTAGCGATGAAAGCCTTGGGTCGCTGCTGTTGGCGCCGTTTACGCCTTCGGTGTTGAAAAGCCCATGGGTTTGGGCTGGCGTGCCCTTGATGGTGGCTGCTGGTGTGGGCCTTAGTTTGGCTCTGACCGACGACGCAACATCCGACCGCACCCTGTTTGATCCTGGTGGCGTGAATTTTTTGGGTCGCCGGTTTGGGCGCGGCACTGGTTTCGCTCTGGGCTCCGGATATTTTGCGGCTTTGTTTGCGCCGGTGGGCGTTGGCGAAGAGGCCTTGTTTCGCGGCGTTTTGTTGCCGTCGCTCAGCGAATCTTTCGGTGTGGGCTGGGGCTTAACGCTTTCGTCATTGCTGTTCGGTGCGGCCCACATTGGCAATTTCAGCGGCGCCACCGGTTACCAGTATGACAAGGCCCTGTTCGCCGTGCCGTTTATCACTTTGGGTGGTGCCTATATGGGGCTTGTGGCCACCCGACACAACTTCACGCTCGCCCGCAGTGTGGCCATTCACTTTTGGTACAACTTTTTGTTAAGCACCGTTGATTTCGTTTTAAACCCAGACCACCAACCGTTCGTTGCCCGTTTCGGTATGCCGTTTTGAATCAAGGCGCATCATCCCACGTCGAACAGACGCTCGTCCTGTGAGGGAACCCCTATGAAAAATCAAACTCTTAGATCGCTTGTTGTGATGTCCACCATGGTTTTTGCCCCTGCGGCTTGGGCGCAATACGTTCCAGGCCCCGAGCAGCAGCAGCCGCCGCAGCAGCCGCAACCCCAGCAGCCCTATCCGCAACAGCCACAGCAACCTTATCCGCAGCAGCCGCAACAACCCTATCCACAGCAGCAGCAGCAACAACCCTACCCGCAACAGCCCTACCCGCAACAGCCCTATCCACAACAGCCCTATCCACAACAGCCCTATCCACAGCAGCCTTATCCACAGCAGCCTTATCCGCAACAACCCCCTGGCTACCCTCCTTACGCCCAGCAATCGTATGGGCCGCCGCCGGGGTATCACGAGCACGATGGGTTCTATTTCCGCGGCACCTTCGGCTTTGGCGGCGGCAGCAGCAAAGCGCCTGACGCCGACATCGCGTTTAGTGGCTTCGCCGGCGCCTTGTCGCTAGCCTTCGGCTACGCAGTGGTCCCGAACTTCGTCCTCTTCGGTGAACTCTCGACCGCGGTCCTGGTGGAGCCTGAGTCCGATTCTGACGGCTTCACGCAATCGAATCCTGGTCTTTCCGTGAGCACCGGCGGCTTCGGTATCGGCTTTGCGTACTACGTGATGCCAGCAAACTTGTACTTCAGCACTGCACTTAACTTTCCGCGCTTAACGATCAGTGAAAATGACTTTGAAGTGGGCACCACCAACACGGGCATCGGCCTGGGCATGAAGCTGGGCAAAGAATGGTGGGTGTCTGAGAACTGGGGGATAGGTCTTTACGCGGGACTCGATCTTGCCCGTATGAAAGACAAAGACGACGGCGTCTTCATAACGCCCCCTACGTGGACCACCACGATCTTCACCCTGGGCTTCTCGGGCACCTACAACTAAAACCGCAGCGACAGCGCCGCGCCATTGGGCAGCAGCGCCACCGAAACCCGGGGAGGGGAGCTTCGCAAGAGCTCCTCTTCACTGGGCTGGCGGTTGCGGCTGATCATGGCGTCGACCACGCCATAGGCGTATGTCAAAGCGAAGGCGACGCTGCTCGCCTCATGAGCCGTTTTCAATTTGTTGTAAGTGTCCGTGCGATCCTGGCACCGCTCGTCCCTGAGCTCTGGCGGGCAGGCCGTTTCGTCTTTTTCCCGCCAGCTATTGGCAATGACGAACGTGGCCGTGGCCGTGATGAATGTGGCGGCCTCGGCCACCAGCAGCACCCAGCC
Organism: Polyangia bacterium; assembly: GCA_038257535.1. Taxonomy (GTDB): domain Bacteria; phylum Myxococcota_A; class Polyangia; order Fen-1088; family Fen-1088; genus JAGTJU01. The sequence goes on from JBBSJE010000039.1 coordinate 5,751, forward strand.
TTTGGTGGTGTCTCCGTTTTGAAACTGGCCCACGGGCGGCAGCAAACAGAAAGCCGCATTGGGGCGAGCGGCCTCGTGTTGCTTTCGCAAGTCATCTATGCGCGCGCGGCGAATTTGGTAAAAAAACGTGACGATCTCCGGACGGGTGGTGGCGGGATTCAATTGGGTTTCGGGCGCCAGCTGCAGAAGTTGCTCAAACGCTGTTTGCGCGCCGGAAAGCCGACCGGTGACATAAAGCCCAATGCCCAAAAGCCTTAGCGCTTGCGCCCGTTGAAGGGGGCTCGCCTGCAACGTGCCATCCGTCACCACGCGGGCCGATTCCACCACCAGCGGCATGTCGCCGTATTCGTAAGCCGACTCGGCCTGCTTCAAGGCCGCTTCCGATGACGCCGGCAATGCGCGCGTTTCGTCATCGGGCGTGCTTGTGGCGGCTTCTTCAACCGTTTGCCCCCACGCCGGCGCAGCGGTGGCCGACAGAGATCCAGCCAAAGAACAAACGCAGATAAATTGAAAACAACGCATGTGAAAGGAAATGTTTGCGGTCTAGCCTGAAGGATCGGGCAACACCAACACAAACGAACCATCGGGGCCCGCCACCGCTTCGGAAATGGGGATCGCCAAGCCAACGTTGGGTTTGGATGCGTCGATGCAGTCTTGAGTGTTGTTGGTACAAAATGCCTGCAAAACCGTTTCTGGCAAAGGCACATTGTTGTTGTTGAACACGCGCCCGCTAAAACGCAGGGCCGGCGGCAACGGAGGCAGGGGGGGCAGCGTCATGTTCGAGGTTTCGGTGCGAATGCTTCCAAACACCACCTGAGGAACCAAGCGGCCCAAAGGCGGTGCCACCCGCAGCCGGTAAGTGGTTTGAGGCGAAAGGCTCAAGGTGAATGAACCATCGGCCGCAACCGCGGCCAGCGCTTCTTCTGCACCCGGGTCGGTGGTGTCCTCGATCGCGGCCACCCGCAGCCCCGCGGGGCTTTCTTGTGTGAGCACAAGTTTGCCGGCAACGCTCACAGCCGCCGCCAAGTTCACAGTCACATTTTGATCGCCTGTCCGAAGATCCACCGCAAGCGGCGTTTGGTACGCCGCGGGCCAAGGGCGGTCGCCCGGCGGGCGCAAAATGACTTGATAGCGCGCGCGGGGCAGGGCCGGCAGCGTCACATCACCCTGTGCATTGGCCACCGCTTTGAACTCTACCCGTCCCGCCAGCGTGCGCGGGGCCGCGGGGGACATGGTTAACGTGGCCACGCTCTCGAGGGTTTCAGATTGAATCTGCACCACCGTGCCCGCCGCGGCTTCACTGCCCCCAGGTCGCATGACCTTCAACTTCAAGTTGGCTTGCGGAAGTGGGTCGTAGGCGACCTGCATCTGCACGTCGGCCTCTGATGCGATCACAATGCCGTTGGGCGCTTCCACCTGCACCACGGGCAACACGCTGGTGGCAGGCCCCACGATGCGCAAGCTGTGTGAGCCCGGACGCGCCCGCAACGAAAACGCCCCCGACGCGAGCGTGATGCCCAGGGTTGAAGGTTGATCTTGTTGGCGCAACACCAGACGTGCGTCCGCCAGCGGATTGCCATCCACCGTGACGGTGCCCTGCACCCGCGCGCCCGAGGTGATGTTGATGGTGAACGCGCCTAGACTGGTGGCCGCAACGTCGCGCACCAACAACGGCGCCAGCGCCACGTCTTGAGGCACGATCAGAATGTTGTAAAGCCCCGAACCCAGGCGGGTCTTGAAACCGGAGGGACCGGTGGCCGCACCCTCACGTTCAAAGCTCGTCACGTTGCTGAAAATGCGCACAAAGGAGGGCGCCAAAAGGGTGGGCGCAAACGGACTCGCGGCGTTGCGTGGAATGATCGAAACGTCGTGCCCTGCGGCCAAACGAATGTCGGCTTGCTTCGGCGTGCCCGCCAACATCTCTTCGGGAATGTCCTGCGGGGGCAGGCCACTGCTGGGCGGTGGCACCAAACGCAAAATGAAAAAGCTCTGTCGTTGATCGCGAAGCACGGCGGTGGCCATGGCCGTGCCTTCGCAACCGGGCGCCACCGACACTGAAAGGTTGTAGACGCCGGCACGCTCCAAAGGCAATCGAATGAGGGCTGGATCATCGCTTTCGGGATCGTCCACCGCAAGCGTTTGGCCCTGAAAGCTGGCTTGCCAGTTCCAGGCGGGGGCCTCAGGTCTTGGCGCGCCGATAATTTGGCCACGGATCCGCACGAACGCGGCCGGCCCGGCGGGAAGGTTTGTGAGATCGGGTGCGCTCACGGGCCGCAGGAGCACTTGGCAGGGCAAGGTTGCGGCGTCGGGAAATCCACCGCCAGCGTCGAACATTACGCCGGCGTCTGTATTTGAGACAGGCGCATCCGTGCCAGCGTCCGAGCCCGGCATGATGACCCCTGCATCATCACCTACGGACGCATCCACATTGCTGGCGTCGTCGTCTATAAAATAACCCTCATCGCTTGCGGCACAGGCCACAAGCATGGCGCCTACGCTCGCCACAAGCGCAAGCCGCCTCACAACCAATACCTCACGGTCCACGTCCGCCTTTGGCTGCATCCAGCAGCGCTTTCGCACAGCTCTCGTTCAAGGCTGCAATCTAAAGCGTCCTTGTGAACGCGATCAAAAACCTCCACCCGCACTTGCACCTCATCGCCCTGGCTAAATGCGCTGGGAGCCAGCCGAAACGCCGCTGACTGATCAAATTGCACCAAAGGCAGCCAGGGCGCATCGGGGCTTGTCACGTGGCGCACGTACCAAACAAAACGCAGAAACGAAGGTTCGTTGACCCGTGGGGGGAAAGGATCCCCATCGTCGTCAACGGCCACACCAAACGCCACCGCTTCGTCAAAGCGACGCAGCCGCAACGATGTGTTTTGCTCCGTGTCGCGCAAACACGGGGGCCGATCCGGCAGAACCATGATTTGCATGGTGGCGGTGCCAGCAAGGCCCACCGTGTCGGCCACCACAAGTGTGATGGTGTGAAGGCCGTGCGTGGTGGGCCGAAAACACAAAACCTTCCCCGCCGGACTGTCAGCGCAAGGTAGGGCTGGTTGGGGGGCCTGGTTGGGGGCTGCCACCGCCCACTGAAACGAAACCAGCGTGTCGTCGGGATCGGGATCAAACGAAGCTTCACCCGAGATGCGCAGTTCCGAATACAACGCCATTTCGGTTGTGGTCTGCGCGGCGGGCCCTGCAAACACGGCCACCGGGGACGCGTTTTCCACTTTGACGTTGGCAAAGCCCGTGGCGGTGGCGCCTTGGGGATCGCGCACGGTGACCCATACGCATAGGGAGCCCAACGCGGTGGGGGTTAAAGGATACGAAGGTCCCACCCATTCTCCGTCGCCAAGCGGCGCCAGGCTTTGCGGACAGGGGCCTTCCTGGCGCCCCCACACGATGCTCAAGGCGTGGCCATCAGGATCAGTTGCGGCCACAGTGAACAGCCCCTTTTCATTGCGGCTAAGGGTGGTGGGCCCCTCAATCACAGGCGTGGCTGGAGGTTGGTTCACGGCATCAAGCAAACAGCCTGCAAGAACACCACAGCACATGACGGCCCCCATCGCGCACAGCGATTTGATGGTTTTGATTTGGTGCAAAGCAATCATGGGGCGTTCTGTCTGCCCCAGCATAGTAAACGAAATCACAGCGAAGCGGGATCGATAGCCACAACGCCAAATCGCCCGGCGGCGTCGGTCATCACCTCGGCCAAGGGAATCGCGGTGACGATGGATAGCGTGTTGCCATCTGCGGAGCGCTGCAAACAGTCGCTGCCGTCGCCCACGCAGAAAATTTGCACCACCGCATTAACCACGCCGGCGCCACGGGGATCGGTAATCAGCCCCTGCACAGCGCGGCCGCGAGGCAATACGCGCGCCGGAAGCGCCACATCCACTGCGCCCACGGACACCGCAGCCAAAGGAACCACGGGTTGCGTGCCGCGTGATCCCGGGATCAGCCGCAAACGATATTTGTGGTGCGGCGCCACGGGCAACCGAAAGCCGCCATCGCTGCCCACGGTGGTGGTGGCGGGAGCGTCGGTGGGCTGTGCGTCGTCGTAGGCGGCGATCACGGAGCCCGCCGCCAGATCAGGGGGCGTCAGTGTTCCTTTGATGTTGACAGGCGTGGTCAGGCGCACCGTTTCTGTGTGGGTGGGCCCTGCCAGCACAACATCCTTTCGGGTGGGCGACAATCCTGGCAACCGGGGCGGCAGCACCCGAACGCTGTAGGCGCCGTGCGGAAGTGCGCTGAAGGTGGCCTGGCCGGTTTGATTGGTGATCGCACGCCGAACCACGTGGCCGCTGAGCTTTGTAACAGCGCCATCGCCCACGCGTAGGTTGCCGGCGTTGGGCAGCTGGGTGGAGGTAAGTTCGATGGTGGCCTCCGGCAAAGCATTTGCTCCTGTGGGCGGCAGAACCTGCACGCTGAACGCGGTTGTGGGCAAATTGTTCCAGCTGATCTGCACGTCTGCCACCGAGCCTGTGGCGGGCACTTGCAGGCCAGCCTCGGCGGGCAGCTGCAGATCGGGCAAGCTGGATCCCTCGGGCGCGCGAATCACGGCACCGTATTGGCCCGCTTGCGCCCACATCGCAAACCCGCCTGCGCTGTCGCTTGTGGCCAGCGTGGAAGGAAGATCGCCGTCGCGAAGCAAAACCCGCACGCCCGGTAAGGGCGCATCCAAGGCCCGGGCTACCCCACGCACCTGCGTGCCTTGTTCCAAGCGCAAGGTTTGTGTAATCACTTGCTGAGCGGTTTGGCGTGCAAGCAACACCGGCGCAAAGTCTTGATCAGGAACCACAAGCACGTCGTAGAGCAAGAAGGGATCGATCTGAGCGCTGAACCTGCCGTCTTGCATGTTGGCGCCGCTGCGGGTGTGGCCCTCCCAGCGAAAGGTGGATTGTCGCGGCACCAGGCGCACAAACGAAGGCACCTCCACCATTACGCCGGCGCTGGACATGCGTTTGGGCGCAATTGCGACCGCGTCGCCCATGTTCAGGCGCATGTCAAGCTGGTTGCTGCCATCCGTGGTTAAAGTGAAGGGGCGTTCAGCCGGCGTCAGCGTTTGCAGATTGGGCGGCAACACCCGCACCCAAAGCTCGGTTCTTCGCTCGTTGGGATCCAGCGCGCGCAGCACCGTGGTGGCTGAGCAGAAGGAAGTCTGCGCGGTGGCGGTAACGGAGTAAAGGCCACGCTCGGCCACGTCGAAGGTGATTTCAGGTGAAGCGTCAACAACCTCCACGATTGTTTCGCCACCGAACTGCACACGCCATGTCCATTGCTCAGGCGCCATCTCGGCACCGTCAATTTGCGCGTGCAACGTGACTTTGCGGCCCGCACCCGCCACCACAGCCGCCAAGGAGGTGTCTGACAACGAGGTGATGCGCACCTGGCAACGGGGGGGCATCTGAGCCCCAGAGGAGCCACCTTGGCCACCCACCGCGCTTGATCCGGCAGCGCCGCCCCTGGGGCCGCGGCCAGCCTGGCCGCCCGAATCGTCGTCGTTACCGGCTTGGTTGTCACCGCCGTTGTTCTCGCCGGGGCTGCCATTGGCATCGTCGTCATCGAGGTCAGCACCGGCGGATGGGCCTTCCAGGGCCCCTGAGCACCCCTGAACAGCCGCTATGACCAGCGCCAACACACCCCACCGAATTCTTGCGGCGGCGCTCATCGGAACTCCACCGTCCACGTCAGGCGTTGTTTGCATAGCGGGGCCCACGCGCATTCGTCGCTCTGCAAGCCGCAGTTCTGTGGAAGCGCCCGTGGCATGCGGTCGGCCACCTCCACGCGAATGCGCACCCGATCAGCGGGCCGGAACCTGTCACCGGGAATTCGGAACGCGCGCTGAACGTTGTCAACCGCCAGCAACCAACCTTCGGCTTCGTTTTCCCAAACGCTCCACTTCAACGATGCGCGCGAGGTTGCGTTGTCAAGCGCGGGAAGGGAATCGAGGTCATCAATCACGCGCGCTTCAAGCAACAACGGCAAAGCGGCTTCGTGCACCAAGATGGCAGAGGCGGGCGTGCCGTGCACACAAGGGGGCTGATCTCCCTCTACCTTGATTTCAAGGCTGGCGGGCTCCGATCGCGCGCCCAAAGGGTCATGGGCCACAAGTTGCGCTTTCCATACGCCTGAGACGTTGGCTGCAAAACACCACTGCGTAGGCTCCGTCTCCTCGCATAGCACCATCTCTACGTCCTCGCCGTCGGGTGCAGTCAAACGCAACTCGGGCTGTGCCACATCTTCCGGATCCGGATCAGCCACGATGGCGTCGATGCGCACCACGGTCCCCAGTCGCACAGGGGATTGCGCGGGTGGCGACACTTGCATCAAGGCTGCCTTGGGCGCTTGGTTCTGGATCTTAATGGTCGTGAAAGCCAAACCCGTCGCGCCCTTCGAATCGGTGACCAACACCCAAATGCACACCATGCCCATATGCCCCGGCTCAGGGGAAAATGGGTAGCTTGGGTCGGGTGAGGGGCTGGTGGCCGGGTTCGAGGTGTCGAGTGGTTGCGGGCAATCGCCCAGAACATGTCCCCACTGAAACGAAAGCTTGTTCGTGTTGCCGCCGCGGACCCTCGCCGTGAAGGTTTGTGAACCACTGCGCACGAGCGATTGCAACGAGCTGGCTTCTGCGGCCTCGATTTCAACCTCTGGTCGCACGTTGATCTCCGGCAACAAGCAACCCGGCAGGGCAAAGCAGAAGCCCAATAGGGCTTTCGCGAAGCGCGTTAGAACCACCGGTTGAACTTATCACAAACCTGCATTGTGCAAGCGACGGGCCGGGGGGCGCATGATGCTTTTGCCTTATTTTTTGCAGGTTTGGGGCGACCCGCAGGTCAGCCTCCAGGGTTTTCCCCGCAACCCATGATCAAGATGTCGTGGTTGAGGCGCGTGGCTGGTTTGCCCGCTTGCGTTGCTGCAAACGCGTGCGCCGCGTTGGTCGCGGGCACCTCAAGGCGTTTTTCTGAGCATTTTCCTGACGGCCCCAACACCTAAGAAATGAGTCGAATTGAAGCTGCGCGTGGCCTGCGCCCCCGGGTGGGGCCGCGCCGCTTTAGCCTCTTGCCAAAGGACCCTCGTGTACCCTTTTTCGTTGCGGCGTTGTCTATGGATTTGTGTTGTCACCAGCGTTTGGTGCGTTGGCGGTTGCAGTTCGCGCTCGTTCGAGGCGCCCAACCCGCAGCCTGAGGGGCAGGAAGAGCAGCGGCAAGAGCTCAACGTCGCGCGGGACGTAGACATCCTGTTCATGATCGACAACTCAGGTTCGATGGCGGAAGAGCAAGCCAACCTGCGAAAAAACTTCCCTGTTTTTATCGATGAGCTAAAGAAAATCGAGGGCGGTTTGCCAAACATTCACGTGGCCGTGGTGTCCAGCGACGTGGGCGCGGGCGGCTTTCAGATCCTTAACAATCCTGCCTGCAACAGAGCGGACGATGGGGTGCCCGTGGGCGGCGGTGACCGCGGGCGCTTTCAAGTGAAGCCCAGCTGCGGCCTGGAACCGGGCGCGCATTTCATAAAGTCGTCCAACTTAGGCACGCAAAACAATTTCGCTGATACAACGTCGCTGCAAGAGGTGTTTTCGTGCGTGGCAGATCTGGGCAAGGAAGGCTGCGGATTTGAGCACCAGCTGCAATCGGTGGCCGTAGCTTTAAGTGGTACAAATCAGCAGAACGCTGGATTTTTGCGGCCCGATGCGTATTTGGCCATCATCTTGATCACCGACGAAGACGATTGTTCCGCCGATCCCAAGAGCGACCTGTTTGTTGATCCTCAGTTCCCCGTGCCGCAGGCCGGATCGTTGCGATGCAACTTGGTGGGGCACGTTTGCAATGGCGCCGCGCCCTTGGCCACGCCGTTTCAGACGCCAATGTCCAACTGCACCGCCAGCCCCGATGGCGGCGGGCGCTTGATTTCGGTGCAGAAGTTGGTTGCGCAGATCAAGAGCCTCAAACGCGATCCCTCAAAACAAATCGTTATTTCGGCCATCACTGGAATGCCTGCGGCCGGGGCATCGCCCGCCTACGGCTTTGAGATGACAAAACAGTTTGGGCAGGATTTCTTGGACGTGTCCCCTGTTTGTTCGGCTTCAGGCGGAACCGCCGCGCCCTCCCTGAGGCTGCAAGAATTTGTGCGCGCCTTTGGGACCAATGGCACACTCGACAGCATCTGCAGCGACGACTTCAGTGGGGCGCTGTCTCGAATCGCTGAAGCGCTGAAGCGCGTTGTGAAAGACACGTGTGTGACCGGGCTTATCGACACCGATCCCAACACAGCCGGCTTGCAGGCCGATTGCGTGGTGGAAGAGCCGGTGCCCATCGACAATGGCGAAAGCTTTCAGCCGCAGATCGTGCCCGCGTGCACGCCGAATGGCCCCAAACCTTGCTGGAACCTGTTGCCCCCCGGCAGCGGCAACGCCTGCAGCGACAAGTTTGCCATCGACATCGATCGGGGCGGTCGCGATCCGGCGCCCAACACCTTGCAGGCCATCAAGTGTCGCACGTGCGCCAAAGCCGATGATCCCCGCTGCCAGTGATGTGTTCAGTTGGCAGGCATTTTCGGTTGCAACTCGAAAACGTCTACCAGCGTGGGATGCAGTTTCCGCCCCTGGGCCTCCGGTTTGTTCAACGCAATCACGAAGCCCGTTAGCTTGTTGGGTTCAAGTTTGAAGCGAATGAAATGGCGATGCCGATCCAACCGTGCGGCTCCACCGGCCTCGTTGTTGTGTCCACCAAAGGCCAGCGATGCTGCCAAGTACCAGCCAAACCAAATGCAGGTCAGGGCACCGCCGCTGGCAAAGGCCACGAACATGCGCGTGAGTGACACTGCATGATCCGCGTGCCCCACCGCCGCCACCGCCATCACCAACGCGCCGGAAATCAGCCACAGCAACCACAAGTGTCGTGCGCGCCCCAAGGTGGCAAACCACAACGCCGCAAGTCCCGTGAGCATCAACGCCAAGGTCAACGCCGCCACCGTTCTAACCCACGATCCCCCCAACGCCAGAATCAGCGGAACCACGATTTGCAACGCACCTAAATAAAACCCCAGTCCCGCAAACGCCAAACGCGCCCACCACGGCCGGTGCGAAGCCGCCTGAAAGTACCCCAGACCTGCGGGACCCAAGCCTACAAACAACAACGCGAACACAAACACAATGTCGCTGGCGGTTTGCCCAATCGGATGCACGCCATAGGTCACCAATCCGTAAAACAGAGACAACACACCCAACCCCATGGCCACCCAAGGGGGGCCGTAATCGATCCAGGTGACCGGGCGGTACTTGGCCTGCTTGGGCAAGGTGGCCACATATCGCGACGTCCACACCCAAGCCAAGATCAAGGGCACGGCGAACATCAGCACCATGGCGCTGCACCAAAACCCATGGCGAACAGGCTTTGTATGCACACCGCCCAGGGCTTGGTAGGTCGCCACCACAGCCGGTACCGTTGCCAGCGCACACAAGCCCGTAGGCCAGTAGCGGCGCAAGCGAACCACCTTCACCCGCGCCTCGGCCAAAGCTTTTCCGCTAAGCGCAAACGACCCCACAACCGCCATCACCAACAGCAACGCCGCCGGAATTTCCGCGGGCCACCGGGTGGGCGTGTTTGGTTGTCCCAACGGCGATGCAGGCAGAAGCACGGTGTCCTCTGTTGGCACGACCGCGGGCGCAACTTTCTCGAAGAACGCGACCGATCGTTCTGAGGGCACCCGGGGGGCCAAGGCCGGCACCTCCCAGGGAGACAGTGTCATCAACCCGTCGCTGAGCCAGCGGCCTACGGCTTGTGTGTGCGGCGCCACCGCCGCTCCGAAGTAAACGATCGCCGCGCACACGGCGCCGATGAGCCACACGTAGCCGCCTTGGAAAATCTTCCACGGGCAGAGCAGGCGCAGCGTGGTGTCGCGGCAGGAAACCTCGTAGTCGGGAAAGATCTTTGTTGGTTTTTCCGGCCACAGCGGCTGGTTCGCGTCAGTCTCGGGTTTGGGGGGCACGCTGGTGTGCGTGGGATGCAAGAACGCACCGCCCCCCCCGGACACCACCGAAGCATAGTTGGGGGAACCCTTGCGCTCGTAGCGCGCGTAGTGGTGAACGTCGCCCGCTATATCCAGATGAATTTCATCGTCCTTCGGAACTTGGCCGTTGGTGAAAGGTCGGGGCAAACGCAAACCCTCGAAGGGCTGGGTGAAGCCCTCAAACACATGTCCAAACACAGTGGTGGGCTCGGGGGTGGCCACAATTAACCGCTTGGGCGCGTTGGCTTCGCCAAGATCGCGATAAAACTGCCGCTGCCGCCAATCGATGCGCCCGTGTTGCGTGTCCAAGCCCCAAAACCACCAGCCGAAGGGCAGCTGCAAGGTCACGAAGCTTGCGTTTTGGCGACGCTGAAAATCGGCCACGAGGGGGCGACCGTCTTTCGGCGTGGTGTTGTAGCGAAACAGGTGGTTGAAGCCCAGCAAGGCGTCGTAGTAATCGTGATTGCCGGGAATGCCCAACAGGTAGCGAGGTTTGTCATCGGCGCCCAGGGTGCCATCGGCCAGTCGATCAGCGTGGGCCCAATCGAAGGGCGCCGAGAAACGTTCAGCGATGGTGGCTCGATCGGCCACGTGATACGCGGTGTCACCACCCACAAACAAAAACCGCCCGCGCGGCAACCGCGTGGCGTTGGCGGTGGGCTGCATCGAAACATCGTTGCCTTGGCCGTTTTGCCACAAATCGCCCAGCGTTAGATAAGCCAGGCTGTACATCGCCATTTGGCCGTCGCCGCTGTCGGAAAAATAGTCGAACCAAAACGCGCCCTCTTCGAGCATCTCGGGTTGGTCCCAAGCCACCACATCGGGATGCATCCAGTCGCGATGATCCAGCTCCTGGCCGTTTGAACTGTACAAAGAAATCGAGCGCAGATACGTCAGCAGATCTCTTCCCAGAAGCCAACGCACGGGCGAACGGAAGTGGCGGGGGGCTTCGTCAAGCAGCACCGTGCTCCACAACCTGGGTTGCGCCGCCACGGCTTTGAGCTTGGCGGTCAGGGTGGCAAACACCGGTTTTTCGCCTGTGAGCTTGGCGGTGGGGATCGACCCGGATGTTGACATGCCGCTATTGACGCACAACGCGAGCCAAAAGCAATGGTCTAGATGCGGGCGAGCGGACGCAGCCTGTCAAACCAGCCCCCCCAAGTCGCCACGGCATGGTACACCTGCAAGCAATGGCTAAAAGCGATGTGATCGCTCTGGAAGGCCTGGTGGTCAATTGCGTGGTGGGCGTGTATCCGCACGAGCGGAACAACCCCCAACCGCTGCGCGTGGATCTTTATCTGGAGTTGCCCACGCGCGCGGCTGGCGAGCACGAAAAGCTGCGCGAGACGGTGGACTACGCCGCGGTGGCTGACCAAGTGGCTTTTCTACTTACAACCTGTCGCTTTGGCATGTTGGAAACGGCCGCGCACGCGCTGTCGTGTTTGCTGCTGTTGCCACCGGCCGCAGGCGAACGGCGCGCACAGGTACAGGCATTGCGTTTGCGCCTCACCAAACCCACCGCCTTGGCGGGCCATGCCATTCCCTACCTTGAGATCCGCCGCAAGGCCGCAGACATCGAAGCCAAACACGAAATCTCTAGCTTTGGCCACGTGGACATCGTGTGTGAAACCCGCGACGTGGGCATTTATCGCCTGAACATTTCCCCCGGCCAAAGCATTCCCTTGCACCTGCACAAGAAGATGCAGGAGGCAGAGCTTGTGTTGAGCGAGGGGCTGCTGTGCCAAGGAAAACCCGTGGCCGCCGGGGCGGTGTTTCGCTGGCCTTTGAACACGCCGCACGTTTATGAGAATCCCACCGCGCAATTTCAGACGATTTTGTGCGTGGATTCGCCTTCGTTCATGTCTGACGACGAAGTTCAGGTGGAAGGGCAGCCTGTGCAGCTGGATCCGGAACGGGCGCTGTCCGCCTTGGTGGCCGAAGCGCGAACAGGGGACGATCAGGCGTGACGACGCAACCCGTGGCGCTGGTCACCGGCGCCAGCCGCGGCATCGGGCGCTGCGTGGCTGAAACTTTGTTGCAGCAAGGACGACGTGTGATTGCGTGCGGCCGCGACGCTGCCGCGTTGGAAAGCCTGCGGTTGCAGCATCCTGGCAAGGTGTGGCCGCTGGTATGCGATCTGGGCGCGACTGGGGCCGCCGAGACATGTTTTGCGCAGGCGTTGTCGTTTGCGGGCCAGATAGATGAACTGGTGTACGCCGCGGGTGTGGTGGCCTATCAGAACGTGGGGCAGATCGATGAAGCGGCCTTGCGCGCGCAGCACGAAGTGAATTTCATATCCGCGTTTTTGCTCGGGCAAAGCGTGGGCGCTCATATGCGCGCGAAAGGGCAGGGCGCGATGGTGTTCGTGGGCAGCACGTTGGCGGTGGTGCCCGCTCCCGCCACGGCGGCCTACGCCAGCAGCAAGGCGGCTTTGTTTGCCGCCATGCGCGCGTTTGCGCTGGAACTCGCGCCCCACGTGCGTGTCAACGCCCTGGCGCCCGGCGTGGTGCAAACCGACATGGTGAGCGCCCCTCGCCCAGATGACCCCCCCAATTCGCAAACACCCCAGGCCAGGCTTGATGCGCTTGCGCGGCTTCACCCTTTGGGCCGTTTGGGCAGTCCCCAGGACGTGACCATGGCGGCTCTGTACTTGTTGAACGCACCTTGGGTGACGGGCAGTGTGCTCACCGTGGATGGCGGGCTCAGCTTGAGCTAGCCGTGGTCAAAGACGACGCTTTCATCGCGCGGGTTCGTTGCCGCTGAGGGTGGGCTTGCCTTGGGCGTTGGGCACAATGTTCACGTCCATGCGCGTGCCCGCGCGCACCTGCAGTGTGCCCGCGCGCAGACGGGGTCCCTCACGTGTCAAAGCGCAGTACACCTGATGGGGGCCCGCCGCCACGGTGTAGCTGCGTGGCGGCGCCTTACGAACGTCGTCGTCATCCAGGCTGGGAAAACAAAACGCGAACCGCGCAAACAACCGGACGTGTGCGGGCGCTTCCGCTGGCGCTTGCGCCAACACGGGCGCGGGGGCCGCAGGGCTGTCTGGGACAATAGAATCGGGCACGGCGGTTTCGCTGGCAGCGGGTGGCGCGGCCGCAGCCTTCGGTGGGATTTTGCTGGGGCGCTTTGCAGGTTTCCCGCTGGGTGGTTGTGCGTGCGCCAACTCAGGCGGAGGGGTTTCAACAGTCACCGGGGCGGCAGGGCCCTGGGACGCTGGCTTGGGCTGGGGCGTTGCCACATTTGCAGCGTTGGGCGCGGGGGCTGGTTTTTGTGCCCGCGTTTTCCATGATCTGTAAGCGGTCGTGCCAACGCCCAGCACAACAAAAACGGCGGCGGCCGCAAACAATACCCGCCCCCAACGCCTTTGCGCCGAAAGCGCATCGATCAATTTCAGCGCTTCACTGTGTTTAGGCACATACGCTGTGGCGCGGCCCAACTCGGCCAGCGCGCGCGCCAGTTGGCGTTTGCGCATGAACGTGCGGGCGTTGGCCACCGCATGCTCTGCCAACTTAGGCTTCAGCTCATCTTCAAGCGCCTGGGGGGCATCCAACAAACGCCGCAGCACCGGTGATGACGTTTGCAGCCCCACGCGTGCGGCACAGTCGCGCAGCAACTTTGCCACTTCGGCGGCTGAAGCGAAGCGTTCCGAAGCTGAGATGCGTAGGCAACCCACGATGATGCGATCAAGCTCAGGCCCCACCCGGGCGTCAATTTGCCCCGCACGCCGAAACTCACCTTTGCAGATGGCGGTGATCACCGTGATGGGATCGCGCCCCGCAAACGGCAGCTTCGCGGTGGTCAATTGGTAAAGCAAAATGCCAAGCGCCCAAACGTCAACTTGCGGCCCCACGGGCAGACCGCGCGCTTGTTCAGGCGACATATAGGCGGGAGATCCCACCATCGCGCCTGTGGCTGTCATGGTGGTGAGCTCGCCCACGTGTGCCACGCCAAAATCTGTTAGCACCACGCGCGCCCCCGCCGCTTGACGTTCAAGCATGATGTTGGCGGGTTTCACATCACGGTGCACAACCCCGCGTCCGTGGGCCGCCGCCAGCGCTTCGGCCACATCCGCCGCAAGCAAGGCGGCCACCTCGGGAATCAAGGGGCGGCCCCGCGCTTCCAACAGCTCTTGTATGGTTTCGCCGCCAATCAGCTCTTGCACCAAATACGCGCTGTGTCCGTTGGCGGCGGGAACAAAATCGTAAACCTCTACGATGTTGGGATGGCGAAGCGCGGCCACCGCCATGGCTTCTCGCCGAAAGCGCTCCGCGCTCGAGGTTTGGCTGGCCACGGCCGGGTTCAGAACCTTGATCGCCACCAAGCGCCCCAAGCCCGAATCGCGCGCCCGAAACACCGTGGCCATCGCGCCATGGCCCAGCGGCTGTTCAAGCACAAACCGCCCCAGCTGATCACCCTGCCGCGGTGGTTGGATCACCTGCCTAGGGGCGATGGGCGGCACGCCAGGCTGAACTTCGCCTTCATCACCAGGGCTCATCATTCGCCGCTATTGGCTTGAGGCGCTGGCCACAGCCGCTTTGGCCTCGGCCAGCTTTTCCGCGATGATGGGGGCGCCAGGCTCAAATGTGCGGGCGAAGTTGAAGTTCAAGGCCGCGCCTTTGAAGTCGCGGTTGCCGAGCGCGATCATACCCAAGCGGAAAAACTTTTTTGCCTCCGGGTGTTTCAGTTGCTCATCGGGATTGGTGGGGCCGCGTCGCTCGCGTGCCGTGATCACCAGACGCTTTTGGCCGCGTGCCAGCGCTTCATCGTAGGCCGCGCGTTTTTGTGGGTCGGTGAGCACCCGATAGCCCTCAGCGATGCGCGCGTAGATCGACTCAAGTTTTCCCTTGGCGTCTTGATCCCGCAAGCTCGCATATCGATCGGGGTGAAGTTTTGCGGCCACATCGTAAAACGCCCTGCGAAGGGTGGGCATATCGGCTTTGGCATCGACGTTCAAAAGCTCGTAGTACGAGCGATCGTCCAAAGTAGGTTGAACCAAGCGAGCGAAAGAGATCAATTGTGCCAGCGGATCGGTGGTCATGGGTCACCTCAACCAGCCACGGCGGGCAAATCTTCAGCCGCGGCACGGTCTGCGGCCGCTTCGACTTCTTGCGCGCTCATGGTGCCGCGCACATTCACTTGCGCTTCTTGGAAGGTCCCCGTTTCTAAATCGCGGGCGCGCACGCGCAAGATGCCGTTGGTGTCTACACGGAAGGTCACTTCCACAGACACCTCCCCGCGGCGGGCGGGCCGAATGCCCGACAACTCGAGATCTCCCAGGGGGTAATTTTCGTCAAAGCGGCGGGCCTCACCCTGGCACACCTGAATGCGCACGAGACTTTGGTTGTCGGCCGAGGTCGAAAACACGCGCGTCTGTTCAACCGGCAAAGGCACGTTCTTTTCCACGATGGTCTCGGAGAATCCACCCGAAACCGCGATGCCCAACGCCCGCGGCGTGACATCCAACAACACCGCGCGGCTGGACACGTCGCCGCTGCCATAAGCCAGATTGTCGGCTTGAATGGCGGCGCCCCAGGCCACAACTTCATCGGGGTTAAGATCCACCCGCGGCGGGCGCCCGAAGAAACGCTGCGCCTCGGTGCGCACCAACGGAATGCGGGTGGTGCCGCCCACCATGATGACCTCATCGATCTGAGACGCCGTCAGACCCGCTGCCTGCATCACCGCTTGGCAAGTGGCGAAGGTGCGTTGAATCAGCGGGTAAATGCCGCGATCAAACTCATCGCGCCGAATGTGAAAGCGCAGGTTGAGCGTTTGCCCCTGATCGTTGACCACCAGCTGCTTCAACTCGCCCTTGGCTTCGGGGCGGTCGGACAAATGCCGTTTGACCTGCTCGGCCGCCAGCATCAGCCGCGCGCCCGAGCCACGCGCTTGCCGTGGATCCACGCCGGTTTGTGCCACACATTGCTCGGCCAAAATGTTCATCAGCACGGCGTCGGCGTCGTCGCCGCCCAAGAAACTGTCGCCCCCTGTCGCCAGCACCTCGAAGACATCGCCTTCCACTTGGAGCACGGTGACGTCGAAGGTGCCGCCACCAAAATCGTAAACCGCAATTCGGCGCGACATGTTCCGGCCCACGCCGTACGCCAGCGCGGCCGCGGTGGGCTCGTTCAAAAAGCGCATCACATCCAGGCCCGCGATGCGCCCGGCGTCCATGGTGGCGCGGCGTTGGGCGTCGTTGAAATTGGCGGGCACCGTGATCACGGCGCTTGACACCGCGTCGCCCAAATAAAACTCGGCGCACTGCTTGAGGTAAGAAAGAAACAGGCCGCCGATTTCGGGAATGGTGTAGTTGCGGTCGGGGCCCACCACAACGGCTTGTTCGTTATTGCCTTGGGTTAGCTTGTAAGGCAGGCGCGAGGTGGCGAAACGTACTTCGTCGGAGCGAAAGGGCAGACCCATGAGCCGCTTGGACGAATACACCGTGAACTCGGGCGCGGCGATGCGCCTGGCCACCGCTTCGTGCGAAAACAGCTTGAGGCCATCGGTGCCAAAAGAAACCACGGACGGGTGAAGATGGCGGCCCTGCCCATCGGGAACAACCATCACCTGTCCATTGGCCACCGTGGCGATGACCGAATTCGTCGTTCCTAGATCAATCCCAACAACGGGCATGGTGGCACAAATTCCGAAGGCCTATTGTACAGCGCTTTTGTCATCTAGTGCCACAACCACGCCTAGAACCAGGCTGGTGAGCACCACAACGCCAACTGCGGCCAGCAAGGGCCAGCGTTTGCGGGCCCAACCTTCTGGATCCTCCGTGGGGCCTGGTTGGCTGGGATCGGTCGCACGCACGGGCGCGCTGGCAATTTGTAGGGCCTGGGCGTCTTGAGGCGCGCCGGCCTTCATCTCCAGCCGCCGCGCCTGTTCATCCAAACGCATCGCCGCCGCATAGACGCCGCCCACCTCCCGCTGCAAAGGCACCCGCGTGGAATCTATGCGTTTGCCGGTGGCGACTTCCACAAGCCGCAATTGCACGAGCGGCTCGCTGCCAGGCAGAAGCTCGCCCACCAAAGCGTACGCGGCGGCCATGCGTCGCGCGTGTTTCACCGCCTCTGCATCGGAAAAACTGCGAAACGCTTGCGTGGCCGGGTTCACATCGAGCACCGGCAGTGACAAAGGCACACGCGCGCCCCATGGCATCCGGCCCGGCCGTTCAACGCGAACGAAGTGTTCGCCGTATGGCAAGGAAACCTTGACGGGTGCGGGGGCCAATGGTCCCGCATCCACGGACACCAGGGCGTCGTCGGGTGCGTCAATGACCAAGAGGCCGGATCCGCGCGTTTTCAGCGCTGTGACCGCCTGATCAAACCTATGTCGGGCCAGGGGTGGGAACGTGCGCTGATAAAGTTGCCGCTGCGGGCACAGAACTGCGGCTTGCAGATACGCTGCGGCCGCATCGGCGTTGGCGGGTTGTGGCCCCGCCTCGGGAAGATCCCGCCAATCGGCGCGGTCAAGCGCCATCGCCAAATACAAAAACGCATCACATAGCGTGTCTCGGTTGAAGCCGGCGGCGCCCGAGGACGTGGCTTCGGCCACGGCGCTGGCCAGCAAGCTGCGGCCTTCCTCAAACGCCAATTCTCGCACCTGGGCGGATCCCGCGGCCACCGATGCTGGACCTTGTGGTTTGGGCAGCGGCGGCGGATCCACCGTTTCCGCGGGGCCCAACCCCAATTTGGTGGCCGCTTGGCGAAAGGCGTCGCGGGCTGCGTCGTCGTGGGCCGCGCCTTCGGCGCTGACGTAGATGGGGTGCGAGGTGGGGGGCGTGCTTAGCGTTTGCGCCCAGGCCCCACATGGCAAAGCCACCACCATCAGGGCTGCCAGGGGTGCTGTGGGCGGGCGCGATCTACGCTTCATAGGTCGCATTGTTTCAGGCCACGCGGGGCGGGGTCAATTATGGTAACAAAAAATCGCGACAAAGCCTCGAAGCCACACGGATGATGTTTTCCTGCGTTTTGGGGCTGCCCCGCCGGGGGCTTGTGGCTATGGTTTCCCAGAGCGGCATGGCGGTGCAAAAGCCCACAATTTATCTGTTCGACATTGATGGCACCCTTGTCAGCGCGGCCGGGGTGGGCCGGCGTGCCCTGCAAGCCGCCTTTACGCAACGTTATGGCCAGCCTGGCAAGCTAGACTTCGGTTTCGACGGCATGACGGATCGGACCATTGTGGACATGGCGCTGCAGCAGATGGATCCGCCGCTTGCGCAAGCGCAACGCGAGGCGGAGATCGACGCCATTTTGGAGCTCTACGTGGCCGCCTTGAAGCTGGAAGCCAAATCGGCCGCACATCAATTCGTGGTGCACGAGGGCGCGCCCGCGGTGCTCGACGCGCTGGTGCCTTTGACATTGCGGCGCGCGGGCGTTGTGGGCCTGGGCACCGGCAACATTCGCAAGGGCGCCGAAATCAAATTGGAGACTGTGGGGCTCTACAAGCGCTTCGCGTTTGGCGGCTTCGGTTGTGATCATCACAAACGTGCGGCTTTGCTGGCGGTGGGCGCCGCGCGGGGGGCTGCCCTCTTGGGCCACGATGTGTCCGCGTGCCAGGTGCTGGTGATTGGCGACACGCCCAAAGACGTGGCGGCCGCCCTCGACATTGGCGCCGCTTGTTTGGCGGTGGCCACGGGGCGGTTTACGCAGGCGCAATTGCGGGCCAGCGGCGCGCACCACACGGCGCCCTCGTTGGCGTCCGCCGAGGCCATGCGTGTGCTGCTGCCCTCGTGAGGGGCGCTACCCTTTGGCAACCGCGCGCGGCGTGACCCGCGGCAAAAGCCGCGTGATGATGTCTTCGAGCGAGCTGCGGGTCCAAGCGTCCGAGGGCCGCCCAAAATAAAATCCCTGCACCACATCGCAATCGCTGCCCTGCAGATGTGAAAGCTGATCTTCTGTTTCAACGCCCTCAGCCACCACTTCCAAGCCCAGCCGGTGGCCCAATCCCACGATGGCGCCGGCCACAGAGCCGCGGCGCCCCGTGACGTTGATGGCGTTGATGAACGAACGATCGATTTTCAGCACGTCCACGCGGAAGCGCTCCAGGTAAGACAATGACGAATACCCGGTGCCAAAATCGTCAACCGCGATGCGCACGCCCAAGGCTTTGAGCGCTTCCAGCGTTTCGTTGGTGCGGCTTGTGTCCTGCATCAGCAGGCTCTCTGTGATCTCCAACTCCAAGCCATCGGGCTCGATCCCCGAAAGCTGCAGGGCGCGTTTCACGGTACAGAGCAAGTCGTTGGTTTCAAATTGCTTGGCCGAAAGGTTTACCGCCACACGCAGGTCGGTCATGCCTTCTTGCCGCCAGCGCGCCAGCTGTTGACATGATTCTTCCAACACCCAAACGCCCACATCCACGATGAGGCCCGTATCTTCTAGCACCGGAATAAACTCGGCCGGTGACACCAGGCGCCCGTCAGGTTTGCGCCAGCGCAGCAACGCTTCAAGGCCCACCACGCGGCTGTCACGGATGTCGATTTGCGGCTGATAAAACAGCAGAAATTGCTTCTCACGCAGCGCGTGTCGCAATTCCGCTGCCAACCGGAGCCTTTGCCTGGCTTCCGTGTCCTCTTCCCCGTGCGCAATTTGATAGGTGTTGCGGCCGCGCAGTTTGGAGGCGTGAAGCGCCTTGTCGGCGGCCTTCATCAGCCGCTCGCCGGAATCGCCGGCGTCGGGGTGAATGGCCACACCCACGCTGGCTGTGAGCACAAGCTCGATGTCATTCATCATCATCGGCAGCGTCAGTGATGCCAGAATGCGCGTGGCCACCTCTGCGGGTGCCGCGTTGCCATCGATGTCCTCCAGCAAAACCGCAAACTCATCGCCACCCAAGCGCGCCACGGTGTCGTACTCACGCACGGAAGCCACAAGCCTTTGGCTTATGGTTTTGAGCAGATGATCACCTGACTCGTGTCCCAAGCTGTCGTTCACGGACTTGAAACGGTCGATGTCCACGAACAGCACTGCCAACGGTTGCGATTGCCGCCGGGCTCGGGCCAGGGCGGCGTTCAACTTTTCTTGGAAGGTGGTGCGATTGGCCAGCCCCGTGAGCTGATCGTGCCGCGCCAGATACGCCAGCCGCTGCTCGGCTCGTTTGCGCTCCACCGCGTATCTGAGCGTGCGGCGCAAGGAGCGCGCGTCCATCGAGCGCTTCGACATATAGTCCTGCACGCCCATCTGCACACCACGAAGCGCCACCTCTTCGTCGTCCAAGCCGCCCAGAATCACCACCGCGGCGTCCGGTGCCAACGTTCGAATGCGCACCACCACGTCCAAGCCGCGCGCGTCGGGCAGCGACAGATCCGCTAGCACGGCATCGAACTTACGTTGGCGCAACACCTGAAGCCCTTCGGCCAAGCGCTCCGCCAGCACCAACTCTTGCGCCACCGGCTCCAGCATGCCGCGAATCGCCTCTGCGTCGGCTGCGTTGTCCTCAATCACCAAAACGCTGGGATAGTCGTCGCGCTGCTTGCCGCCCGCCCCGCAGCGCTGTTCATAGAGCGCCGCCGCTCGCCGGAGCACCTCTTCAAGTTCGTCCGCGTTCCACGGTTTCGACAACACCGCGTCGATCTGGCTGGCCGAGGCGTTGGTGCGGTTCAGATCCAAGTCTGGCATGCCCGTAACCACCACGAACGCCGCGTGCGGCTGCAACACGCGCATGTGGTCGATCAAAGTGAGGCCATCCATGCCGGGCATGCGCAAGTCGGTCACCACAACCGGATACTGATGCAACTCCGCCAAGCTCAGCGCCTCGGCGCCGGTGCTGGCCGTGTCGGTCTCAATGCCGCGCGTGCTCAAAACCCGCCGAAAGGCGCGGCGAATGCCGGCGTCGTCGTCAATGAACAGAACTTTGGCAGGTATTGCGGCGTGCGACATCAAATTGGCTTCCCGTTGGTTTCCTGACGGAGATCCCATCGGTAGGCGGACGCGCGGCTTGAAGAAACAATGCGCCTCAAACGCACGACGCCCCCAAGCTTTTGGCGTGGGGGCGTGTTTAGGCGTGTGTTTTGAGGCCCTTGCGGCAAATGGCTAGGCCGCGGCGGTTTTTGCCTGGCGCGCCAAGTCAGCAATTTCGGCGTCGGTTAGGCCCTTTTTGTTATCAGCCAAAGCGATGAAATTCTTGTACACCACGTCGATCTGCGCCGTGTTGAGCGGGAACCCCAAATGCGCACAGCGATCCGCCAGCGCATGCCGCCCACTGTGTTTGCCCAACACCAAGCGGCTTTCCGGCACGCCCACCGAAAGCGGCTCCATGATTTCGTAGGTGGTGCGCTCTTTGAGGAAGCCGTCTTGGTGGATGCCCGCTTCGTGCGCAAAGGCGTTTTGCCCCACGATCGCTTTGTTGGGTTGCGGCGATACTCCAATGATAGACGACAGCAACTGGCTGGCGGGGAACAGCTGGGGCGTGACGATGCCGGTGGAAAACGGCAAGCGATCCTTGCGCACCTTCATCGCCATCACAATTTCCTCGAGCGAGCAGTTGCCTGCGCGCTCGCCAATGCCGTTGATGGTGCATTCAATTTGTCGCGCGCCCGCTTGCACGCCGGCCAAGCTGTTGGCCACAGCCAAGCCCAGGTCGTTGTGGCAATGCACCGAAACAATGGCCCGGTCACCCACCGCTTTGACCACATGCCGAATGAGCTCGGCAAATTCTTCGGGCACGCTGTAGCCCACGGTGTCGGGAATGTTGATGACGGTGGCCCCAGCGTCCACGGCCGCTTTGGCGAAACGGGCCAAGCTTTCAGGCGCGGTGCGGGTGGCGTCCTCGGCGGAAAACTCTACGTCTTGTACGTATTTGCGCGCCAAGGTGACGCCATCGATCGCATTTTGCAGCGCCTCGTCTTCGGTCTTGCGCAGCTTGTGCTTCAAGTGAATCGAGCTGGTGGCAATAAAGGTGTGGATGCGTGGGCGTTTGGCCTTGTCCAGGGCGCGCGCCGCTTGCTCGATGTCTTTGGGGTTGCAGCGGGCCAGCGCCGCCACAGACACATCGGGGAACGCGCGGGCAATCTGCTCAACCGCTTCGGTGTCCCCGGCTGAGGCCATGGGAAAACCGGCTTCCATCACATCCACGCCTAGCTCCACCAGTTTGCCGGCCATGCGAAGCTTCTCGTCCACAGTCATACTGCAGCCGCAAGATTGTTCGCCGTCGCGCAAGGTGGTGTCGAAGATGGATACGCGGTCGTTCATAATGCCTCGGTTCTAGTGTGTCTCACTTCTTTGGTTATGCCGGACTTGAGGGATCTGGTCCGGGTAAGGCTTAAATGTAGCGCTGTCGGGATAATTTGACGAATTTATTGTTTTCGTCAGTTCGATAAGATTTGCTTATGCAATAAATATTGCTTATAAATCTCGATGTAAGCATAAGCAATATGGATCTGCATGAATTGTTGGTGTTTCGCAGCGTGGCGGCTGAAGGCAGCTTTTCGCGGGCGGCCGCGAAACTAGGGCGAACGCAACCGGCCATCTCTTTGGCAGTTCAGCGTTTGGAGCAGTCGTTGGGCGAGCCGCTTATCGATCGGGGTAGTAAGGCCATCCGATTGACCGACGCGGGACAACTGGTGTTCGACTACGCCCGCCGGTTCGACAACCTGGGTGCGGAACTCACCGGAGCTTTGGCAGAACTGCGCGACAAATCGGCCGGGCAGCTGCTGATTGGTGCCAATGAATCCACCACGCTGTATTTGCTGGGACACATCGTGCAGTACCGGCGCAAATACCCCCGCGTGCGGGTGTTGGTTCGGCGGAGCCTGTCCAGCAAAATTCCTGATGAAATTGTGGGCGGTGATCTCGAGTTGGGCGTTGTGTCTTATGAACCCAAGGACGAGCGTTTGGCCACGCGGGTGATCTACACCGATCACTTGGCGTTTGTGGTCTCCCCCGCGCACCGCTTGGCCAAAAAGAAATCGGTCTCAATCGGCGAGTTGGGCATGGAAACCTTCATCGCCCACAACGTGCTTTCCCCGTATCGCGAAATGGTGGTGACCGAGTTTGAGCGTCACAATGTGCCGCTGAACCGCGACATCGAAATGCCTACGGTGGAGACCATCAAAAAGCTGGTGCAAATGAACGAGGGCGTGGCGTTTTTGCCGCGCATGTGTGTGGGCCCCGAGGTGGAACAGGGTGTACTGAAAGAGGTGCAGGTGAACGAACTGCGTATCGCGCGCAAAATTCATCTGGTGTTCCCCGCCAAGCGGTCTTTGAGCCACGCGGCCAAGGCGTTTTTGGCCTTGCTTTAGCCCTGTTCCGCAAGTGATTTGTTTGCGGCGGTGGTTGCTTGTTTGTGGCAAAGTGGCGGCTGAGTGTTGACGTTCAAATTCAAAACGCTCGTGCGCGCTCTGCTAACCGCGCTGGCTGTTACCTGTGCCGGATCCGCCAGCGCCGCAGCGCCCATCCGTTGGCAACCTGCCTTCGATCCGCGCATGCACGTGTCGCCGCCACTGGGAAAAGGCCCAGACGGCTTTGGCGCCCAGGTGCGCGTTGATCCCGCGTTTAAGATCGCAGAGGCAGCGGCCGTCGGCCCTGTCTTGGAGGCCGAGACCGCCGGCATTGTGAGGGTGGGTGAGGTGCTGGTGGTGCCCGGTGATGCCGAAAGCGTCGGCATGGTAGGCACGCGTTTCGGCATTGATCCGACGGCGTTGCGGAACATCACACGCAAGGCAATAGCGTTTGCGGGCGACCACTTTGAAATCATCACCCTGTGGGTCACGTTCGACGATCGCGGAACCGACGCTTTGGCTTACGCGTTGAATGTACGCAACGAGGTGGCTGGGCTGGGGCGGCGGTTGCGGCAGCAGGATTTCTCCGCCGCTTATGGTTCCGCTGGCACTTTGCGCACAGTTGTGAACATGAAGTCGCTGGGGCTTTCGTCCGGCGAACTGCGTGCCAACTGGGGCACGGCTTTGGAAACCTGGGGGCAAGAAACCGGCCATCGCTATATGGCGTTTCTGGATGTGCGCGATCCACGAACGCAACGCAGTTCCGATCTGCTGTTGGGGCGCGACTGCGCCCACTTCGATTGGTTTTTAGATACGCAGGCCTCGGTGCAAGATGGGCTCGCTTGGCAGGACAATGGCGACGGCAGCTTCACGTGGACTGAACAAAATAAGCGCTACGGCAACTTGGATCTTTACGGCATGGGATTGTTGGCCGCCGATGAGGTGCCCAACTTTTTCGCCATCACAAACATTCCCAATTACACACGCTTGCCCTGCGAACAGCAGTCGCCAGGTCGCATCCCGGCGCAACGAACGGTTACGGGCACGCGCTTGGATCTCAGCATCGCCGATGTGGTGGCTGCCAATGGCCCGCGCGAGCCTGCCATTTCAACTGGGTACTTGCGGGAGCTACAAGTGGTGGTGACCCGACCCAACGAAACCGTTGACAGCACCATCGCACAAGGATTGGCACGACGAATCGATGAGGCGCGCAAATGGTGGGAAGAATGGGCGTTAAATGCCAGCCGCAACCGTTTGCTGGTGTGCACACAGTCCACAGCTGATTGCGGCGACGCGCGATCGGATGTTGTGGTCGTGGAAACGATGCCGCCGGCCATCCCCGCCCAAGGGCCCGTTGGGTTTCGGATTGACGTGGCCAACGCGGGCGCGCGCACGGCCACTGGCATCAAAGCGTGGGTGGAGGTGACTGCGGGCGGCACCAAGTTTTCTTCCGGCGAACCGCGCGTGCTTGCCGATCTAGCGGCGGGCGCCACGCGCAGTGAAAGCTTCTCCGTTGCTTTGGGGCCTTTGCCCTGCGGCAGCCAAGCCGTTGTGGTGGCGCGCACCCAAAGCGATGTGCACTACCACCGCCTTACGGTCTCGCGTCCGTTGGGCATGGAAGTCGCGTGGCGTGAAGACTTCGAGGGCGAAACCGGGTGGGTGGTCAACCCCGAGGGCACCGACGAGGGGATAGGCGCCACGTGGCAACGCGGCACACCCGAGCTTAGCTTCGTGGTTGACCGTCAAACACAGCCCGCAGGTGCGCACGGTGGCGCGGGCGCTTTCGTAACGGGGTTGATTCCGCCCGACCCGGGCCGCGGTGGCGGTTTTGTGCGCGGGGGGCGCGTAACTTTGCAGTCGCCAGTGATCCCCAGCACGGGCCTGCGAAACCCACAACTGCACTATCACGCCACCGTTTCCGCCATGGAAGCGGCTTCAGCCGGCACCGTGGGCACCAGCACCCGCGCGTATTTGTCGGTGCTTGTACGGGCTGCCAACACCGCAGGGGCAGACGCGGGCGCCGACAATCCCTGGCGCGAAATCGATCGCATCAGCAATCAGATTTCTTTTATTTGGCAAGAGCGCGTGGTTGCCTTGCCGCCGGATCTGGATCTTTCGGCGGGCATCGAATTGCGCTTTGTGGCCGCTGACGAAAACGTCGAGCCGCCCGGCGGGATCGAGGCAGCAGTCGATGATTTGTCGCTGCTGTCGAATGTGGCGGCCTGCGAGGTGGCAGACACTGACAACGGCTGCGGCTGCCGGATGGGTGGCAGGGCGCCAGGCCCGCGCACGGGATTTTCGTTCGTTGCCTTGGCGGCCTTGGCGCTGTTTGCGCGCCGTCAACGCCGCTCGCGCGCCGCTACTCTTTCGCGCTTTCGGTGAGGATGTTGATCTTTTCGGCGCCCGCGCGTTTGGCCACCGACATCAGATCCACCGTGGCACCCAGCAGCACCGTTTTGTCGCCACGAATCAGCACTTCATCCGATTGCGCCGAGGCGAGGGCCGCGCGCAGTTCTGTTTCAAGCGCCTCCGGGGCCACCTTCTTGTTAAAGATGAAAAGCTCGTTGTTCTTGGTGATGGTCAAAACAGGAATCGTAAGCTTCTTGGTGACGGGCCCGGCCGCTTGCGATTTGGGCAACGACACCTTCACCCCCGCGCGCGAAGCGGTTTCCGATTCCACCATCACCTGCGAGGTGACCATGAAAATGATGAGCAACACCAAAAATACGTCTGTGAGTGGGGTGATGTTGATCTCCGCCACAATCGCATCGCCGCCGCCGCCTTCTTCGTCGGCGCTGGCGTCGCCCATATTCACACCCATGCCCATAACGGATCCCTTCTGCGTGGGCGGCTAAGCCGCTGGCTCGGCCGCTTCGATCTTCACGGGTTTGGCCAAAACTTCGGCGGGCGCTGCTGGCGAGGCCAACTCGCCCAAAGCCATCAGAAATTCCTCGCAATAAAGCTTGTACTGCACGCCAATTCCCGCCACGCGTGCCACGAAGTAGTTGTAAGCGATGATGGCGTAAATGGCCACCATCAGGCCGGCTGCGGTGGCCACAAGCGCCGCCGCGATGCCGCCGGCCACAATCTTAAAGCCCCCGGCGCCCGCCGCAGCGATGCTTTGAAAGGCCTTCAAGATGCCCACCACGGTGCCAAACAATCCCACGAACGGCGCTGACGAGCCCACGGTACCCAACGCCCACAAATAACGTTTGAAACTGGCGGCGGCCGCCAACCGCTGCGATGTGACCACATTGGCGGTTTTCTCCGGGTATTTCTTGAAGGTCTTGAGACCTTTCTCGAACACATCAGCCAGCGGCTCGGACGACGTTTCACACAGCGCGGTGGCCTTCGGGATGTCCCGCGCCTCCAACGCCGCGATCACGCGATCCTTGAAGGCTTCCGCCTTCGGCAGCGCGTTCCACAGGCTGTAAACCCGCTCGCAGATGATGGTTAGGCCGGCCAAAGACCACAAAAGCAGCAGTCCTAGAATCAGCCATTCGTCACGAATAAGGTCGCGTATTGTTTCCCAGGTCATCGGACCGGGCAAAGCATAGCCGCAAAAGCCAGCCAGGGCAGTACAATGCGCCCATGGCCCCCGTTGCCAGCTTGCGACCCACGTCCGCCGTGCCCCCCCTGCGCGGGCATTTGGCGTTGGGTCTGGCGGGCTGCGAACTGGCCGCCAGCGCCGTGGATGTGCTGGCCGTGGGGCTGCCGCTGTGGCTGGGCTTGGGCGCCCGGCTGTCGCTTCCCGTGCGGGCGGCTGGTGTGTTGGCGGGCACCTTGTGGCTGGCCTCGGTGTTGCGATTGTTCGATGTTGCACGTCCTTTGCTGGTCGTACACGCGCGCAAGCGGCAAGGCGAAGCCGTGCCCGCGAACTTGGCTGAGCCCGCGCAACACGCGTTGATGCACTTGCCCAGCGAAGCCAGTTTGATCAGGTTTTGTGCCTGGTGCGTGGTTGTCTGCGTGGCCTGCGGCTGGACGTACGTTCGTGGTTTGCCGGGCGCACAGGCGCTGCAGGTGGCGGGGCTGTGTTTAATTCAAGCGGCGGGCGCGGCGGCGTTTCGTGCGCGACTTTTCGAAGGCTGGTTGCGGGCGATACGCTCGTGGCTGTTGCCCAACATAGATGGCATGCGTTTGTACATGCAGGTGTACCGCCGCCGGCTCTGGCGCGCGGCCGTGCTGGTGTTAACGGCGGGGCATGGTGTTTGGCTGTGGATGACCTCGGCCACGGTGGGCATTGGCGGCGCGGCCTTGGGCATGTGGGGGTGGCCGGTCTTGTTTGTGGGCGGCGCGTTTTGGGCGCGGTCGTTGCGTCGCCGAACCAACGCCGTGGAGGCGTATTTCAATGTCGCCTACCGTGCACCTTCGTCGTCTCGCGGTCCGGCGCGCGATGAGCCCGCAGCCGTCACCGCGTTTCGTGCTGCGCAGGCCGTGCCTTACCGTTTGTCTGGATACCTCACGCTCATATTGGCGCTTACGTTCCTAAGCGCGGTGGCGGTGGGGCGATGGTGGCTGAACTTTGAAGCCAGGGTGGCCGCGCGGCTGCTGCTTGTGGCGTGCGTGGCCGTGTTGGCCACCAGTGGCTTTGCGCTGATGTTGCTTCGGCGCACGATGACGCCGTTTTTGCGGCATCTAGGCTCACGCCACCACTTGCCGCTCGCCGCCATTCGATCGCCTGCGGGCTTGCGGTTGCGGCTTGCCGTTGTGTTCTTGTCATTTGGCGCCTGCGTGGCGGGGCCGTGGATGATGGCCATGTACGCCGGGGCGGCCACGGCCACACTGCCTGGCGCTGTGGGCATGCTGTTGGCGGTGGGACTGGCTTTGCTGGTCACCCGCGACACTGTCGAGCCGCTTACGGAGCTGGAGGCTCGTTCGGAAGAGATGGCCCGCGGTGAACTGGCGCGCCCCGTGTCGCCCGCGGGCGAAGCCGATGAGATCGGGCGCCTGACCATGGCGTTCGAGGAAATGCGGCGGGCGTTGCGCGACAGGCTGCGATCAACCGAATCGATCAACATCGATCTCGAGCGTGAGGTGCGCAGGCGCACGGACGCGCTCGAAAAGCGAAACGCCGAACTGGCGGAAGCTTTGGAAAAACTGCAACGGGCCAAAGACGATCTGGTGCGCTCTGAAAAATTGGCGTCAATGGGGCGCTTGGTTGCTGGAATCGCGCATGAGATCAACAATCCGGTCAACGCCGTCATCAACACCTTGGACCCTCTCTCAGAGCAGCTTGACGAGATCGAGCGTGAAGGGGTAGGCGGCTCACTGGCACTGGTGCGTGACGCAAAGGAGATGCTGGGGGTCATTCGGCGGGGCGCGGGCCGCACCAAGGCCATCGTGCGCGCCTTGCACAACTACTCGCGCGGGGATGAGCACCAGTTTCGGAGCGTCGACCTGCATCGGGTGGTGGCCGACACTGTGGATCTGTTGCGCCACCAACTCAGAGATGTATCGATGAAGGTTTCGTTGCCTATGCCCTGCGAGGCTTGGGCGATTCCCGGGCAAATCGATCAGGTGATCATGAATCTCGTCGTGAACGCCGCTCAGGCCTTGGGTGACAGGGACGGCGAAATCGTCATCACCGCGACGCAAGTGGTGGATCAATGGCGCATCACCATTTCTGACAACGGCCCGGGCATTCCCGCTGAGGTGTTGCCCAAAATCTTCGATCCATTCTTCACCACCAAAACGGTGGGCGAAGGTGCCGGGCTGGGGCTGTCCATTGTTCACGGCATTGTCGAACGGCACGGCGGTGAAGTGACGGTTGACACCGGCCCGGCAGGAACAACGTTTGCGTTGAAACTTCCGGTGGCCTTGCCCGCGGGGCAAGCGGCGCAATCAACCTAAAAACAAATTCGGTCACAGGCGGCAAGGGCGCTACGTGTGCTTGCAGCCCTTGCGATTAGATCGACTCCAACGATAACGCGACGCAACAATGCGCGGACATCGAAAAAGTTGACGCCCGTCTGGGCTGGTCTAGTGTGTTGATGTAGGTAATATTCCTACTAAGAACGACACAGAGGATTCGATGGCAGCCAAAGGGAAAACATCCAGGGCCCCACAGCGGGGGCGCGCCAAGGAAATCGCCGGCATTTGTTTGCTGGGCTTGGGCATTTTCTCGCTGATTTCGATGGCCTCCACCCAGTTAGGGGTTCAGGGACTTATGGGGCCCGGGGGTGCGGCCACAGCGCGGTTGCTTTACGCGCTGGCGGGGTTCGGCGCCTACCTATTGGTAGGCGCTGTGCTGGTTTTGGCCGTCCGCAGTTTCAAAGGCACCTCGATCCTATCGGGCGTGGCGGAAACTTTGGGCAGCATTGGGTTGGTGATGTCAGTGGCGGTGCTGCTGCATTTGCCCTTCGCCAAACGCCACACCGCGCTGAGCGGACCCGGGGGCGTGTTGGGGCAATGGTTGGGTGAGATCTTGGCCAGCTTTGTGGGCGCGGTGGGCGCAGCTATGGCGGCCGTGACGATTTTGTTTGTGTCGCTAACCTTCCTTACCAGGTTGCGCGCCGAGCACGCGTTGGCCTTTGTGTCATCGGTGGCAAACACCTCCTGGGCTCTGCTTCGCGAAGCCAGCGGCGCGATGGGGCGTTTGGTGATTGAGATGTTCCCGAAGCGTGAGGCCTCCGAAGACGGCGAGGAAGACAGCGAAGACGCGTCCGAGGACGAAGAAGACGACGACAACACCGTGATGGCTGCGCCGGCGCGCAAAGCCAAGCGCGGGGCTGTTGAGTCAACGCAGGCATTCGAGAAGACCCTTGTGTCGTTTTCTACGCGTGAAGATGAAGACGAAGCCGTTCGTGTGGGACCCGCCAGCCGCCGTCCCAAACTAAGCTCTGGTGAAGAGCGCAGCCCAATGGCAGCTGCGGTTGCCGAAGTGGCCAAAGCCGACCTGCAAACTTGGGCCGAGCGCGCGCAGGCTGCAGCCACCGTGGCGCCATTTATCAACGGCATGGCCTCAGCAGCCGACGAGGTAGAGATAGAGGCAGCCGACATCGACGACGAGCAGCCGGTTGCCGCCTCCGGCAAGCCTGAGATCCCCATCATCGTGGCCCCAACAGTGCGCGCGCCGGAGCCGCCCAAGAAGCACGAAGGCCCAAGTTTCATCAAGCTCTCCGAAGGCGAGTACAGGCTGCCTTCCACCAGCATGCTGACCTATGAGCCCCCGAAGGGCGAGGTTTTGGATCGGCAAGCTTTGTACGACATGGCTGAGCGTTTGGAGCAAGCGTTCTCAAACTACGGCGTGAAGGGCAAAGTGAAGGAAATTCACATGGGACCCGTGGTCACCATGTA
>JBBSJE010000040.1:0-36156 GCA_038257535.1 Polyangia bacterium
AGATTTCGGCGGCTCCCGGGATGATCAGTGTGTGGCGAAGACAAGCCAAACCCAAGAGTTCTAGCCGCTCCATTGTGTCGGATTCAGCTGTGAAGTCGTCGAATAGACCTACAAACTGATTTGCGAAGCCCCCAGACTTCGCGCTTGTCAAAACCTTCAGCCTTCCAGTGGGCGAGAACGCTAGGTCACGGAAACTCGAGGACTTGATCCAGAACGTATCGCCCACAAGGCCGCTCGCGCTAGCAACCCCAGCCCCGGGTGACCGAAACGCAACCTTTACCGGCTGCCGTGCAGAGCCAATCCATTTCAGCACCGCATCGCCTGCGTGTTCGACTTGAATTCTTAGTCGCCTCGAACGTTCCTCGGTACGGGAAAGGTAGCCGCCTAGAGAGTCTTGGTGGCCATCGCGGAACGAAACCAATTCCTCTAAGTTTTCCTTCCCCTCAACCAGGTTGCGAACATGGCACGCAACGCGATACTTAACGTCTTTTCCAAGTTTGTTATTTTCGGCGGTCCACTTCTCATGGACGTCGGTGAAGGTTTGAGCTCGCAGGATAGCCTCATCGACAGGGTCAACCAAATGCATGCGGAGCAGCCGTGTATTCCCCCCAGCCCCATCAACATCAAGAGGCGCGAATCGGTCTGGAAATTCGGGAGGCGCACTGTCGGTGAAGAATGGATCCCAAAGGGGGAACAAACGTGGAGCGATCGAGGAAGAAATGCTTTTTGATGCCTCAGCTACGCCTCCGCCGCTCTGCAGTTTCTGCACAAGGCTTCGTGGCAGCGGGTAGGGCGAAAGCATTGCAAAGTAGCAATCGTGAATTGACCGTCGGGCTTGGACGAAAGAAAGCCCTTCAAGGTCCAACCATGCGATTGAAGGCCCTACGGGCTTGCCAGCCTTATCGCAAAGACGAAACTTTCCATCCGACCCAAAATCAAGCTCGCGATAGAGCTTAATTCCGGCTCGACTTTCGTCTTTGGCAACAAACACGTAAACGCGCTTGTTTTTGATCGGAAGGCTCTGCTCACGCGCAAATGTCCAAAGCGAACTTCCGTAGGCTTCCCTACGGGGAGATTCACATTTCATCGCGCGGTATACGCCCGAGAATATCCGAGACTCTCCATCAACTCTGTTCCCGTCGGAGTTGAAAGCTTGCGCACGCTTGCTGCTATCAAACATATCGATGGAAACGACCTTGGGCTGCCCGCCTACATCGGCTAAGTACTGACGGTGTAGATCGCTCCAGTTGAGTTCAAACAGCCTATCAATTTGCCTAAATGATACAAAGCTACGCGCGATGCCGGCCCGACTGGGTGCGATCTCGCCGCCACCCTGCTTTGCCGAAACAGCAGTCATGTCTCCACCTCAGGCGCTGCATCGTCCTCTAGCCACGCAAAATCCGCTTCCAGGGAAGCGATCTCGGGCTCATTCTCAGACTCGACGCGCCGATCAAACGCAGGCCCTCGCGGTTGGTCAACAATCTGCATGAAAGTATAGTCCTTGAAGTATTCGAGGGGCACGTCGTCGCCACCAGTCCGCTCAAGGGTATACAAGCCATCGATGAGCAGATCGTTGAATTCAAGCTGGATCAAGTTGTCGCCAGGCACTGTATCGTCCTTCAAGGTTCGCGTTTCTTCGTAGCGGCCATCCGCACTCCGCAAGACGTATTGTGAAGGTTCAACATCATCCAAGAGCGTAGGCGTGAGAAAAACAATGGTCATCAGGGGACGAACGAGGCAACAGGGGTTCTTAGAATCCACCGCGCCTAAAACGTGTGGTCCGCCTGGGACTATGGCCAACATACTGTTGTCGGTTTGCCTGTTGCTAGCCTCGGCCCCGGCCTGCGTACCTTTTTGAGGCTTGCCCTCTCGATCGGGTAGCTTAGGAAATTTGATCAGGGCGGGGCCTTTACGAGAAACGCGCTCGAACCGGATGTGGCCCCCCTTGTCGAGCGTGCCAGAGAACACCGCCCCTTCGGCGTCTTCCACTTCTACGGCGCAGACCACAGGTTCGTTATCAATGTCCGCGAGGTCTACCTCAATCCAGCCCTTTTCTTTCTTGTCGACAATTTCCTTGAGCTTGGCCGGCGTAATCACCTCTTCAGGTGAAACGGCTCTAGAGGCCTGGGAGAGCGGCGCACGCAACAACACAAACCCGTGTTGCCCCGCCGGCGCCCGCATGTCCACGATGCTCTTGAGCAGCGTCTCCAGTTGCGTGGTGGCCAAGCCCCCGCGCCGGTTTTTCACCGCGTGAGCGATGATCGACTGCGCTTCAGCCGCGGGAACCACGTCGTATTCGGATTGGCGACGAAGGTCCACTGCACGCCCACGGCTTACGAGACGGTGGGTGCGCATACCCACACTGAATTCGCGACCCGTGAGGGCAATGAAAGCGTCGTAGGCGCTCCACGATGGATCGGCATCGTCAGTTCGACCACCACCATCGCGCGCAACAACAAGCCGCCCCCACATGAGCGCGTTCATGAAAATGGAAACAACTTGTTCGGGCGCAAAAATCAAAGATGGCCCGAACTCACCCAGCTCATGAAGCAAGTCCCACGTTTGGATGCCTTGAATTGAAACCGCATGCCGCACCGCTTGAGTGATGTCGGCCTCGAAGAGCTCAACGGATATAGAGCTGCCCTCGCCTACTGAACGTGGGCGGCGCAGCTCGTATGCACCGGAGAGTGTGTTTAGGGTTAATGTGGGCGTTGTCATGGTGAGGCGATAACGCTCAGGCGGCAGGGAAGTAGCTTGCGCTGACCATCGGCATCAAAGGCGGCGAATCGACCCGCACTTTGCATCGAGATGGCCTGCCCCGCAATCCAGCTGGGCCTGGGTCTCCGTTATCCGCCGATTTCGCACCTGCAGTTATCGGTCAACGGGCGGCGAATGTTGCTTGGGCATTGCCCGCAATCGCACCGCGGACGACGACAATGGCGCACCGTGGCTACAAGACGTATTTGGACACGGCAAAACCTATCAAGCGGGTTACGCTGAGGAAGCGTCGAGGTAGATCACCGGTCGCCTCGGTGGTTGCCCAACTCCTCGATCAGCTCTGCAAAAGTGGCAACCGGTCCGCGCGGTGGAGCCTGGCCATCGCAGATCGTGGGTGGCCGTATGCACCCACTGCGCACCAAATCGGCGAGAAGAGCGTCCGCCAGCATCGGGCTTCCCTCTATCCGCGGCGGGCAAAGCTCGGCCACAATGCGGTCGCGATCCGTGACCAAGATAGATTCACCACTGGCAGCCAATCGGACATACTCGCTCAGCTTGTTTTTCAACACTTTCACACCGACCGAGCGCATCCCTGAAATGGTGGCTATTAGTAGCTACTTTGTCAAACCGACCCCGGCTGATCGACAGGGTCCGCCAACGGACCGGTTGATTTTTCCGCTAAAGCGCGGGGAGTAGTGTGAGCAGTTCGGGCAAGGAAATGGCTTCGACATTTGCGGACAGGTGATAGCGGGCCTCTCCCGGGTAAACAATGAACGAACGAGAAAGGTTCAAATCCGACGATGCTATGTGAAGTGATTTCGTCATTGCTGGGGAAACGCTCGCTTTGAATTCAAATCCGATGCGGCTGCCGTTCAGGATCAACATAAGGTCAAGCTCAGCCTTGTTGTGCGTGCTCCAGAAGTAGGCCTGGCGACACGACGTTGCATTCAAGATTTGTTCGATCGCAAATCCTTCCCAAGAGGCGCCGAACTTAGGATGGCCAACTAGGCCATGCCAAGTTTCGATGGCCAGCAGCGCGTGAAGCAAGCCGCTGTCCCGCACATAGGCTTTAGGAGCCTTCACCTGGCGCTTGCCGATGTTCTCGTGCCAAGGTTGAAGCTGGCGCAGCACATAGGCTCCGGAAAGCAGATCCAGATAACCTCGTAAGGTTTTGTCACTGAGGCCAAGTGAGCGGGACAGATCGGCGCTGTTCCATATCTGCCCATGATAGTGCGCAAGCATCGTCCAGAAGCGAAGCAGCCGCTCCGACGGTATCGTGACGCCAAGTTGCGGAATGTCGCGCTCGAGAAATGTTCGCACGAAGTCGTTTCGCCACCGGAGCGAAGTCGTTTCATTGGTGGCCAAGAACGATTTGGGGAAACCGCCTCTTAGCCACAGTGGTAGCAACTGTGCGCCACCCACTTCGTTGATCGACAGGCCGCCGAGATCGATAAACGACGCTCGACCCGCCAGCGATTCGGACGCAGCTTTCATCAACTGGGGGGCGGCGCTGCCCAACAACAAGAAGTGCGCCTTCTGGGGCACTCGATCAGCGAGAGGCCGCAACAAGCTAAACAGCTCGGGCAAAAGTTGTACTTCGTCAATGACCACGAGGCCCTGCAGCTTGCCCAGAACCAATTCAGCCTGTGAGAGCCGTGCCCGATCTGAAGGCAATTCCAAATCGAAAAAAACCGAGGGTTCACGTTCTGCCAGGGCGCGCGCCAGGGTGGTTTTCCCGGATTGTCGTGGCCCCAGTAGAACCGTGACCACAGACGTGGCCATCGACTCTGCGAGGGCTTTCAGGACTTGTGCTCTTACAATCACAGTCCGCCATTGTACATGAAAACTCGGAGGCCAACTCCGAATTTTCCTGGACAACGACGCAATGGGTTATATGTGTGATTCCTCATTCCAGGAATCGAGAGCGCGAGGAGGCTGATTCTTTAAGGATTCAGAAGGTGCCGGCACAGGCAACGCCTGCGATGAGCGCTTGAGGTGAGCAGCGGAGATTAAACGACGTCTGGCTGCTGGGCGATTCGTCGCCTGTGGGCCACAAGAGAATTGTTGCCGCAACGGCCAAGCCGCCTGCGGCTCCGTAACCAATAAGCATGCGCGTAGAAAGTTTGTCGTAATCGCTGGCGAGTTGCTCGCATCTGGATCCGCCAATGATTGCGCCATTCTCACGATCGCATCCGTTGTTCGCATCGTTGAAGTCGCTGGCTGTGCCTTCACGGCCAAGATGTGAAAGCACACCGAAACCAAGTGCAAGCGCGGCTCCTACACCCAAGGAGATACCAACCGGGCGTTTCCAAGTACCCGACGACCGCTCGCGGGGACCTGAGGTCTCAACCTGCAGGTTCGGGGAAACATCTTGAGCGGGCTCCGCAGACGGCGCCGCGTTTGTGGCAATGGGCTTGAGGTCAACATCAACCTGCCGGTGCTCTGCTGCAGCGACGTTCCATGTTCCCTCGTAAGGCTCAAATCCAGGAGCGCTCACTTTCACGCTGGCCCGTCCTGGACTCACACGCAGGGAAGCCACTTCAGGAAATTGCCCCACAAAGTTGTCGTTAATGTAAACGTTGGCGTCGATCGGTTTTCCCGCAACGCTCACGGTTGCCAAGTTTGACCTTACGGCAGCAACCGATTCTTCAATGGTCGCTTTGTTGGCCAGCACCCAAGGATCACTTTGCGCGGCGAGGGCTTCTGTAAGGTGTAAATCAGCATCAATCCACATCTTCAAAGCCCGCTCGCAAAGCCCTAGCTGAGCGGCGGCGCGTGGGGTATGCGCAACCTTGTATGCGCGCAGGAATTTGGCGTGTGCATCAGCGTCGCGACCGGCCTTGCGCAGTTCGACACCTTGGCGAATGAGGATCTCGCTATTGTCAGCGGCACCGGCGGGCGAAGTCAGGGCTAGTAGCACGAGACCTGCGATCGAGACCCAAGGCGTTCTCAACATTCGTCCCTCTATAGCACAACCGATCGCGTCACAGGAATACCTACAATGGAATTGAATCGGCTGCATTGGGTTAGGTTGAACTAAACCCGAGGACAGGCTTAACTGCGGATATGGCCTCCAAGCTTTCTTTATTCTGCTTAGCCTCTTTTTGGCTGTCACTCGGCGCTTGCCAAGGGCTCGAGGGGGGTGGTTCGACGGCGGTTGAAGCTGGGGTTGATGGCGGAGAGCAAGAGCTGATAGACGCTAACGGTCCCAATCATAATCAGGACTCTCACTCGGGTAAGGAGGGAGATTCGTCGGGCCAGGTGGAAATGGATGGGGCCCACCCAGAAGCGAAGCCGTCAGAAGATTTGACGCAGCCCAGAGTTCTCTCGACCTTTCCCGAAAGCGGGGCTAGCGGCGTGTCCAACTCAACGCGCGCAAAGATCGTGTTTAGCGAACCCATGGACCGCGCTGCAACCGAAGCAGCGATCACGGTAGTCGGAGCAACGGAATTGCAATTCGAGTGGTCCCAGAATGGCGCTGCTGTGGAATTCTTCCCTCGATCTGGTTGGCCCTACGCAGAGGGTATCTTTCCGGGGCCTGAAGCCTCGAGATTTGAAGCCACGCTCAGCAACAAGGCGAAAGATCTTGCGGGCAACGCCGTCGTCTTGGGTTCAAGCTGGTGGTTTCGCTCTTTGAGGCGATTAACTTGGCTGCTTCCATTGCAATCAAACAGGACCGGGTACCTTTTCCTTCACGAAGGCAATGTATCAATCGACTTGACTACAATGTACATCCAGGGCCCGCGGGATCGCGACATCAGTGCTGTCTTGATTGCCACATTTGAGAGAGAATGGCCTCCTACCACCGTAGAGGTACAATCCGCACTCCTAAGGTGGTCCGTTGCCGACAAGGGCGATGCCAATGCCAAAATCAAGATGGAGGCAGTAAAACTTTCAACGCTTACCCCAAGTGCGTACTACTTGCGTGGATCTGCGCTTGGCGTTGAAGATGCCACTGCAGGCGATCATACAACTGATGTCTTGTCCCCGCTCAAGGCCGCTTTTCAGATGGGCAACCCTGCCCGTATTTCTGTGTTGTTTTGGACCGACACCAGCTTTGCCACCTACTTAGGCAAAGACCCAATAGTGGAAATGAAGCTGCTGTTGCCTTAGGCATCGGTTCGCCTACCTCTGCAGTAGGCATAGGAGCGGGTGTCGCCCCTGTTTCCGCATGCAGGTCGGCAGATCAAGCGGGTATCAAAGAAAAAAGGGCCCCTTACAGGCCCTTTTCTCTGGAATACGACCTCGTTCTACTCTTCTGGCATACCCCCCGCGATCCAGGCTTTGATCTTTGCGATATCGGCACTGGACGGTTTTGTTTTTCCTGAGCTTGGAGGAGGCATCACAGGCATGACTTTGCCTTCAATCCGCTCAATAGTGCATTCCCCCACCTTCTTGCCACTGCACTTCGTCGAGTTCTTCGTCGCCGCGTCTGCGTAAACCATTGCGAAATTGGTGCCGCCTCTGCCCTCAGTGGTGTGACAATCTGAACAATGCGCATCAAAAATGGGCTGGATGACGGCCTTGTAGGTTGGCACTGCCGCAGCGCCACCCATGCCGCCTGCGTTGCCGGCCATGCCGCCGCTGCCACCGGAACCGCCGCTGCCAGCGGAACCGCCGGAACCGCCGCTGCCGCCGCTCGAGCCGCCGCTGCCACCTGAACCGCCTTTGCCGCCCGAACCACCGCTGCCGCCTTTGCCGCCGCCGCCCGATCCGCCTTCATCACCGCCGCCAGCGCCGCCTTCATCGCCGCCGCCACCGCCGCCGGAGCCGCCTTCATCGCCGCCGCCAGCGCCGCCTTCATTGTCATCGCCGTCGCCGGGGCTACTGCAGTTGATCACCCCTACGCCACCCACTGCCAACGTTGAAATAATCAGAGCCATACGGAACATCTTCATGGAACTCACTCCTTCTAAAATCGAATGGGGGCGCGTTGTGCGCCAGGCCCAGAATCGCGGTCGTCGCGAAAGACCGACAGTCTAACCGCAGGTTTTGCGTCTGCATACAACAAATGACCAGCTACCTACATTGGCCCCTTAGGCGCTGTGGACCATAGGCAAGCTGGCGCATCGCATTCTGCGGACACTTTCGGCCGCTTTACCCCCTAATCCTCCCGCGCCCCCACCACCACAACCCCCTCCGGGCAGCACACCGCATCGGCCACCTGCCCCTCCACCGTCACCCCCGGCCACACGACCGTGCGCACCAAACGGGCATTGCGCGACACCGTAGCCCCTGCCCCAATCACCACATCGGGCCCAACATGCGCCCCCGCTTCGATCAGCGCCCCCTCGCCCACCCGGTAAGGCGGAATCAATTCCGCCGTGGCGTGGATGATCGTTGAAGGCTCGGCCCCCACCAGCGGCCCCGGAGAATTGCTCACCAGCCCCGGCTGTCGCAGCAAAGCCAAGTTGCCCGCCAGATAACGTTCCGGCGTGGAGTGCTCTTCAAAATACCCCGTGACCTCAACCGCCCCCACATGCGCCCCTGCACGCAAAGCCGGCAGATACGCATCTGCGATCACATCCGATTCGCCCTGCTTTGGCAGCCGATCCAAAAGCGCGCTGCTTACGATGTGAATGCCCGTGAACATCAAAGGCCTTACCGCGCCCACAGGTTTCACGCTGCCACGTTCGCCACGGATGCCGATCACGCGCCCCGTTTCGTCTACCTCTACCGGCGCAAACGTGCTTCCCGGCGGCGCCTGCCGCAGCGCCATCGTGGCTTCCGTGCCCGGCGATGATTCATGCGCTTTGATCACAACGCCCAGATCCAGATCGGCCACCACTTTTGCGTTCATCACCAGCACAGGCTCACTGCGGAACAACCTACGCGCATTGGCCAGCCCGCCCCCCGTACCCAGCAGCTCATCCTCGAACGCGTAGCGAACCTTCACGCCATACGCCAAGCCGTCGCCCACAGCGTCTTCAATCTGATCACCCAAGTGGTGAAGATTGATCACCACGTTGCTCAAACCCGCCTTGCGACACAAGGTTAAGCCAAAGGCAATGGGAGGGTACCCGCATATGGGAACCAGGGGTTTGGGCATGGCGGATCCCAAAGCCCCCAGGCGGCTAGAACGCCCCGCTGCAAGCAGCATAACCTGCACGACGATCCACAGTATCAGATCCCGGCCCCCACCCGCCACTTCGTGACGCAAACCCCGTTCTTTGTGCCCAGCAACCCGCCTCTTCCCCCGCAACGCCCGTGTGGTAAGTTGCCCGCCGCATGAAAGTTTGTGTCATTGGTACTGGGTACGTCGGTCTGGTTGCAGGAGCCGGTTTTGCCGACATGGGCAGCGATGTGGTTTGCTGCGACATCGATCAAAGCAAGGTCGATATGCTCAAGGCTGGCAAGCTGCCCATCTACGAGCCCGGCCTCGAAGATCTCGTTGAGCGCAACGTAAAAGAAGGCCGCCTGTCGTTCACCACCGATGTGCCCGCCGGTGTGGCCAATGCGCAAGTGATCGTGCTGGCCGTAGGCACTCCGCCCGGCCCCGACGGATCGGCCAACCTGCAGTACATTTTCAACGCCGCCGAAACCGCCGCCAAATCGTTAACCGGTTGGGCCGTGCTGGTGACCAAATCAACCGTGCCCGTGGGCACCGGCGATCGCATTGAAGCCTTGGTGCGCGAAGTGGCCAAGCACCCCGTGGCTGTCGCCTCAAACCCTGAGTTTCTCAAAGAAGGCGACGCCGTCAGCGACTTCATGAAACCCAGCCGCGTGATCATTGGCACCGACGACGAAAAAGCCATTGAAACGCTAGAAGCGCTTTACGCCCCCTTCACCCGATCGCGCGATCGCATGTTGGTGATGGACCGCCGATCAGCCGAGCTTGCCAAATACGCCGCCAATTCCATGTTGGCCACGCGCATTTCGTTTATGAACGACTTGGCCACCCTGTGCGACATCTTGGGCGCTGACATTGAACTTGTGCGCAAAGGCATGGGATCTGACGATCGCATTGGCCCCAAGTTTTTGTATCCCGGCGCTGGCTTTGGTGGCAGTTGCTTCCCCAAAGATTTGCGCGCGTGCATCAGCACTGGCCGTGATGCCGGGCATCACTTGCGCATTCTTGAAGCCGTTGTGGAAGTGAACGACGCTCAAAAGAAGCGGCTGGGCGAAAAAGTGTTGAAGCACTTTGGTGGCAACGTAAAAGGCAAACACATCGCGCTTTGGGGCTTGGCCTTCAAACCCGGCACCGATGACGTGCGCGAAGCCCCCGCCTTGGTCTTGATTGAACAAATGCTGGCCGCCGGCGCGCAGGTGTCAGCCACCGATCCCGTGGCGATTGAAGCCACGCAAAAGGTGTTGGGCGAGCGCATTCGCTTCGAGGCCAACAATTACGATTGCGCCAAAGACGCCGACGCCTTGGTGCTGGTAACCGAATGGCACCAATACCGCCGCCCCGACTTTGAACGCCTCAAGAAGCTGATGAAGAGCCCCGTGGTGGTTGATGGCCGCAACGCCTGGAACCCGGCAGAGCTCAAAGCCACCGGCTTTACGTACTACGGCATCGGCCGCGGCCGCTAACCCACAAGTTCGGGGGAGCGGTAGGGCAAGGTGTCGATGCGGATGCCTTGCTCTTTAAGCTCCGCCGCGTGTTGCGCGCACCACCAGCGCACGTACTGATCGATGCCCTGGGAGATGTTCATTTTGGGTGCGTAACCCAGTTGCTCTGTTGCCAAAGCAACGTCGGCGTGTGTGTGCTTCATGTCGCCCGCCTGCTCCGCCTTCCAAGCGATGCGCGGCTCTTTGCCCAAGGCGCTTGAAATGAGATCCACGAGGCCCTTGAGCGTTGTGGTTTTGCAGCCGCCCAAGTTGTAAATGCGATACCGCCCCGTGCTTTCGCGGGAGATCTGATCAATTGACGCCACCACGCCGTCAACAATGTCGTCGATCCAGGTGTAATCGCGCGACGTTTCGCCATCACCAAAAAGCTCGATCTGCTTGCCCATCGCCATCAGCCGGGTGAATTTGGCGATCGCCAGATCGGGGCGTTGGCGTGGCCCGTACACAGTGAAGAAGCGCAAACACGTGATGCCGGTGCCGTGCACGTGATGTTCCGAATACGCCAGCAACTCGCCCGCTTTTTTGGTGGCCGCGTAGGGCGACAAGGGACGCGCGCAGGGATCACTTTCTTTGAATGGCACCGTGCTGTCGGCACCGTAAACAGACGAAGATGATGCAAACACCACTTTGTGCACGCCGCGCTTACGGCAGGCCTCAAACACGTTAAGCGTGCCCGTGACGTTCACGTCGGCGTAGCGCTGCGGTTGTGCCAGCGAAGGCCGCACACCGGCCAGCGCCGCCAAGTGAACCACCATGTCCACTTTACCGCCGGCCGCAGTAAAGGCACGAGCCAGATCACCTGGGGCCGTAAGATCGCCTTCCACCAAAGAAAACGAATCAGATCGACGCAACAGCGACAGATTCCGCTCTTTGACGGCCCGGGGATAAAACCCGTCGAAATTGTCAAAACCCACAACTTGATCGCCGCGACCACACAAGCGCTCAGCGAGGTGGGATCCGATAAACCCTGCGGCTCCAGTAACCAGAATCTTCATGACGGCTCTGAAAGATACCCCGAAGCGCCTGATTTGGTACCCGGAGCTTCAAGATGCAGCAGAAATTCCACGTTGCCCTTGCCCCCGGTGATCGGGGAAACCGTGTCACCCAACACCCGAAACCCCAGCGACCGGGCGACTTTCGCCACATCGGCTAGCGCCGCCATCCGTGCGGTCTCGTCCCGCACGATGCCGCCTTTGCCCACCAGCGCCCGCCCCACCTCAAACTGGGGCTTGACCAGGGGAATCACGGGCGCGCCAGGTGCCAACAGCGGCACCAGCGCAGGCAACACCAAGCGAAGCGAAATGAAGGAAACGTCGATGACGGCCAAATTGCAGAGTTCGCCCAACCGCTCGGCGGGCATGTGGCGAATGTTGGTTTTGTCGATCACCACCGCGCGCGCGTCGCTGGCCACTTTGTGCGCAAGCTGGCCGTGACCCACGTCAATGCAGTACACGCGCTGCGCGCCTCTTTGCAGCAAGCAATCGGTGAAGCCCCCCGTAGACGCCCCCACATCCACGGCAACCCGATGGGCCACCTCAACCCCAAACGTATCAAGCGCATGCGCCAGCTTGAGCCCGCCGCGGGATACATAGGGCATGGGTTCGCTGCGTAGGCGTAGCAGCGCGTGATCGGGCAACCAATCGCCCGCCTTCTGCACCGGCCGGTCGCCCCAAAGCACTTCGCCGGCCAAGATCAAAGCGCGCGCCTTTTGGCGGGTGGGCGCCAGCCCTTGATCCACCAGCGCCAGGTCAGCGCGCACACGGGTTTTGCTCATGCGGTCACCCACCATAGCCGGCCCGGCGCCCGAGCGCGAGCGCGCTTGCGGTCGATTTGTGATTCCGAGCGTGCGCTGAATCGGCTAGCTTTCGCCAACGTGTTTTCCAGTTCACCTTCCGTTGCCGCCACCGCTGTGGCTCGCTTTGTGGTGAGCGCCGTGCAAGCCAAGACGGGTGGGCGATGGAACCAAGGCCCGCGTCTTTCGCCCTGGCCCCTGCCCTCACAGGTCGACGACGCCGTGGCGTTGGTAAGCACGCGGCGGCTGTGCGGCGTGCCCGAACCGGCCGCTCACGCTGTGTGGGCTTGGCATGAGGGGCTGCGCCCCGTGCATTTGCTGCGAACCATTCCTAGCGCGCGCGAAATGTTGCGATGGCAAGCGCAGGGGCAGCGTTGTGTGGCGCTGCTGGCAGATGACGTTGCGCTGGCGCACGGGGATCCGCGGCATCCCGATGGTCTAAGCTTTGCGTTGCACGACCTTTGCCATCTGGAGAAGTTTGTGGATCCAGCACATCACGTGGGCCAGGTGGGGTTCTTTGCGCAATTGGACGCGGCGATGGCCACCCCGCAGTGGACCGCGCTTGAAGCGGATTTCGATGCGGTTTGGCGTGCCGATCGAGACTATGTGCTGGCCGACATGAACGGCTCCGCCATCTTTTTGTTTGCGGCGCTGAAGATGAAGTTGAAGATGGCCGTGCGCCGCCACGTGGGGGGACCTACGCATGCGCCTGCGCGAGGGCCACTTACGCCGCAAGAGCGAGAGGCTTACGTTCCGCGCCGGGACGCCCTGCTTGAGCTTCTGGGCTTGCAAGGCGCTGTGGCCGACGCCGCCCGCAACGTGTCGGCTCGTCGCACGCATCCCGAATCTGCCGCCGCGCTGCTGTCGTGGTTCGAGACCCAGGGCCGGACGCGCTTGGGCACCCCGGGGCCCTCCGAGAGCGCAGCGCATTAATCGGCACCAACGGCGCTCCCGTGTTGCAAACAGCAAACGCTTCTGTATTATCCCCCGGTCTGGTTCGCCGGACATTGTTTTGGGGCTGTAGCTCAGCTGGGAGAGCGCCGGAATCGCACTCCGGAGGTCAGGAGTTCGATCCTCCTCAGCTCCACACTCTAACAAGGAAACTCCAGCCGTTTCCTTCGCGTGAGCGGTCCAACTTTTTGGGGCCGCTTGCGCGTGGCTCGTCAGCAGCCTTCGCTGCGCCCGCCCAAGCCAGGGGCCGGGCCCGAAGCAAAACCGGCTGCTAGGATGCGACCGTGCGTTACCGTGTCGTTCTCGCGAGTTTGGTTTTCTTCCTGGCTTTGGGCTGGGCCTCCACCTCCTGGGCGCAGACGGGCATGGGGGGCGCGGGAGGCGCCGGGGGAATGCAGAGCATCGCAGCCGGCGACTTCTTCATGCGCCTCATGCGGCAGGTGGACGAGGACAAATGGACGATCTTTACTGACTTCGACCGTCAGTATTTCTTCAATCAAGCGCGCTGTTTGTGCGGCGAAGACATTCGTCTGGAGCTGGATCTGTCGACCTCGGGTGCGGCGAAACGCCAGATGTTCACGCGAAGCCAGGCCAACATAAAGGTTTTGATCGGTGACGTCGGCTGCGTGGCCAGCGACCCACAATCGATGAATTCTGCGCGCTGCCATCCACTCAAGGAGTTCCGACTTGCCGAGCTGGCGCGGGCGCGCGAGCGCATCACCATCCCTATCCCGGTCTCTTTGCTCTTCGGCCGATCAGGCGGGGCCTGCAAGAGCCAAGGGCAGCAAAGCATTCGTTTGTTCGTCGACACTGACAACAATGGTTTTCCCGATCTTGCGGGCGAGCAAGCTCCGTTCCTCACTGTTAACTTCGATGGCGACCCGCCCGCGCCTCCCAGCCAGATCAAAGTGATGCCCGGCAATGAATCACTCAGCGTTTCGTGGGAAACCAACCAAGGCGTGGCTGATTTCCGCGGTTTCTTGGTGTTTTGCAGCCGCGGAGAAGACACGCCCGTATTTAAGAAAGAGGAGGTTTTTTTTTCAGACCAATACCGCACCCCCAGCACGCTTTGTAATGGCATGACCAAGCCCCCTGAGGTCTTTAAGGACACCCGGACGACAACGACAACGCCGCCGCCACAAGCGGCAAACTCACAACCAGAAGGCATGGCGCTTACGACGCAAGCGCAAACGGGCGAAGTGAG
Source organism: Polyangia bacterium (assembly GCA_038257535.1). Lineage (GTDB taxonomy): Bacteria > Myxococcota_A > Polyangia > Fen-1088 > Fen-1088 > JAGTJU01. The sequence continues at coordinate 14,238 of JBBSJE010000040.1, forward strand.
CGAAACCAACGAGCCTCAGCCGGCCCAGGGGCCGTTTGTCGCCCCCGCGCACTTCGAAGCTTTGAACACCGACTACGTCTGCTCAGACCTGCTCGTAAGCCAGACCTCCGCCCGCCTGCAAATCCTGCAAAACAACATCCCTTACTTGGTTGGTGTTGCCACGATTGATTTGCACGGCAACGCAAGCCCAATCACCAACGTATATTTGCAAAGACCCATCGCCACCCGCGATTTCTACAAGGGGTATCGCATGGCCGGGGGCGAAGCCGAGGGCGGCTACTGTGCCTACGGCCCGCGTCGCTCATCCAGGGGGGTGCTTGCGATCTTTGCGGCTGCTGTGGTTGCTTTGGGGCTGCGGACTTTGGCGCGCCGGCGACAATAAGAGTGCACTTGAGCGCAGAATCGCCTCAGGCTGCCGATAACCCGATTCTTTTTGCCTCGCCCTTGCGGCACAATGGGCGCGTGTTTTTGACCGCTTTGGCCCACGTAAATGTGCGCACGCACCAGTTGTCCGAAATGATCGCGTTTTATCGCGATGTGCTCGGGATGACGCAAGGGCCGCGGCCCGGGTTTTCGTTTGGCGGGGCGTGGATGTACGTGGGGGAAAACCCTGTGGTGCACTTGGTGCAAGTTGAGCACGCGCCCACGCCGGGAGACTCGCTCCGTTTGCAGCATTTCGCCTTTGCCGCCCAAGACGTGGATGGGTTCATTGCCCATCTGGATCGCTTGGGCGTGGCTCATCGTGAAGGGCGGCTGGAAGACTTTCGGCTCATTCAAGTGAATGTGCACGATCCCGACGGCAATCACATTCACATCGACTTTGCGTTATGAGGCACCGCCACCTCACCCGCCGCCGTTACGGGCCCGACCATGGGCGAATACACGCGAATCTCTTTGATCAGCGGCCTTGCTTTCACCGGCGACAACATTTGCAACGTGTGGCGACCCATGGGTAAGCCCTGTGCCAACGTGGTGACGTAACTTCGGACGGGATCGGGCGTGGGCGGGGCCACATAGGTGTCTACAAACTGCGGCCTCACGCCAAATGTGATCTTGTAGCCAGAATGAAGGTGAACCGCGCTCTCGCGCCCTATCACCCTTTCGATGAACCAATCCTCGGGCGACAGCACCACGCGCCCCGAGCGCGAGACAAACGGCTTGTCGCTTTCGCCGCTGCCATCGTAGCCGGTTTTTGAGCCCACCACACTGAACGAAAACTGCGCGCTTTCGGGCGCAAATGTTGTGAATGTGATTGTCCAATCTTCTAACAGCAGCGGTGCCTGCCGATCCACGCGCATTGTGGCGCCGGTTTGCCAAGGCCAGTCGCGATTGGCGTCGGCGTTCGGACGCGTGAACGCATAAAGCGAAGGCCATTGCGATGGCGCTTTGCCGTCGATCACAACCCGAGCCGCCGCCCCAACCGTGCCCTTCGGATCCGCAATCACATCAATGCGGTTGCCCGTGAATGGCAGCGTGAGCTTGTTGCCCATCCAATGAACGTCTTTGCCCACAACTAAGGTGCGCACAGGTTGTTTGTTGGGCTGCAATGGCTCTTGTGGCGCGGTCAAGTGGCGCAGCGTGGCCTCGGCCCACACGAAGTTTCCTCTGTGGTTGAGGTGGGATTGGTCTTTTTGCAAAAGCTCATCGACGGACAGCCTCTGATCCGCCATGTAATCGCGCCAAGCGCCTCGGATGTCCACCATCTGCACCCCCCAGCGTGCCGCCAGCGCAGGCATCCACTGCCACGAGTGCTGATCGTGCCAATCAGCCCGTTGATTCGGAGTCCACGGATCGTTTTGCAGCAACAGCTCGGCTGTGGTGCGCGTGCGGATCTGGCGGACGATCTCTTCGTAGTCATCCTCGCGCCCAAAATCGTGCAGAATAATGAGATCGGGATAAAGCGGAATCACATCCTGTTCAAGCGTGCGCTTCAACATGCTTGCGACAAAGCCGCCGATCGCCAAGTTGTGGAACTCGATGTCCGCGTGGGGATAACGTCGCATCAGCTCATCCCGCACCCGCTCCGCCCAACTTTGTTTCGACAACGATTGGCCATAAACCAAAATGCGCACGTGGTTTCGGCGTTGGGCTGTGCTGCCAGCCAGCAGCGAAAGCGTTCGCGCCACACCACTCGTTGAGCTCACAAGGGTTGAATCCGGTGAGGCGCGCAGGGCCGGAAAATTCCAATGCGTTTGCGCACCCTCATCAGGCGGAGGCAGGGGCGCTCGAAACATACTGAAGTCGGCGACCGCGTCGCTAGCTTGCGCCATGCCAGCAAACGTCACGACAAGAAAAGACCCCAGCCACCGCAACCGCATTAAGCCACCTTCCACGGCCCCGGCGGCTGATCCGGCGCGGGGGGATCCTTTTGGGGCGGCTCGTCGGGCGGCGGGGGTTCAATCGGCGGGGGCGAATCGGGCGGGCCCACCGGCGGTTGCTTCTCTGGTTCTCGCACAGGGGGGGGCCCAGGCTGCGGGCCGGCATGCAAAGTGGAAGCTGTGGTCATGTTAAAGGTTTGAGCATGGCCCGGTGGGCGGGTCAACGCCCCCATGTGACCAACAGCAAGGGGCCTTGTCACCCCGTGCGGTCCCATCGCCATGGGTTGCCGAATGCAGTTCGCTAGAGTAAACGAGGGGCTGCATGAGCCACGACGACGACGACTTTGCCACCCTGTTTGCTCAAACTGAAGCCGGAGCTGCCAAAGGTCGCCGCGGGGCAAAGGTGGGCGAGATGGTGCGCGGCCGCGTGATCACGGTCAGCAGCGCGGGGGCCTTCGTTGATCTGGGCGTAGGCAAAACCGAAGCTCTGCTGCCGCTTGATGAAGTTCGCGACGCTCAAGGTCAGTTCACCGTGAAGGTGGGTGACGAGGTTCAGGCCCGCGTGGTGGAACTCAATGGCAAAGATGGCTGCGTTGTCCTGCGGCGGTCGATGAGCCGCGGGTCTGTGGGATCAGGCGAGTTGGAGAAGGCCGCTTCGCTGGGACTTTCGGTGGAAGGCACAATCACAGCTGTCAACAAGGGCGGCGTAGATGTTCTGGTGGCCGGCGTTCGTGGCTTTTGCCCGATCTCACAACTTGATTTGCGCCACGTGGAAGACGCCTCCACCTACGTAGGCCAAAAACTGCAGTTTCGCATCACCAAGTACGAGACCGACAACCGAGGCGCCAACATGGTGCTGTCGCGCCGGGCTCTGCTGGAGGAGGAGCGCAAGGAAGCCGCCATCGCCACCCGTGGCAAGCTGAAAGAAGGCGCCGTGCTTCCCGGCACGGTGTCATCGCTGCGCGACTTTGGCGCCTTCGTGGATCTAGGCGGCATTGATGGTTTATTGCCAGCTTCGGAAATCAGCTACCAACGCAGCGTGAAGCCCAGTGACGTTCTTGCCGTGGGGCAGCAGATTGAAGTGCAGGTCGTGCGCATTGAGAAAACTGACGACCCCAAGCGCCCCGAACGCATTTCGCTGTCGCTCAAGGCCTTGGCTCAAGATCCATGGACTGATGTGGCCGCGCGTATGGGGCCAGGCACCAAGTTCAAGGGCGTGGTCACTCGGGTAGAGAGCTTCGGTGCGTTTGTTGAACTGGCGCCAGGGGTGGAAGGGCTTGTGCACGTGAGCGAACTTTCGGGTGGCCGCCAGGCGCGTCACGCCCGCGAGCTCGTCAAGCCGCAAGACACGATTGAGGTCACCGTGCTGGCTGTTGACCGTGAGACCCGCCGCATTGCGTTGGGCACAGGCCTGCACGAAGAGATCATGGACGACGAAGACAGGGCCGCCGTGAAGCGCGCGGCCGCACCCACGAGCTTGGGCACCTTCGGAGATCTGCTCAAAAAACGCTGAGCACCGAGCCGAACGCCAGCGCGCTTTTATCCTTCAGCCGTGAGAGCGCTCGGCGAGGGCTGCCTACCCGCGGCGTTTGGGCGATTTTAACCGCTGGTTGACGCGAGCGTTACCCATCGTTAATTGTCACCGGGGGACAAAAGTATACGATTACATCCGAGAGTATACGTTTACATTCCGTAGTTCTCGCAGATTTGTCGAGCCCAAAGGAGTTCTGGGATGCTTCGCAATCGCGTGTGGCTTTGTGCGTTATTAGCGGCCTGTGGCGGCAAAATCGGCGCCGACGATGTGGTTGACGACGCCGCACCTGGCACACAGGGACCAAAGGATGGCGTGCGCCCAGCCACCTTAACCAAAGGCTGCGAACGCGCACCCATTCACTCAGGCGTTACGCCGCTCAGGCGCCTCACTCGGGTGGAATACGATCACACGGTGGCGGATCTGCTGGGCGACGAAACTGCGCCTGCGAAGAGTTTTCCTGGGGAGGAAAAGCTACTTGGCTTTGACAACAACGCCACCTCGGACGTTTCCGTGGCGTCAAGCGCACTGGTCAAGAGCTACGAAGCTGCCGCCGAGGAGTTGGCGTACAAGGCAGTGGAAAGCTTGCCCGCTCTTATGGGTTGTGCGGCGGCCGAGATCTCCTCAGACGACTGCGCCCGCAGCTTTATTGATTCGTTTGGGCTGCGCGCGTACCGCAGGCCCCTAGAGCCAGCGGAAACAGAAAAGGCCTTGGCCTTCTTTTCGGAAAGCAAAGCGAAATACGGCGTGAAAACCGCCGCGCAGATGTTCGTGCAAGCCACCCTTCAATCGCCATTCTTTCTTTATCGTGTAGAGAGCGGCAACGGCGCACCTAACGACGAGGCGAACCAGCCGTCACCCTATGAACTTGCAACACGACTGTCCTACCTTCTGTGGAGTTCCGCGCCAGACACGGCCTTGCTTGATGCAGCGGCAACGGGAAAGCTGACCGAACCTTCTGCTGTGGCCGAGCAGGCCCGCCGCATGTTGAGCGATCCCAAATCGAAGCGTGTCGTGCACAGTTTCTTTGGCCAATGGCTAGATCTTGAGCACGTTCGTAGTGCTGTTAAAGATGCGGCCACCTATCCAAAATGGAACGCCGAGATCCCTCGGTTGATGCAGAGGGAGACAGAGACCTTCATCGAAGAAGTGATATTCCAGGGCGAGGGATCTCTGCCAGAGCTGCTGCAAGGGAATTTCAGTTATATGAACCGCGACCTCGCGGAGTTTTACGGAGTTTCAGGCCCCCGGGGGGCTACGTTCGAAAGGGTTTCGCTCGATCCAAAGCAGCGTGCTGGTTTCCTTACGCAAGGTGCATTTCTGGCAGGGCACGCAGCGCCACGACAAAGTTCGCCCGTGGCGCGGGGATCCTTTTTGTTGGATCGCATTCTCTGCTCGCCGCCACCGCCGCCACCTCCAGGCGTCGTCACGCAGATTGAAGATCCCGATGAAAACTCCACAACGCGCGAACGATTCGCCCAACATCGTGCCGAACCTGCTTGTGCGGGATGTCACCAACTGATCGATCCGCTGGGTTTTGGGTTTGAGCACTACGATGGGGTGGGTTTGTGGAGAACCACAGACGGCCCGCAGGTGGTAGATGCCAGCGGCGAGATTATTGACACCGTTGATCTCGATGGGCCTTTCACGGGTGCGATCGAACTGATGGAAAAAATGGGTGCTAGCACCCAGGTGCAAGATTGCGTCGTGAAACAATTCTTTCGTTATGCGTTTGCTCGTGGCGAGAGCGACGCTGACACTTGTACTTTGGCAGGCCTGGGCGCGGCGTTTGCGGAATCCGGGAGCAATTTTCGTGAGCTCATGGTCTCCGTAACGCAGTCTGATCCGTTTTTGTTCCGGAACACGGAGGCATTGCAATGAAACCACGCATCTTGAATCGTCGAACGCTGCTGCGCGGGGCGGGGGGCATTGCATTGGCCTTGCCTATGTTGGAAGTCATGGCCCCGCGACGTGCCTTTGCGGCGTCACCTAAGCGCCTGGTTATCTTTTATACGCCGAACGGCACCAACGACCGTGGCTTGGCCATTCCCTCGCAAACCGGCATGAACTTCACGCTGCCGCTTGAAACCGCCCCCTTGGCACCGCTGCAAAAAGACTTGTTGGTGTTGTCAGGCATTGATATGAAAACGGCCCAGGGCAACCAAGTGGGCGACTTGCACTCGATTGGTATGTCTCACATGCTCACGTGTGTAAACGCGGTCAAGGCCGATGGCTACGCCACACCAGGAGGAGGGGGCTTTTTCGTTAGTTATGCCGGCGGGATATCGGTAGATCAGAAGATTGCGCAAACGCTAAAACCGCCCACGAGAATGCAAAGCATTGAACTGGGGGTGCAATCTACCTTGGGTATCGGTGTGCATCCCTTTAGCCGCATGATCTATGAGGATCGGCTTCGAGCTAAGCCGCCTCAAGATGACCCGCGCCAGGTATTCAAAGCCCTCGTATCAAATCTGCCCGCAAATATGCAACAAACGCCGAATGTCCCAGCCGTGGACCATTCACTTGAGCAGCGGGGCAGCATTCTCGACTATGTGATGGATGATTACAAACGGCTGTCCACGCAATTTTCGGGCTTGGACAAACGAAAAGTCGATGGCCATTTGCAAGGGTTGCGAGAGATCGAAGTGCAGCTTGCTGCGATGGCGAAATGAGCGACGGGTCCACCGGAACGCCTCGGGTTGCTTGCGGCATGCCTGAGGATCCCACATCGAAAGTTGTCGCGAACGCTTTCCAAGACCAGTCACAATTCCCAGCGCTTGGAAAACTGCAGATGGATCTGCTGGCCACGGCCCTTGCATGCGATATCACGCGCATCGCTTCGATCCAGTGGTCGTGGGCGCGTTCAACGCAGGTGTTTTCATGGGTTAATCAATCCGATCGCCACCATGACATGACCCACAGGGGCTGGAGCGAGGGATTGGGCCGCATCAACCGTTGGTACGCCGAACAACTCGCGTACCTTGGGGGGAAGCTCAAGGCGTTGAAGGAAGAACCAGGCTCCGTTTTAGATAACACCGTTATCTATTGGTGCAGCGACGTTGCGGCAGGGCAAGATCACAACTACGCAAACCTAAGAACCTTCCTGCTGGGCAGTTGCGGTGGCTTCTTCAAGACGGGCCAGCACATCAAGTTCAACAACGAGCCTCACAACAAACTCATGGTTTCCCTGATGCGCGCCATGGGGATTTCCGACGCCACACAGTTTGGGGATGCGAAAGTTGGCACTGGGCCCTTGCCGGGGCTTGCTTAGAAGGCCGGCACGTTTAGAGGATGCTGACCTCGGCCCGGCATTGCCGTGCACCGTACGCCCAATACAAGTCAATAGGACACTTACCGGTGTCTCTTATTGTCTTGGGCCGCTATCTGTGAGCCCGCGCAGCGCCAAAAATGCAGGCGCGGGCGGACAAACGCCATTCTCTGGGGCATCTTAGGGGCATGTTGTATATCGCCTTGCTGGCCGCTCTTGTGGCCACCCCCACCGCAACAAAAGCGCCGAAAGCCAAGGCGTCCAAGGAGAAGATAATGAGTTTTTTCGATCTTGAAGCTGAAACTATCGACGGCGAAACGCAATCGTTCGAGGCCTACAAAGGCAAAGTGGTGCTGGTTGTCAACACCGCGTCACAATGCGGCTTTACCCCGCAATACGGCGGTCTGGAAGCGCTTTTTAAAGAGTACAAAGACAAGGGCCTTGTGATTTTGGGCTTTCCCTCGAATGACTTTGGCGCCCAAGAGCCTGGAAACGCCTCCGAAATTAAAGAGTTCTGCAGCGCCCGCTACGGCGTGTCGTTTCCCATGTTTGAAAAAGTGAAAACCAAGGCCAAAACTCAGGGGCAATCGCCGGTTTATAAGTTCGTCACCGCCAAATACGGCGAACCGGAATGGAACTTTCACAAATACCTCATAGGCCGCGACGGCCAAGTGCGACGCGCGTTTCCCTCCAAGGTGGCGCCGGAATCACCGGAGTTGCGCGCGGCCATCGAAGCGGCGCTGAAGTAGCGCGGGCCGCATCCCGCATCCATGCGTGCGGTGGCGCTTGGGGGGCTTACGGGTTTTCGCCGTCGGCGTAGCCACCCCGCCAAGCGCCCGTTGCCGAGCACAAGGTTCGCGACACCAGCATTGACGCAACAGGCGCTACCATAGAAACTGCGTAATCCAATGCCCTCCTCACCCTCTCAGAAGTATGTGCAACTGGTTGATGGCCAAAAGCCGTTTCGGCTGTCCCAGCTAAGCCCTGATGAATCGTGGGGCATGGAGAAACAGCAGGCGAAACAGCACATCGCCGCGATCGATGATGAGTTTCGGGAGCTCGCCGATCTCATGGCCTACGCGGCCTCACATTCGCTCTTGGTGGTGATTCAAGGGCGCGACGCCGCGGGCAAGGATGGGTGCGTCAGACATCTTTTGTCGGTTTCGAACGTACAAACCGTGCGGATTACTGCCTTCAAGGTCCCCTCAGAGGAGGAGCTGGCGCACGATTTTCTATGGCGCATCCACCGCGCGGCCCCGCGCAAAGGTGATTTCGCGATCTTCAATCGCTCGCACTACGAAGACGTTTTGGCGGCGCGCATTCACAATCTGGTGCCCGTTCCCGTGTGGAAAGCGCGCTACGAGCACATCAATGCGTTCGAGAAACTGTTATGCGATGCCAACACCATCATCGTGAAGTTCTTCTTACACGTTGGTAAAGACGAGCAGGAAAAGCGGCTGTTGGACCGGGAAAATGATCCTCGGAAGTTTTGGAAACTCAATCCTTCAGATTGGATCGAACGAGCACATTGGGACGAGGCCACTGACGCGTACGATGACGCGATCAACCGCTGCAGTTCACCGCAACTGCCCTGGCACGTGGTGCCGGCCAGCAAAAAATGGTTCCGCGATGTGGCGGTGCTGCATACGCTTGTCGAGCGGCTCAGGCCTTACCGCCAAACCTGGATGGACGAGTTGCAGGAAATTGGCCGCAAGGCCAAGGCTGAGATCACCAAAGCACGCACACTCAGCCAGGAAAAGAACCCAAGCCCGTCCACCCGCGCGCGCAAGCGGAAATAAAAGCGGCTAGACCGTCGCAAGCTGGGTGGGTCGGTTTTGGCGGAGTAACAACCGCTCGACAACCAAAGACGCCAGCTGCGCAGCTTGATGATCATCCTTAGTGATCGCGCGCGCTTGCTCGAAGGCCACTGACACCAAATCGCCCAATTGATAGGTCTTGGCAGGTGTCTTCGTTTTTGTGATTCGCCCTTTGTTCGCGTGCTTTGACATGTGATTCCCCTCGCGGGGAAGAGTTGCAAAGCACGTGCCTCCGATTGGCAGCTTCTAAGCCCGCGATATCGCGACTTCGGCTTCTGCGGCTCTGGGAGCTAAGCCGTCAATTTGACGCTGGTCTTGGCCCGCATGACATGTGTCGCGAAGGAAACATCCGACATCGTGGTCGTTGTCGCCGTGGCACCTACGGAACAGGCGTTACCTTTGGGTGATGACCCTGCAGCCCCAAGTGCCAAGGCCCACCACAAGGGGCGTCCGCCGTAACGATTTTGTAGGCCCAAAGAGCTCAGAAATCGTAACGACGGCCCCCTCCCCCCTTCCCCCAAGAGCACATTCCCTCACCGCGCCCCTTCCACCGTCCAACTACCACCTTACACCTTACACCATCCACCCGCCCCCAAGCCCCCATCAACCCACAACACCCGCGCCGCCCGCCGCCTCATTCAGCTTCGGTTCTTTGTCCCCCCCCGCGCCGCGCCCGCTATCGTTTCCGACACCCATCCTTCGCGACGTACCAACACCTGACCTGCGCTTAGTGTGCCCTATATGTGTTTGCCAATGTGTGGCGTGACGGCAAACTTTGTGTAACAGCGGGGCCTTCGTGTTGGCTTGTCAGGGCAATGCCCAGATCGCGTCGAGCACGGGCAACACATCTGTGGATCGCTTCGGGCGCCCGTGATCGTCTTTAGCGAATTGCTGCGCGTTCCAAACAACAACGCCCACGGCCAAGCGCCAGCGTGAAGACACAGCAACGTCAAGCCCAGCGCCGGTTCTGAAAGTGAAGTGATCGAGGACCAGGGCATCGCGATCAGCATCCACGCCGTGGACAAACACATCCACATAACAACGCGCACGCAAGCGTGGCGAGACCCTTGAGTCCCATAAACCGCCGGCACGAAGGCGATAATCATTGAGCCAAGGTGCAAACAGCATCTCGATCGGTGCGGGCGCTTCGAGGGGTCGCAGATCCGAAGCAACGATTGGCAACCGAAAAGCCACATCTAGCTTCGCGGTGATCACGCGCTCGGCACTGTGGTGGCTGAGCAACGCCCCAAGCGAGGGCAGCAGGGAAAACCCAACATCGCCACCTCCCCGTTCGTACGCAGGGAACAGGTGCCCCTGCAGCGCTTTGGCGGCCAAATAAGGGACCGCAAGGCCGTAATCACCCGACAACGTCCAAGCCCCTGAGCGCACGTGTGAGACCCGCGCTGAAGCATGCGGGGCCAGCGCGAACACGAGCGGATGCAGTCGGAACTCAACGTTTGGGAGCGGCACCCAGCGCAGCGGGTGCAAAACGCCCGCAGACCAGCCACCCACCCGCGGCACCTGCGCTGTATCACGCGCCGCAAATTCATTCGCAAAGGCCTCGGGCGCCAGCAAAAACAACATAAACAATGGCAAGGCGCGCTTCACGGGTGCACCTGCCATACGCCCACCACGGGACAGTGATCCGAAAGCAACAAGGGATCGGTGGTGATGCCGAGACGGCCAGGCGATTGCAGCGTATCGCTGGCTTCAGCGCGCCACGTGGACTGCGGGTTCGCGAACAAATAGTCGAGCGTGCGGTTCCAAAACCCGGGCTGGCCTAATGCGCCCACAGTATTGGGTCCGATCACCGAATGCGTAAAGTGTTGGCGCTGCGTCGCAAGAGATGCGCCGTAGCGTTCAAGGCTCACGGCGGGCGCCAGCGTTTGGTAAAACGGCAGCATGTCTGCGAGGTCGTAGGCGGGCTGAGCGAATTCGGTGCCGCGGGAATCGGGATGCTCGTCGTTGAAGTCCACAACCTGAAGCGACCCCGGCGGAATGGCGTTGAAGTCACCGCCAATCACAAACGGAGCCGGGGTGACTTGCAGTTCGGCCTGAATCTGTTGCAGCTGTTGCGATTTGGTCTTGTCGGTGTCGTAGGCCTCGGTGTGCACCACAAAGGCTGTCACCGCGCGGCCGCCCAAATCCAAAACCGCCCGGCCCAAAGCGCGGTGCGGATAAAATGCCGACGTCACGGCGTCTTGATCGCTGCGGTCTACAAGTGCGATGCGCTCTGCTTGTACCAAGGGAAATTTGGAGAGGATGGCGTTGCCCATATCCACGCGCCCCAATCCTTCAGACGCCACGTAGCGGCTTTTCCAGCTTGAGAAATAAGCGGCGTGGTTAAGCGACGTGGCGTCGAGGAAGGCTTGCACCATATCCACGTAGGCAGACCGGCGCGAATTGATCTCCACCTCTTGCAACAGCAGCAGATCCGGATTGACCTCCTTCACCAAGGCAATGAGTGCGTCCAAATTGGCTTTCACCTCGGCCCGCTGCATCTGAACCCTGTCGCCCCACAGGTCAAACCAGAAATCGATGCGGGCCGCCGCGAATTTGATGTTCCACGTCATCACCTTCAGTTCGGCCGGTGCAGGCGGCGGGGGCGTAAAAGACTTTGCGTCTTGAATCGCCACCCCCTCGCGCGCGCCCCACGACTCATAAAGTGGCTCGCAGGCGGCCAAAATCAGTGGTGCGACGGTCAGCAGCCAACAGATGCCATGTCTTCTCATGGCGGGCATCTTAGACCAGCTCCAGCAACGGGGACGCGACGGCGTGCGTCCGAAGCGCAAACGGCCGCGGTTTCGACCACCTGCGCCACCCGGCCACGCACAAATGCAAGTCTAGGCTTGCATAGCCGCCGTCAGGCACGCTAAGTCCTGCAGTTATGTCGCTTTCCGTAGGCATCGTCGGCCTGCCCAACGTGGGCAAGAGCACCGTTTTCAACGCCCTCACCGCCGGCAAGGCTGAGGCCGCGAACTATCCGTTTTGCACCATCGATCCCAACGTGGGGATTGTGCCGGTGCCGGACGAGCGGCTGGACATCATTCAGAAGTTTATAACCACGCAGAAAGTGATTCCCGCGATCGTAGAGATCGTGGACATCGCCGGTTTGGTGGCAGGGGCCTCCAAGGGTGAAGGCTTGGGCAACAAATTCCTGGCCAACATCCGCGAGACCAGCGCCATCTTGATGATGGTGCGGTGTTTTCAGGATCCCAATGTGGTGCACGTGTCGGGATCAGTGGATCCGATGCGCGACATCGACATCATTGAACTTGAATTGGTGCTGGCCGACCTTGATGGCTGTGAACGCCGGGTGAAAAAAGCCCAGAGCGCGGCGAAAACCGGCAACAAGGAAGCCAAAGCCGAATTGGTTCTCGCCGAGCGCGTGTTGGCGCACTTACAGGCCGGCAAAACCGCGCGCACGTTGACGCTGACCGACGACGAGCGCAAGGAGCTGCTGTCGTGGAATCTGCTTACCGGCAAGCCGGCGCTCTACTGCTGCAACGTGGGCGAAGAAGATCTACCTGCGGGCAACGCGTTTAGCGATCAAGTCAAAGAACGCGCCACCCGCGAAGGCGCGGGCGTGGTGATCTTGTGCGGCAAGATTGAATCCGAGTTGGCGGAAGTGGCGGCGGCGGAAAAGAAAGAGTTGCTGGAAGCCTACGGACTCAAAGAGCCAGCGCTCAACGCTTTGGCCCGCGAGTGCTACCGGCTTTTGGGCCTGCAGAGCTATTTCACCGCTGGTGAAAAAGAGGTACGCGCGTGGACCGTGCGCAAAGGCGCGCTGGCTCCAGAGGCCGCCGGTGTGATCCACACCGATTTCGAGAAGGGCTTCATCCGCGCCCAAGTTTATTCTTTGGCCGATCTGCAAACGCACCACACAGAAGCCGCTTTGAAGGGCGCCGGCAAGCTACGCATCGAAGGCAAAACCTACGAAGTGCAGGACGGTGACATCATGCACTTCCTGTTTAACGTGTAGCCGCGCTTAACGCCTGCTTTGCCGAATCGGCAAAGCTTCGATCTACGGCAACCTTCAGCATGAACTGCTGGTGCGCAAAGCTGCGCACCAAAGCGAACCAACGCAGCATGGGCATGCGCCGTTGCAGCAAAACCACCACGCGCGTTTGGTCTTTAAAGTCTCCATGCTTCGGCACCACGTACATGGCCTCGGTCATGATGCTCACCAAAGTGCCGCCCTTGCCCCCAAACGCTGAAAACAGGTCGGCGTTGCCTTCCAAAGCCAGGGGCCAGCCCAAATGGCGCTTGACGAGCTCTGATTCTGCCGCTGTTCCCCAGTGCCCGGTGGCCACGCGCGCAAGCATGGCGGCGTATTGACCCGCCGTGCCTTGGGTCATTGCCCGATCCGACCACAGCGACTGAACGCCCGCGGCAGGGGTTGGATAGTTTTCGGTCCAGGTTTGCTGCACTGGTGTGCCCGCCACGTTTTTGTCGAAGCTGGCCGCGGCGTCACGAACGGCTTGCGCAAAGGCTTCGGGTCCCTTCGCCAACAGCGCTTGCGCGCCCGCTTCGTCTTTCGCGGCGGAGGCCAGCAGAAACAGGCCGCTCATGGGCAAGACGGCATCGTGGTTTGTTAGCCCGGCGTCACGCGCCGCTTGGTTGACCGCGGCTTCACCTAAGCGCTTGAGCAAATGATCAGCGGCCGCGTAATCGTTGTGCGTGATCATCGCTGCGGCCAACTGATCCAGCGTGACCTTGGCGTTAGGATCCGCGGCAAAACCATTTTGCGTGGTCTTGAGGCCAAAAGCTTTGAGCGCTTTGCCATGCGACCCACCGTCGTTGCCAGGAAGATAGTGTCGCTCCCAGTCTTGCACGGCAACTGACGTCTCAGGGGACACCTCGCCCGCGCCCACCGCCTTGGCATATGCCAAAAGCACGGGCACACGGCTGATGGCGGCCAACGGCATTCTCACGTCGGCGTTGTGCAGAACAAGTGTCGCTGGCTCGGTTGCGCCTTCTGCGTCGACAGTGAACGCCACGAGCGCCACGTTGTCGCGCACTTCCACAAGATGCTCGAGCACGTCCTCTGGGCTTGTGGGTCCGCGGAGCTTCGCGCGAAAGGTCAGAATCAAAGCCCCCACCACGCCCAAGATGAGGATCACAATCAAGGAGCGCGCGCTGCGACGGTGGCGCGCCCGATCTGCTGCGGCCGAATCTGACATCACAACGCTTATTCGTACTTGGGGTTTTCAGGATGCTTGCTGTACACAAGCAACGTGCGGCCCAGAATCTGCGCCACATGCCATTGCGGCTGCGCAGCCACCAGTTGCGCCACCTGCAAACGGTCCTGGGGGCATTCGGTGCCGATTTTCACCTTCACAAGCTCGTGGTCCAATAGCGCCAAACCTAGCTGCTTGATCACCGCAGGCGTGGGGCCCTCTTTGCCTATCTGAACCACAGCCCTCAACTTGTGGCCAGCGGCGCGCAACTTGCGGCGCAGTGGGCCGGTGGGCATCAACGATTGCTTTTTCGTGCTGGTGGCGAACATGGTGTTTCAGGGGCGAGGCCCAAGCCCCGCGGGCCGCGACTGTAGCAGGTGGCGCGGTCGCTGGCCTCCCGCTTTTTGGCGCGTGCGCACGCACCGAAACTGGCACCCGACCTGGGCCCAGTTGTAAGGTGGGGCACCGTGATCGGCGTTTTCGATTCTGGATTCGGCGGCTTAACCGTGCTCAAGGCGTTGATCGAGCGCCTGCCCGCCTACGATTATCTGTACCTGGGCGACAGCGCCCGCACGCCCTACGGCATTCGCAGCCATGAAACCGTCACCGCGTTTACGCGGCAGGCTGTGGAGCATCTGTTCGCCGCCGGCTGCCCGCTGGTGCTGCTGGCGTGCAACACAGCGTCAGCGCGGGCCCTGCGCACGTTGCAGCAGCGGTATTTGCCCCAGCACTTTCCCGACCGGCGGCTTTTGGGCGTGGTGCGGCCGTCGGCGGAAGCTTTGGCGGGGTTGCCGCCCGGAGCGATTCCGGGGGTGACCCCACCGGCGCTTGTGCAAGGGCGCGTGGCCGTGCTGGGCACCACCGGTACCGTGGCCTCGAACTCGTACGGCTTGGAATTGGCCAAGCTGGCGCCACAGCTGCATTTGGTGCAACAAGCCTGCCCCCTGTGGGTGCCGTTGGTTGAGGCGGGCGAGATCGACAGCCCCGGTGCAAAACATTTTTTGCACCAGTATCTAGATCCCCTGTTCGCGAATCCGGCGCAGCAGCCAAGCCGCCTGCTGCTGGGTTGCACGCACTACCCGCTTCTGTTGCCCGGGATCAAAGCCATCGTTCCACCTGAGGTTGAAGTGATTTCGCAAGGCCCGATCGTGGCCCAGCGGCTCGAAGATTATCTGCAGCGCCACCCCGACATGAACGCGCGCTTGCAGCAAAGCGGGCAGCGCCGCTATCTCACCACCGACGATCCGGCGTGGTTTGCAGAACATGCCGCCTGGATACTTGAGCGGCGCGTGGACGTTGAAAAAGTTGAGCTGAGCTAAGGCTTTGGCACCCGAATGGTGCTGATCATCAACGAACCCGAAATCGCAAACAGGACCACCATGGGGTGAAAGGTTGCAGGCCCCAGCTGCAGCGCCCCCCAATACAACTGATCGAACACACGATCGGAGTGCGCCGCCCAAGCCAACACGCCTACGAGGGAAATGCTGGTGGGAATGGGGGTACCCTCGAAATACTTCACCTTGGCGCCGCCTTCGGAAAGCTGCTCGGCGGTTACGTTGAAGCGCGCCAGGCGGCTAACCCCACAGGCCACGAAGTAAGTCAGAACGGCGCAATCCCAGAAGCCGCGCATGCCCGACGCATATGCCAAAGCCGCAGGTGCCACGCCGAAAGAAATGATATCGGCCAAAGAATCAAGTTCGCGCCCCATGGCGGAGTGTTTGCGCCGCCAGCGCGCGATGTTCCCATCCAAAACGTCGAATAGAAACGCCAGCGGAATAAACGCGGTGGCCGCCAGCAGCCCAGAAGACGACCTCGCCTCCATGGCCGACATCGCCGCAAACACCGCACCCATGCCACAGAACGCGTTGGCCAACGTGAACAGATCCGCCAAGTGAAACGAGCGAATCATCTGAAAGGGCTGCCCCATAACAGCACCATAGCGGTCCCAGGGCCGGCCCGTCACCTAGGTTCGCCCAGGTTCGCGGGATTTGTTCCTAGTTGTCGCGGGGTTGGCAGATTTTGACCACGACTCAACGCGCCGTCGCTTGGCAGATTGGCCGATAGGGGGCTGGAGCCGCGCCTGAAACCCCAGCCGACACAGCTCAGGCGGCATAAGCGGTCGGGAGAACAAACGGCTCCAGGATGTGTGGCGACGCCCTGCAAATCCGCCTAGACCAAGTGAAGACGGCCTGTTGTCTGCCGATGCGCGGAGGCCGTCTTGGGGGTTAGCCAGATCACGGTGATGGCTGGTGCGACGCAGAAGCCCGCGGTACGTCATCATGATGCACCCACCATTCACCGCCTGGTTGTTCGGCCTGGCTTTCAGTCTTGCGTCTTGCAGTCACGCGCCCCCGGTCACCGCAATCTCTGATACTGACCCGGTCGCGGCGCCAAAGCCTGGCTGGAAACTGGTGTGGCAGGATGAGTTTAACACCGACGGTGCCCCCGACCCTGCGCGCTGGAGTTATGAAGAAGGCTATGTGCGGAACGAAGAAAAACAGTTTTACACGCGACGCTTAGAGAACGCCCGAGTTGCCAACGGCGCGCTTGTCATCGAAGCCCGCAAGGACAACTTCGAGGGCCACGAATACACGTCGGCCAGCTTGCACACTAAAGGCAAAGGCGAATTCAAATACGGGCGCATCGAAGCGCGGGCGCAACTGCCAAAAGGGCGAGGCGTGTGGCCCGCCATTTGGACGCTGGGAACATCTTATCAAAGCACGCTCAAATGGCCCCAGTGCGGCGAGATTGACATCATGGAATACGTGGGCTTTATGCCAGACGTGATTCACACCACCGTACACACGGGGGCCTACAACCACCGGCAAGACACGGAAAAAGGCAAGCAAACGCCAGCGAAAAACATCTCGCAGACGTACAACGTTTACGCCATCGAATGGTCGCCCGAGAAGATCGACTTCTTCTTTAACGAAGAAAAGGTTTTCACGTTCGCCAACGAACACAAGGGGCACGACGAATGGCCCTACGACGAGCCCGAGTACTTGCTTTTGAATCTGGCCATCGGTGGCGCCTGGGGCGGCATGCAGGGCATTGACGAATCGATTTTTCCGCAGGCGTTGCGCGTGGACTATGTTCGCGTTTACGAGGCCAACCCATAAGACCACTCGATCACCACACAGCCCCGCGGAGTGGCCGCTTGCCGATCGGTCATCAAATGGTAAGAACCAAAGTGGCGTGCCCATGTTGGCCGCAAATGGATGTTCGAATCTGGATCTAGGGTGGAGGAATTGCGATGGTAAAATTGGCAATTGTGGTGGGCAGCACGCGGCCGGGGCGCAAGGCGGAGGTGGTGGCCAAGTGGGTGCTTGAGCACGCCCAAGGTCGTAACGACGCCACGTTCGAGCTTGTGGACATTCAAGACTTCAATTTGCCGCTGCTTGATGAACCCATTCCGCCGTCCATGGGCAAATACAGCAAGCCACACACAAAACTTTGGGCGGCGCGCATCGCCCAGTTTGATGGCTTCGTCTTCGTAACCCCGGAATACAATCACGCCCCATCAGGCGCGCTGAAGAACGCTCTCGATTTCATTTACGCCGAATGGAACAACAAAGCGGCTGGTTTCGTGGGCTACGGAAGCTTGGGCGCCGCACGGTCGGTTGAGCAGCTGAGGCTCATTTTGGCGGAACTGCAAGTGGCCACCGTGCGGGCGCAGGTGGCGTTATCTTTAGCCACCGATTTTGAAAACTACACAACCTTCAAACCGGACCCAAGGCACATCAAAACCTTGGGTACATTGTTTGATCAGCTAACGGCTTGGGCGGGCGCGCTCAAGACGGTGCGCGCGGCGTAGCCTAGGTACCGCCCAAGGCCTGACAGCCGCCGCTACCCCAGCTTGTTCATCCCTTTGAGGATCTTCTTCAACCCCGCGAGCGAAATCGCCGCCGACTCCATGGGTGTTTTCCCATCGGGGTATTCTTCTTGTTCAACGAAGAACCATTCGGTGCCGCCCACGTCGTGGCAGGCTTTGAGCACCCGCTTCCAATTGTAGCTGTCTTGGCCGATAAAGGCCTTGCCTTTGCCCTCTTCGGGTTTGGCTTTGACATGCACGCTGCGAATCCGGCCCGGATACGCTTTCATGAGCGCCACTGGATCCTGGCCGGCCTTGCGCGCCCAACCGATGTCCAACTCCATGGCCACCTGTTTCGAGGTGCGGTCTGCAAAGGCATGCCAGTAAGTTGAATCGCCCAGCTTGTCAAACTCGACGGTGTGATTGTGATAGCCACACACCATGCCTTCTTTGGCCAGGGCGGCAGCGGCTTTGCTCATTGTCTCTGCGTACGCTTTGCATTGATCGGGATCGGTGAAGCGCTTGTCGCTGGGCACGATGAGCAAGGAGCAACCCAGGGATTTGTGAAAGGCGATGGTTTTGGGTAGTTCGTCGCCTTCAAGGAATTTGGTGCCGATGTGCGTTCCAGCCGGCTTGAGGCCTAGTTCATCGAGCTTCTTGCGCAGGCCGGCGGCGTCTTCCTTGTATTTGTAGTAGCCGGCGAATTCCACCCCCGTGAAACCCATTTTGGCAACCGCCGCCAAGGCCGCGTCAAAGTCTTTCTCGCATTCTTCCCGCACCGACCACATTTGCAGGCCCAGCGGAATGGTTTGCTTGGCTTTGGGTTTTGCGTTTGCCGCTCGCGCCACGCCCAGCGACAAACCCACACCGCCTAGGGCCATGTACTTGAGAATCGCGCGCCGACTTGTTTCGCTACCGGAGACGAGGTGGTTTGGTTTGTTCATGAAGCCAACAAGCTACCACCGTCAGGGGCGCAACGTTTCGGGTGAAAACGTTTGCGGGGCGCTTGGGGTGGCCGAAATCACGTCCCTCGCCTTCGCGTGGATTTCGAGACCAAACCTTGTAATATTCGGCACCCCGCCGTTCCCTCGGTTCGGGCCCTCAGCTGGAACAACGCAACATGTCATCATCCTCCCAAACCTGGAAATCTCAATTGTCGGGCCAGATGCCCGAAAATATGGCGCGTGAAATCGACGTGTTTGAAACGCAGATCAACCTGCGCAAGCAAAACAAGATCGAAGAGAAGCTGTTCGCCGAAACCCGGCTACGCCGCGGCGTATACGGCCAGCGCTACGACAACGGTCAAAGGCACGACGGCGAAAAGTCGCAGGAGCTGAACTTCCCTTGCGGCACGCTCACCAAGGGTCCGGTCACGGTTTGGGACGCGCCCGGCATGATGCGCATCAAGATCCCCTTCGGCAAGATGAGCGCCCGGCAACTGGAAGTGCTGGCAGAGCTGGCCGAAGAGTATTCTGACCAGATCTTGCACGTAACCACGCGGCAGGACATTCAGCTTCACTTTGTGCACATTGAAGACACACCGGATCTGTCGCGCCGATTGGCCGCGGTGGGCATCACCACCCGTGAAGCCTGCGGCAACAGCGTGCGCAACGTCACCGCCTGCCAGTTTGCGGGCGTATGCAACACGCAATCATTTGACGTAACCCCTTACGCCAACGCGCTCACCTACTTTCTGCTGGGCCACGACGATTGCCAGGATTTCGGCCGCAAATTCAAAATTGCGTTCTCCGGCTGCCAAGATCAGCCCTGCGGCTTGGCGAATTTCCACGACATTGGCGCGATCGCCAAAACCCGCATGGTGGATGGCAAGCTGGAGCGCGGCTTCCGCTTTGTTGTGGGCGGCGGCTTGGGAGCCGTGCCGCAAAACGCGCAGGTGTTCGAGGAGTTTTTGCCTGAGACCGAGCTGTTGCCGATCTCGCAAGCGATCTGCCGCGTGTTTGCGCGCCTGGGTGAAAAAGCCAACCGCGCGAAAGCCCGTTTGAAGTTCCTCACCAAGAAGCTGGGCATTGAGGAATTCAAACGCCTGGTGCTCGAAGAGCGCGCCAAGCTGCGCCCCGACGAGCGCTGGACATCCTTTATCTCTGACCTGCACGTCACCGATGAAACGCCACTGCGCCCTGCAGCGCCATTGCCCGCGGCCCCTTCGGCCACGTTTGCGGCTTGGCAGCGCACCAACGTGCGGCCGCAAGCGCAGGAAAACTATTCCGCCGTTACCATCACGCTGCCGCTGGGCGACTTCACCGCCGACCAAGCGCGCGCGCTTGCGGATCTGATGCGCAAATACACGGGTGACACCTTGCGCGCCACCGCCGATCAAAACCTCACTTTGCGTTGGGTAAGCAACGGCGATTTGCCGGCTTTGCAAACTGAGCTGCACGCCATTGGCTTGGGCAGCGGGGGCGCCGGCACCATCACAGACATCACGTCGTGCCCCGGCACCGACACCTGCAAACTGGGCATTTCGTCGTCGCGCTCGCTTTCGGCAGAACTCGGCCGTCAGCTTAAAGCCGAAGTGGACAACCTTCCCGACGCGGCCAAAGCGCTGCACATTAAAGCGAGCGGCTGCTTCAACTCCTGCGGGCAACACCACGTGGCCGACCTAGGCTTTCTAGGCGTGAGCCGCAACGTGGGCGGACGCCGCGTGCCCCACTTCCAATTGGTGGTGGGTGGCCAGTGGGAAAACAACGCGGGCTCGTATGGCATGGCCATTGGCGCTATCCCCTCAAAGCGGGTGCCTGAAGCGGTCAAACGCATTGTGGGCAAATATGTGGCGGAACGGCAAAGCGACGAAACCTTCAACACGTACATCGCGCGGGTAGGAAAAAAAGAGATCCGCACCTTGGTGGACGAGCTGCAGGTGATCCCCACATTTGAGCAAGACGCTTCGTTTTACAGCGACTGGGGCGATCCCCGCGTTTACACCATTGGCGACATGGGCGTAGGCGAATGCGCCGGCGAAGTTGTGCCGTTTGTTGAGGTGGGTTTGGCGGGTGCCGAACGCGAGGTGTTCGAGGCGCAAGAGCTGCTTGAGAAGAACGACCACAAAGGTGCGGCTTTCCGCGCCTACAGCGCCATGCTGCTAGCGGCGCGCGCGCTGACCAAGGATCGCAATCAAAACTTAAGCGATGATCCCAACGAGGTCGTTGATGAGTTCAAGAAGCACTTCTGCGACACCAAGCTGTTCTACGATCCCTTTGCAGGACCGCGCTTCGCCAACATCTTGCTCAAAACGCACGAAGAGGGCGGCAAGGCCGATTCGTTTGAAGCGGCGCACGTGTTGATTGAAGAGGCGCAGCTGTTTGTGGACGCCGCTCACCAATGCTACGCCCGCCTGGGTTCCAACCTTTCAAGCGCGCAAGGACAGGCTTAATGATTCCTGAGAAGCTGCAGATAAAGTTGTTCGCCTCCCAGCACGATGTGCACCTGGAGGCGTTTGTGCCTGTGTTTCATGATTGGATTCGTAACAGCAAGCTGCACGAGCTGATGATCGACGTGGCCCCCTACGACCACGTGCCCAGCGGGCCTGGCATTTTGTTCGTGGGCCACGGCAGCGACTACTACATCGACGAAAGCAAAGGCCGCGTGGGTCTGCTTTACAGTCGCAAGCGCGAAGCGCCGGCAGCGAGCGAGCGGCTGCGCGACAGCTTGCAACGGGCGGTGCATGTCGCCAGTTTGTTGGAAGCCGAACCCAGCTTGGCGGGCAAGCTGAAATTTGCCACCAATGAACTGCTGTTGCGGGTTAACGATCGATTGGCGGCTCCTAGCTCGGCTGAAACGTTTTCGGGGATGTTGCCTGAACTGCAGGGTTTCTTTACCGAGGCGTTTGGTGAGCCTGTCGAGCTTTCGCTGGTGTCGGAGCCGCGCGAGCTGTTTAGCTTGTCGGTGAAGCTACCAGGGGGCGCCAAGGCCCCCACGCTGGCCGACTTGCTTGCCCGTTTGGGCGGCGCCCCGGCGTAGCGTCCGAAACACCCCA
>JBBSJE010000041.1:0-35897 GCA_038257535.1 Polyangia bacterium
ATCGTTCGTGGACCGGAATTTCGATATGAGCTGTCGAACCCTTTGAACCAACGTTTGGCCGGCGACAGAGAGATGGTGGGAAAGACGGTGCAGGAAGTCATGCCAGAACTGGAGGCGGCCGGAACCGTTGCGCTTCTCAGGCAAGTTTTCGAAACGGGTGAGCCGTACGTAGCCAGAGAGTATCCGGTCACTATGCCCGCCACCCTGGACCGACCTGCGCAGCCCATTTTTATGAATGGCGTTTTGCAGCCCCTTCGCAGTGGCACAGGCTCCGTGGAAGGCGTTATGGTTTTTGCATACGACGTGACCGATCTCGTTCTTTCACGTGATCGGGTCAAGGACGCAGAGGAGCGGACGCGGCTGGCGATGGATGCGGCTTCTATCGGCACTTTCGACTTCGACCCACAAACGGGAAGCGTCCGCTGCGACGAGCGCTACCGTGCGCTTTTTGGGCTGGCCGGCGATGTGAGCGTCACGGCAGACATGCTGATGGAGGCGATCTCCCCCGAAGATCAAACACGCGTTCAGGCGGCCGTAACAAGCGCTTTGCACCCTTCTTCCGGTGGTGTCTTCGACATCGCCTACCGCATTCGCGGCGCGGCAGGTGGCATTGAGCGTTGGTCGCACATGCGGGGCCGCACCTACTTTGATGACAGCCAAAAGCCCGTGCGCTTCGTTGGCACGGGCATTGACATAACGGCACAACGCCGCGCCCTGGATCAATTGAGGTTCCTGGCAGAGGTCAGCACCGTCCTTGCTGAAAGCCTGGACCATCGGACCACGCTCCATCAGGTTGCGCAGCTTGCCGTTCCCGAGGTGGCAGATGCCTGCGTGGTGGAACTCATAACCCCTCAAGGGTTAACCGAACGAGTGGCCATTGCCGCTTTGGATCTCGAAAAGAAGGAGCTTTTGGAGGCAATTAGGCGGCGTTATCCGTCCGCTTTGAAGGAAGCATTTGGCGTCGCACGCGTGATCGAGACAGGACAGGCCCGGTTCACGCCGGAGATCGGCGAAGAGATGTTGAAGCGCATGGCGCGCGATGAAGGCCACCTTGAGATGTTGCGCAAACTGGGTTTGCGGTCGACGATTTTGCTGCCACTGGTGAGCCGAAGACGCGTCATCGGAGTACTTAGCTTGATTCGTATGAATTCTTGGGCTCGCTATACTGAAGATGAGCTTGAATTCGTCGAAGAGGTTGCGCGTCGTGCGGCCGTTGCCATCGAGAACGCGCAGCTGTATGAGCAAGCGATCGAGGCCGTCGGCATTCGCGACCAATTTCTTTCGATCGCATCACATGAGTTGAAGACCCCCCTTACCTCCCTTACCTTGCAGATCTCCACGCTTAGCAGGCTCGTGGCCACCGATAAGCTCAGCACGACGCCCAAAGACAAGCTGGCGCATCGCCTCGCGATCATGTCCAAACAGGCCGACCGGCTAGCCAGCCTCATGGAGGAGCTTCTTGACGTGTCTCGCATGTCTCGCAGCGAGTTGGTCCTCAATGTGAGGCAGACGGATCTGGTGGCTCTTGTGGGAGAGGCCCTTGCAGCGATGGCCGAGGAAGCGGACCGGCGGGGTGTGACATTTGGCTTCGATGGCACGGGCAAAATTGAGGGACTTTGGGATCCAGATCGACTGAATCAGGTCGTGACAAATCTGCTTGAGAACGCCCTAAAGTACGGGCCGGCGGGCAAACCGGTCATTGTCAAGACACACCTTGTCAACGATCGAGCCATCCTGCGCATCCAGGATGAGGGGCCTGGCATCGCCCTGGAGGACCGGAAGCGGATCTTTGAGCAGTTCGAGCGTGCCGCCTCCCCTAACCTTGGTGGGCTGGGTCTGGGGCTGTGGATAGCGAGAAAAATTGTGGAAGCGCACGGTGGGGAGATATATGTTGAAGAGGGTATGGGGGCCGGATCCTGTTTCGTGGTCGCGCTTCCCCTACACCACCCCACCAAAAATGACCGAATCTGATTTTATCCTTGTTGTCGATGATGATGACGACATCCGCGAGTCCATCTGCAGCTTGCTGCAAGACGAAGGTCACACCGTTATAGCGGCCGCGAACGGTCAAGAGGCGCTGGACGCTCTTCGTAAGCACGGGCTCCCTTGCTTGATCCTGCTTGACCTGATGATGCCAGTCATGGGTGGGGCAGAGTTTCGCCAACGGCAGCTCGCAGACTGGCAGTTGGCAAAGGTGCCAGTGGTCTTGATCACCGCGGCGGGTCATGCCGTCGCGAAAGCCATCCCCGCGGATGGGCTGCTGCCGAAGCCACTCAAAGCTGAGGCCGTCATTGGCGCTGTTGAATCGTTTTGCGCACACGCGGCCTAGCTGAGAACGGCAGGGTCAAACGTCGTCCTCGGCACGACGAATGCGGTCGTTGATCAGCGCCCGCAGATGCACTGGGTCGAAAGGCTTTTCAACACGCTGGTTAGGCGTTTCATCAAGGAAGGCTCGTGCCCGGGGCGTAAAGGCTCCACCTGTGAGGAAGATCATCTCTGCAGCATGGGCGGGAGCAAACGTCCTGAGGGCATCATGAAGATCCATGCCTGTCATCTGCGGCATCATAAGGTCGCAGATGATGACGTCGAAGTGTTCCCCATCGCGAATTCGCCGGAGCGCTTCCTCCGCACTTTGGGTTGTAACAACGTCATGCGCCGCCATTAGAGTTCGCTGCACCACAGTGCAGATCATTTTTTCGTCATCCACCATCAAAATCTTGCCGCGCCTTGGCGCAGGCCGGTCGCATACAGCCATGGTCACCTCTTCGGCAGCTTCGGCCGCGGCTGGCGGAAGCGAAATTTCAAAAGTTGTTCCCTCCCCCGCTTTGCTCTCTACCTCGATGGAGCCTCCAAAACTAACCACAAGACGATGACAGATCGACAACCCCAGGCCTGTTCCCACACCAACCGCTTTGGTTGTGAAGAAGGGTGTGAAAAGTCGACTTAGTACATCGGGTGACATCCCAGACCCTGTGTCAGCGATCGTGACCACCACGTATCCCCTTGCGTCAGTCGAGGTGGAGATGCGGATCTCATTTTGTTCTGCCCGGCCCTCAACCATCGCTTGGGCAGCGTTCACCACCAAGTTCAAGAACACCTGCCCTAAACCAGATTCGGTTGCTTCCACTGGTGGCGTTTGGCTGTAATTCTTGACCACGCGTGCGCGGTGACGAATTTCATTCCAGGCCATCCGCAAGGTTGACTCGATCATGGGTTGAATGTGTATGGGTTTCCTCTTGTCCTCGTCATTGCGTGAAAACACCTTCAAATCGCGAACGATCTTTCGAATGCGCTCGGCGGCCACACGAGCATCGTTCAGTTCTTCGCGCATCTCCCCAAAGGCTACCTGAAGTCCCAGCTTCTCTGTTTGCACGTGAATGTTTGTTGCAATCAGGTCTAGATTGGCCATCACACAAGCCAAGGGGTTGTTGATCTCGTGGGCCACACCAGCGGCCAACGTTCCCATTGAAGCCATACGGTCGGAGATGAGCAGCTGGTCCTGCATCTTCCTTTGTTCAATCCGCGTGGCGACCGCTCGCAGCTCTCTTTCAATGGCGGGGATCAAGCGACCAAGGTTGGATTTGGCCATGAAATCATGGGCGCCCGCATGCATGGACTCGATCGCAACGTCTTCGTTGACCGTTCCTGAAACAATGATGAAGGGCAGATCAATGCCTCGCTCTTTCACGAGCGCCAGCGCCATGGGCGCGCTGAAGCCAGGCAGCGTATAATCTGAGATCACGACGTCCCACGGTTGATTTTGCAAAGCCAGTGACATCGCCTCGGGGGTGTCCACACGCTCGTGCGAAGGATCAAAACCACGCTGCCTAAGAGCGCGCACAACCAGCATAACGTCTTGTTCAACGTCTTCCACGAACAAAACACGCAGCGGCTTGCCCATGGTTCAGGACTTTCGGGGTACTGGGGCGGCTTGGTTTAGAACAAGCCAGTACAGGCCAAGTTGCCGCACTGACTCCATGAACTGAACAAAATCAACCGGTTTACGCACGTAGCTGTTCACGCCAAGGCCGTAGCTGGTAATGAGATCCTGCTCTTCCAATGAAGACGTCAAAACCACAACCGGAAGATGTTTGGTGAGGTCATTGGACCGCAGCTCTCTAAGCACTTCCAGCCCGTCGATCTTCGGAAGCTTTAGATCAAGCAAAACTATTTGGGGCACGGCTTCCGGGTCGCGACCCGCGTGGGCGCCACGCGCGAACAAATAGTCAAGCGCCTCAACGCCGTCGCGAACCACGACAATTGGATTTACGAAATGGCTCTTGGCTAGTGCACGCAGTGTTAGAGCCTCGTCTTTTGGATTGTCCTCTACCAAGAGAATCACTCTATCGTTGCTCATAAACGCACCCCTTTTCGTAAAGCGTGAAGTAGAAGGTGGCACCGTCGTTTACTTTTGCTTCGGCCCACGTGTGGCCGTCGTGTCGGCTAACCACGCGTTGCACGGTTGCCAGTCCTACGCCGGTTCCCTCGAACTCACTCGTGGTATGAAGGCGTTGAAACACACCAAAAAGCTTGCTCGCGAAAGCCATATCAAAACCAACCCCATTGTCGCGAACGAAGTACGCCTTTCGGTCTCCCACCAACGTGGTGCCGAACTCGATGCGCCCATCAAGACGCTTCGAGGTAAATTTCCAAGCGTTGCCAAAAAGGTTGTCAAGCGCAACGGCCAGCAGATGCGAGTCACCCTGATCTCTAAGCCCCTCCGCTATCACAATCTCAACCCGGCGATCGGGTTGACTCCTGCGAAGGCGTGACACCGCAGCGTGAGCCAGCGCGGTCAGATCGACGTCTTCCCGGTGCAAATTGCTTCGCGTGACACGCGAAAGCCCAAGCAGGTCGTCGATAAGTTCGGCCATGTGCTGGGCAGATTCGCGGATGAACGCAAGATATTTCTTGCCCTCAGCGTCCAGCGTTTCAACGTAATCTTCAAGCAATGCCTGGCTGAATCCGTCAATGCTTCGCAGCGGAGAACGAAGATCGTGGGCAACCGAATAGCTGAAGGACTCAAGCTCGCGATTCATCGCTTCCGCCACATCCTTCGCATGCGCCAATTCTTCTTGTTTATGTTTGGCGTCTGTAACGTCGCGGGCCATCGAATACATAGTGCCCACGGAATCCGGTCCGCTTACCCACGACAGCCATCGATACGAGCCATCCTTGCAGCGAAATCGATTCTCAAACGTGATGGTCGGCATGCCTGAAACAAGCTTTGCCAGCTGCTCCTGGGTTTTGGCCCTGTCGTCGGGATGGACAAAATCCAAGGCCGGCCTTGAAAGCAGCTCGTCATGGGTGTAGCCAAGGGCATCGAACGAGGGGCTCACCCGGGTAAAATATCCGTCTGAGGATGAGATGCTCATCATATCGAGCGAAAGCGCAAAGAAGCGCTCAAACACGTCGCGCTGATAAGCAAGCTCTTGCTGCGCCTGTCGAAGCTTCTCATCTGCCTGAATCGCCGCCCGCTTCAGCTTTTCTTCAGCCTCCACCAGCGCCCGCTGCACCTTCGCCTCGGCTGGCCCCTCCGCCTGCCTGAGTTTCGCATCGGCTTCCACCAAAGCTTGCCGAAGCTTAACCTCAGCCTCAACCAGCGCCTGTTGGAGCTTTTCCTCGGCTGGCTTTTTCGCGCGACGCAGCTTTGCCTCGGCCCGGATCATGGCCTTTTGAAGCTTCGCCTCGGATGCGACCATGGCTTGGCGCAGCTTCGCCTCAGCCTTGAGAGCGGCCCCCTGACGCTGGGTCACACAACCGACTTTCGCATCGATAGTTGGGGGTGCCCCAGCTTTTGATGCGTCGGCTTCAAAGACGAGTCGGTTGAGGGTGAGCTTTTCATGCCTGATCCACAGGTGGCTGCCGCTCATCATCGGCACATGTGGGCGCTAGCTTAAGGAAGCGGTTTCATCGCGACTTATGCGCACGATGCGTTCGCTTGCCTCGCAATTCACTCGCCTTGTCGACGCTGCTCAGCATGGCTCTAATGCGGTCGATGTGAACTGCGGACTCCTGGGCGCGCTCAGAGGCCGAGCGCGCCTGCGCTCCGCGGTCGGAGAGCGCCAGCTTCGACAGCAGGTTTTTGCGTTCTTCCAGCATTCGCAAAACGACCCACAGCGTCTCTTCCACCTTGGCTGATTGCTCGGCGAGCAACACCGGTGCTGTGTAGGAGTGTCCGGTATGACACCGGAAGCGCAACATGGAACCTTGCAGGATCTCCCATAGCACACCTCCGCAGCCCGGACAGTTGAACGGAACCTGATCGCCGAGCGCTTCGACGGACTTCAAGTCGCTCAACACCCGCTCGGCGATCTTCGCCTCGATGGCGATGTCGGGTGGAATGGGCGCACTTTTGCCTGGGCGTCGCTGCAAAAGCGTCGAGAGCAAGGCCCCCATTTCGGGGATCGGAACACAATGGTCGATTTTGGCGTGCAGCAAGGCATTCGCGGGCATCGCCGGATAGGCGGCCTCTTTGGGATCTTGCACAACGCACACACCGCCGCAGCGTTTGATCGCGATCAACCCCGCGGTACCGTCGTCGAGCTGACCTGTGAGCAAAAGGCCGATGGCTCTACTGCCGTACGCCACCGCGGCCGACCGGAACAAGGGATCGATGGCAGGCCGGGAGCGGTTCTCGCGCGCCCCCTTGGTCACCATGATCGTGTCCTTCTTGATCATGAGATGGTGATCTGCGGGCGCGACGTAGATATGCGGCACCTTGAAAATCTCGCCATGCTTCGCGAGCGTGCATTTGATCTTGCCAGCCTTGTTGAGGGCGTCTACGAGCACCTCGCCCGTCGCGTCGGGCGCCATGTGTTGAACCACGAACACCGGCGCTTCGAAGCGCTCTGGCAGTTGCACGACAAGTTTGCACAGGGCATCGAGGCCTCCGGCCGACGCGCCTACGACGATAACGTTGTTCGGTTTCATGCTGGGCTCCTTCCAAGCCGTGGCAAGAGGATCGAACTCTCAACCCGCCGCCACGCTGCGTCATCTAGCACGGAATACATTGACTTGCGAACTCTGGCTTTGCCAGTCCGCGCCGCCCAGCTTTGGCGTCACGCTTGCAGCCCATTTCGGCAGGAGAAACAAATATGAAAGAAAACGTAGGACGCGCCGACCGATTTGCACGCAGCGTGCTGGGTCCGGCTTTAATGATGTTGGGGTTTAATTGGTTGGGTGGACTGAAAAAGGGTCGCGGGCCGGCTTTGGCCGCGTTGGTGGGCGGCACCATCATTCTTGCTACGGCCGTTACGAAGGTGTGCCCTCTGAACAAATTGTTCCACATCAACACCTCCGCAAACAACGACTACGAACTGGGCGCCATTCCCAAGCGTGCGCCCCAGGCGATGTTGCCGCAGGTGTAAATGAAGCGCTACCGCGCTTGCAGAACCGCGCGGCAACCCTCGGGCAAGGATCGTTCGGCTTTGGTGGCCTGATCTTCAGCGCGTCGGCGTGCCTGCGTGGCCGAGGCGGCTTCCGAAAACCACCAATCAAGTTTGGCATCGCATTCGGGGTCGCCATCAAGCGGACGCTGCGATTGGCACTCGGCATTGTTTGAGGGACATCGCAGACGCACATGAAAGTGATCGTGGTGCCCCCACCAGGGGCGAAGCTTGGTGAGCCAAGCCTTGTCTTCGCCTGCTGATTCGCACAACGTCTTTTTGATGCGCGCGTGAACAAAAATGCGATCCACCGCCGGATCGCGCGCAGCCAAGCGCAGCGTCTTTGTCATGCTGGGCTGCCAGCGTTTGTTCAATGTTCGGTTGCCTAGATCCACAACCGGCAGAAGTTCAGATTGGTTGCGTTCGTCAGAGGTCAGCCGTCGTTGTTTCGCTTCAGGCGGATGCGCATACCATAGGTCCACGTCAAGCCCTGTCTGGTGGCTGGCGTGTCCGCTCAGAGCCGGTCCACCGCGCGGTTGTGCCAGATCGCCCACCATCAGTGGCCCCAGCTTTTGCTTGCGTAGGGATTTTGCCAATCGTTGCACGAAGGCCACCAGAGCCGGATGACCAAAGTTGCGGCGGCGCGCTGGGCGCATCACCTGATAGCCTGGCCCATGCTCAGGAAGCACCACGGCCCCCTGCACGCAACCGCGGCTGTAGTCCCCGATGGCTTTTGGCGCGCCGGCGGCGGGCTTGACTTGAATCGCCCAAGGCTTCGCATCAAACGGCAGCGGTGCAGCTACGGCTTGAGCTTTTGCGCCTAGCACAGCAACCAACGAGGCAACCAAAACGCCGAACACGGATCTAAGCCCTACTTCATCGCCACACGTGGCGCCCGTTCCACACGTCGCATGCCAGCGTGTACCGCCAACACTTTGCGCACATAATGTTCTGTTTCGCCATTGTGAGGCACGCGATCCTTTACATTGCCAGCGCCTGCGTTGTACGCCGCCAGCGCCAGTGGCCACTTGTTGTGATAGCGCCGCAAAAGCCAGCCCAAATACCGAGCCCCGCCATCCAGGCTGCTGGCAGGATCAAACGGATCGGCTACTTTCAGATCCCGCGCGGTGCCTGGCATAAGCTGCGTAAGCCCCATGGCGCCGGTAGGCGAAATGCGATGCACTCGTTGGCTTGATTCAACCATCACCAGCGCCGCTAGCAAATGCCGTGGCAGTTTGTGGCGGGCTTCGGTTTGCCTCACCAACACATCAATGCCATCGTGACCCACCAGCACACAATCAAGCCGGTGCCGCGCGTACGCCGTGAGAGCGTGGGCCTTCTCGCGCAGGAAAAATGGCGACAGCGGAAACACCACCGTGCGCCCACAGGTGGCCACGGCCAAATTCAATGCCAGCAGCGGGGCCACGGCCAACGCCAGGCCCCAGACCCATAGCGGCAGTTTTTGGCGTTTGCGTTTGGCCACAGCAGGGCAGTTTGGCCAGCTTGGGGCACGGATGCAAAAAACCGGGTGTACGCAGGCACAAACGCAGCCCCGCTGCGGATTTGTGCGTTAACCTGGCCACCACCATGGCCCGCAAAACAGCGTCCCCAGCCAAAGCGACAACCGCTGAGGAACCAGTGGCCGAAAAAAACTACATTACGCCGGCAGGCTACCGAAAGCTGACGGAAGAGTTAGACTACCTGCGGTTCAAAAAGCGCGCCGAGGTGGTGAGCGCCCTGGCCGACGCCGCCGCGGAAGGCGATCGCTCCGAGAATGCGGAATACATTTATCGCAAGAAGCAGCTGCGCGAGATCGACAAGCGCATTCGGTTTTTGTGCCTGCGTATCGATGTGGCGGTGATCGCCGATCCCCGCGAACAGCGGCAAAACGAGCGCGTGTTTTTCGGCGCCACCGTCACGGTAGAAGACGAAGAAGGGGAAACCTACGTTTATCGCATCGTGGGTGCCGACGAAACCGATGCCCCTTCGGGCGCCATTTCGTGGCGATCGCCGGTGGGCAAGGCGCTGTTGGGCAAGCGCCTCGACGACACGGTGACGATCAAGTTTCACGCGGGCACCCGCACGCTGACCATCGCGGAAATTTCCTACCCTGCGCCTTAGGCTGGCGCTGATGCCGATCGTTCCGTCGTTTCCTTGCGGAGGCAGGGGTGTTGACATGCGGGCCAGACGGCCTACCTTTTAGGGGTTCAAAGGCGAGCGGAAGGGGCGGGGCATGGAGGGATGGCGAGGCCGCAATCGATTGATCTCCAACTGGATCCTCACTGTAATGGTTTCGTCCGCAGTGCGTTTGATCAGACAGAGAGACCGCCATGAACACCATGAACCAGCATGAAACGCATCAAGCCACTTTAACCGCGCCGTCTAACTTCGAGGTTCGCGATCCCGTTTGCGGTATGATGGTTAACATTGCCTCCGCCAAGGGGGGGCACCTGACCCACGAGGGCGAATCATTTTCATTCTGCAGCGCCCGCTGTCGAGAGCGTTTTGCCACGGATCCGGCGAAGTATTTAACGCCACCTGAGGTAGGCCATGTACAGCAAGCGGCCAAAACCGGGGCCAGCGCCGCCACCTTCACGTGCCCGATGCATCCCGAAGTGAGTCAGATGGGGCCAGGTTCTTGCCCCAAATGCGGAATGGCACTCGAGCCGGAATCGGTAACGTTGCCTGAGTCGCGCACTGAATATACGTGCCCCATGCATCCCGAGATCGTCAGAGCCGAACCGGGTGCATGTCCCATCTGTGGAATGGCGCTTGAGCCGCGCACCGTGATGGCGGAGGAAAGCAACCCCGAGCTGCAGGACATGACGAGGCGCTTTGTGGTGGGCGCGGCGCTCTCGCTGCCGCTTGTGCTGGTGATGTTCGCCGACCTCATCCCATCCAACCCGATGGAAAGATTGCCTTCGCGTTTGCTCACCCTGGGCCAACTGCTGCTTGCGACGCCCGTGGTGCTTTGGGCGGGGCTGCCGTTTTTTCAGCGTGGGTGGGCCTCCATCAAAAACCGCAGCCTAAACATGTTCACGCTGATCGCGATGGGCGTTGGCGCTGCCTATGGCTACAGCGTTGTCGCGACGTTGGCGCCTGGAGTTGTTCCCGCATCTTTTCGTGAGCCGCACGGGCAGGTGGGCGTGTACTTCGAGGCCGCGGCGGTGATCATCGTGCTTGTCTTGCTGGGGCAGGTTTTAGAATTGCGCGCACGCAGCCGCACAAGTCTGGCGCTGAAGGCGCTGTTGGGCTTGGCGCCGAAGACCGCCCGTCGCCTTTCTGCGGACGGACAGGAAGGGGACGTGCCGCTTGAACACGTTCAGGTAGGGGATCGTTTGCGCGTGCGGCCGGGCGAGAAGGTGCCGGTAGATGGCGTTGTCATCGAGGGGGCCACATCGGTTGACGAGTCTATGGTTACGGGCGAGCCGATGCCGGTAGATAAGGGGGTTGGAGACAAACTCACCGGCGCCACCGTCAACGGCACCGGCGGCGTGGTCATGCGCGCAGAGCGGGTTGGTAGGGATACACTGCTTGCCCAGATCGTCAAGATGGTTGGCGAAGCGCAACGTAGCCGCGCGCCAATTCAGCGGCTGGTGGATCAGGTTGCGGCTTGGTTCGTTCCTTTGGTGATTCTGGTCGCCGTTTTGGCTTTCGGTGTGTGGTGGATCTGGGGTCCGCAGCCGGCGTTCGTATTTGCGCTGGTGAATGCGGTTTCCGTGCTCATCATCGCTTGCCCTTGCGCGCTGGGACTCGCAACGCCCATGAGCGTGATGGTTGGCACCGGCCGAGGTGCCACGGCCGGCGTGCTGATCAGAAACGCTGAAGCACTCGAAACGTTGGAAAAGGTAGACACCTTGCTGGTCGATAAGACCGGAACTTTGACAGAGGGCAAACCTAAGCTGGTGGCTGTGGTTCCTGCCCACGGTGATGAAGCGACCTTTTTGAGCTTGGCGGCCAGCCTGGAACGCAGCAGCGAACATCCACTGGCGGCGTCGATCGTCGCGGGTGCCGAGGAGCGCGAAGTTGCCTTGCATCCCACCGAAGGCTTCAATTCGATCACTGGCAAAGGCGTGACGGGCACGGTGGCGGGGCGGCGTGTGGCGGTAGGCAATCGGGCGCTTCTCGACTCCTTGGGCGTTGAGCCCGGGGCGCTCGTTGCGCGCGCCGAAGACATGCGCCGAGATGGCCAGACGGTGATGTTCGTGGCCATCGATGGCAAAGCGGCAGGTTTGATTGGCGTTGCTGATCCCGTGAAGGAATCGGCGCGCGAATCCATCCACGGTCTGCAAAAGGAGGGGCTGCGCGTGGTGATGTTGACGGGTGACAGCCGCACAACCGCCGACGCCGTGGCAGGGCATCTGGGGATTTCGGAGGTGATCGCCGGCGTGCTTCCGGAGCAGAAGGCCCAAGTTGTGAAGGACTTCCAGAAACAAGGTCGCATCGTGGCGATGGCCGGCGACGGCATCAACGATGCGCCGGGCTTGTCGCAAGCGCACGTGGGCATCGCGATGGGCACAGGAACCGACGTCGCAATGGAGAGCGCAGGCGTGACGCTGGTCAAAGGCGACTTAAGAGGCATCCTGAGGGCCAGGCGCCTTAGCCGCGGCACCATGAAGAACATTCGTCAGAACTTGTTCTTCGCCTTCATCTACAACGCCTTGGGCATTCCGCTGGCCGCGGGTTTGCTTTATCCCTTCTTCGGCATCCTCCTCAGCCCCATGATCGCCAGCGCGGCCATGAGCCTTTCCTCGGTTTCAGTCATCGCGAACGCGCTGAGATTGCGGCGGCTTCCTTTGTGAGTTGCGGTGGTTGCAAATTCAGGGCGCGAACACCTGTTTGGCACAGTGTTTGCTCTCGTGTTCATCGATGATGAGCAGCGACAAAGCCAGGGGGGAAGCCATGGAAGCGCACAAGGACATGGAAGAGCAAAAAGACATGAGCATGTCGTGGTGGCGATTCGTGGCGATGATTGCGGCCTCGGTCCCAATTATGTTTTTCCTGATGTACCAGCTTGTTTACGAGTTCGATCATGCGACGTTTAGCATCAATCGATTCGTCGCGTCCCTCCTGATGGGCTCGGTGATGACTGTCGTCATGCTTGGGTTCATGTGGCCGATGTACCAGGGCATGCGGACAAAGGTCGCCGTTGTCGGCGTCGCGGTGCTTGCAGCAATTGGGTTACTGGCCATCAACCGAAGCCAGGCGCTGATCGACGACACAGCCTTTATGAAGTCGATGATCCCGCACCATTCGATCGCCATCAACAACGCGCGCCGCGCCGAGATCAGCGATCCAAGGGTACGCGAGCTGGCCGATCAGATCATCGCAAGCCAGATGCGTGAAATCGCGGAAATGAAAGCGCTTCTACAGGACATCGAGCGAAACGGCGAACGCGGCGCAGACCCGTTGCCGCCGCGACAAGCCAAGGTAACTCCGGATATGCTACCCAAGATCCGTGAGGCGATCGAATGATTGGGTACGTTTGCGCCGTTATCCTTGGTTTTCAAGCCGCAGCTGCCTGCGCCGCCAGATCGTGTACGCAGCCGGGATCACCAGCAGCGTCAGGAACATGCATGACCACAGGCCTCCCACCACGGGCGCCGCCGTTCGTGCTGAGATGTCGGCGCCCACACCGCCTTCCCAAAGCAGCGGCATCAGGCCCAGCACAGTGGTGGCAACTGTCATAACCATCGGACGCGCGTTGCGACTCGCGCCCTCGACGACCACCGCATCCACGTCCTCGGGCTTGTGGAGGCGGCCCTCGCTGCGCGCGCGCTGGAACGCCTCATCGAGATACACGACGATGATGATACCAGTTTGCGCGGCCACGCCACCCACCGCGATGAGTCCCACCCAGACGGCCGTTGAGAGATTGTAATCGAGCGCCACCAGAAGCCACACGCTTCCCGCAATCGCGAAGGGAAGGCTGGTCAGGACGAGAAATGTTTGCGGCCAGCCTTTCATCGACAGAAATAACAAGACCACGATCAGTGCCAGCGTGAGCGGCAAGACGAATTTCATCCGTGCCTCCATCTCGGCCATGAACTCGTACTGACCGGTCCACTCGATCCGCGAGCCAGGTGGCAGCGTCACCTGCTGCGCTACGAGGGCCTTGGCGTCGCGAACCCAGCCGCCCAGATCGCGCTTCGAGCTGTCGATGTCCGCGAAAACGTAGCCAACGAGGAGGCCGTTTTCGTCTTTGATCATGGGAGGGCCCGTGACAACCTTGACCTCGGCGATCACGCCCAAGGGAACAACGGCCCCGGGCTGCCGCCATCTGTCGCTGGGATCCGCGGCGTATCCACCTCCCCCTCCCATGGCAGGCGATCCCCCGGCCGGCCCTGAACCCATCGGCATGCCGCCACTCGCCGCGCTGCTCCCCATAGAGCTCATGCTGCCCATCGATCCGCTCGCAGCACGCGACGGCGAGGAGCTCTGCATCGACGCTGACGTACCTGCACCCGCCCCGGTGGTGTCAACCCCTGCAATTGATTCCGAAATGGAGACGGGGACCAAGATGCTACGGAGCGCCTCTGGATCCGCCCGATGCTCGGCTGCATAGCGCAGGTTGATCGAGAACCGCGAACGGCCAGCAATGACCGTGGACACCGGCATGCCTCCGATCGCCGCCTCGACGACATCATGCACGTCACGAACCGTTAGGCCATAGCGTGCGATGGCCTCGCGGTCGGGAACGACATCGATGTATTCGCGCCCGGTTTGGCGCTCGGCAAACGTGCTTCGCGTGCCAGGAACCTGCCTAAGAAGGCCTTCGAGCTCGATTGAAAGACGCTCGATCTCTGCAAGGTCGACGCCAAACACCTCGACGCCCACCGGGGTCCTGACGCCAGTGGTAAGCATATCGATGCGCGTGCGAATGGGTGGCGAAATCGACATTTGATAGCCGGGCATTTGCAGCGCAGCATCGAGGTCGCGTGAGATCTCGTCCAATGTGCGCGCACGCTCCTCAGGCCACAGCCATCTTAGGGGAACCTTGACCCACGCAGGGGCCCCGCTATGCCAGCGGCGCTCGAACGTTTTGGGCCACTGCTCTCGCGGCTTAAGGGCCACTACGCTTTCGTTCATGTCGAGCTGCGCCGGATCGGTGGCGGTCTCCGCACGACCGGCTTTGCCATGCACGGACGCGACCTCGGGAAAGCTCATTATAACGCGGTGTTGGGCCGTAAGCGCTTGGCGCGCTTCTTCGATCGAGATGCCGGGGAACGTGGTTGGCATGACGAGCAACGAGCCCTCGTCGAGCGGGGGCATGAACTCCGATCCAAGTCGGAGAAACATCGGCACCGTGCCTGCGACCATCAAAAGCGCGATGGCCACCACGAGCACGCGAAAGCGCACGACGAAGCGGACCGCTGGTCGGTAGATCCATCGAAGAACGCGGCTCGTGGGATTCTCGTCCTCAGTACGAAAACGCCCGCGAAGCAGCACAACCATCAGGGGCGGCGCCAGCGTGATGGACAGAATCGCCGCGGCGAACATCGCAAACGTCTTCGTGTACGCGAGGGGTGCGAACAGACGTCCCGCTTGCCCTGCGAGGGTGAATATGGGCAGGAAGCTCACCGTAATTAATAGAAGCGAGAAGAAGATGGGCCTGCCCACCTCCTTGCACGCGTCCACAATGATCCGCTTCCGATCCTCGTTCTTGCCTGCAGCCGCGAGGCGCACATGCGCGTTTTCGATAAGAACGATCACAGCGTCGGCGAGCTCGCCGACCGCGATCGCTACGCCACCCAGCGACATGATGTTGGCCGTAAGGCCAAGGTAGCGAAGCGCGATGAACGTGGTTAGCACCGAGAGCGGCAGAACGATCATCGCCACGATCGCCGAGCGAACGTGAAACAGGAAGACGATGCAAATCAAGAAGATGATGATCCCTTCCTCAATGAGCGTCGTCTTGAGCGTGCCGATGGCGCCCAGGATGAGCTCCGAGCGATCGTAGGTGGGCACAATGCGCACGCCCTCGGGCAGGCTCAGGCCCGCGATCGCTTGTTTCACCGCTTGGTTCACCTCAAGCGCGTTCGAGCCGATGCGCATCACGACTATGCCGCCC
Organism: Polyangia bacterium; assembly: GCA_038257535.1. Taxonomy (GTDB): domain Bacteria; phylum Myxococcota_A; class Polyangia; order Fen-1088; family Fen-1088; genus JAGTJU01. Next base: position 15,460 of record JBBSJE010000041.1, read on the forward strand.
ACGGCCTCTCCGCGTGCGTTGTAGTCTGCGGCGCCGCGCCGAATTTCAGGCCCGAACTGCACCCGCGCAATGTCTCGAACCCGAATCGGGTTACCGCCAGCCCCAACCGTGACAACGCTCGCCTCGAGGTCTGCGAGCGTCTGGACGTAGCCGCGCCCGCGCAGGACGTACTCGCGTCCGGCAAGCTCAAGCACGCGGGCGCCAACCTCGGAGTTGGCGTTCTGCACCGCACGGGTCACATCGCCAAGCGAGAGGCCATAGCTGGCGAGCCGATTGGGATCGAGGACGATCTGGTACTGCCGCTCGAAGCCGCCAACAGAAGCGATCTCGGCGACACCGGCTACCGCCTGCAGCGCCGGCCGGATCGTGAAATCTTGCAGCTCGCGGAGCTGGGCCAAATCGAGCTGACCTGACGTATCTTCAAGCACGTACTGAAACACCCAGCCGACACCAGTTGCGTCGGGCCCCAAGACGGGCGAGACGTCGGGCGGCAGGATCTGCTTCACGCGGCTGAGCTGCTCGAGCACGCGCGTTCGCGCCCAGTAGATGTCGGTGCCATCTTCGAAGATGACGTAGATGAAGCTCATGCCGAACATCGAGTAGCCACGAACCGTGCGCGCGTTGGGCGTGCTTTGAAGCGTGGTGACGAGCGGGTAGGTAATCTGGTTGCTGTTGTCGCGAAGGTGCCGCTTACGGTGGGATTCGAAGGCCGTAAGCGCAGCGTGCGGCCGTCCTCCTGGCACCTGCAAAGCCTGCGCCCGAACCTGACTCGCGTAAACGATCAGTCCGGCGTCGGTAGCCACGGCTTCAACCGTGACCATTAGGCCACGCAGCGTGACGCCATCGTTACCCTCGTGGCGTTCCGCCTCACTTGTAGAACGTCGTTTGCCCCAGGCCCCGAGAATCAAAGCACGGCTAGCTTCGAAGAACCGACGTACGCTGCTGGTGAGCTTATGCCCATCCGCTAGGCTATTGAAGCTGCGATGCCCTTTCGTCAACGAAGACTGTGGAACACAACTGATGGCGCCCTCAAGGCGTGATTTCGTCAAGGCATCTGGTGCAGTTGGCCTGTGGGCGGGGCGTGCCGGGCTGTGGCCAAGTTACGCCCAGTCTTCGACAGCCAATGCAGCCCCGCTAGCAGCGCCCCGCCGGTCCGAAGGGGCGTTCACCGTTGTTGACCTCACCATTGCCGAAACAACCATCGAAATTGGCGGGCGTCGCACGCAGGCAACCACGATCAATGGCACCGTGCCAGGCCCACTTCTGCGTTTCCGAGAGGGAGCACAGGCCATCATCCGTGTGACGAACAAGTTGAAGGAGGACACGTCGCTGCACTGGCACGGGCTGATCGTGCCGCCTGACATGGACGGCGTGCCAGGCATAAGCTTTGCCGGTATTCATCCCCGCCAAACCTTTGAGTATCGCTTTGCACTCCGGCAGTACGGAACGTACTGGTACCACAGTCATTCGGGTTTGCAGGAACAGTTGGGCACGTACGGACCTCTCATTATCGACCCGGCCGAGCCTCACCCGTACACCTTTGATCGTGAGCACTTCGTGGTGTTGTCAGATTGGACATTTGAGAATCCTTATCGCGTTCTCGCGAAACTGAAAAAGCACCCCGACTACTACAACTTTCAGCAACGTACCATTTTTGACTTTTTTGGTGACGTTGGAAAAAACGGCCTTATGTCCACGATCAGCGACCGCTTGATGTGGGCGCGCATGCGGATGAACCCGACGGACATCATGGACGTCAATGGGGCAACGTACACCTTCTTGATGAACGGCCTTGCGCCTGTATCGAATTGGACGGGGCTCTATAAGCCTGGCGAGCGGGTGCTCTTGCACGTCATCAACGCGTCCGCTAACTCCATTTTCGACGTGCGGATCCCGGGTTTGCCGATGACGGTGGTGCAGTCGAATGGCCAGAACGTCCAGCCTGTAGAGACCGACGAGTTTCGAATCGCAGCGGCAGAAACCTATAACGTCATTGTCGCTCCGCCAGGGGATAGCCCCTACACCATCTTCGCCGAGTCGATTGACCGAAGCAGCTACACCCGAGGCACGTTGGCAACGCGGCACGGGCAAAGCGCCGCCGTGCCGCCTCGTAGAAAGCGCCCGATCTTAACGATGGCCGACATGGGTATGGATCATGGAGGCGACGCAATCGCGGGCATGGCGGGCATGGATCACAGCAAAGCAGGCGGAAGCACGGCGATGCCTTCGGGGTCAGCGGCCCACGCAGGTCACGGTGGAGCTGCGCCCGAAGGCGACGCAAAGGAACAAGTGAAGTTTGCCACCGCAGGTGCGATCCGCACCTCGGGACTGCGGGCGCCGGGGACCGTCTCCCCCGCGGTTCCACACGACGAGGCGACCCATGGTGCGGGCAACGCCATGACGCCCGCTACCGTCCGAAGCCGCCTACACGAGCCAGGCCTTGGTCTTGGTCAAGACGGCTGGCGCGTGCTTGCGTATACCGATTTACGCGTTTTAAAGCCTCGGCCCGATTTCAAGCCGCCGTCGCGCGAAATCGAGATTCACCTGACGGGTAACATGGAGCGCTTCATGTGGTCCATCGACGGCGTTGCCTTCGAGAATAGTGCGCCGATCAAATTCACTTTCGGAGAGCGGTTGCGGCTTACGATGGTGAACGACTCGATGATGCACCACCCGATGCACCTGCACGGGATGTGGATGGAACTCGAGAACGGCCACGGCGATTCCATTCCGCTAGTGCACACCGTGAATGTTAAGCCGGCTGAACGCTTGTCTTTGCTCATCAACGCAGACGCGCCGGGCCGCTGGGCGTTCCACTGCCACTTGCTGTTTCACATGGAGACCGGCATGTTCCGCGTGGTGGAGGTTTCGGAGCCGACGCAAGACATGCGGTCGCCCCATGAGCAGATGAAGTCCGACCAACAGCCTCCCCAAGACCATAAAGAGCACCAGCCCAAAGAGCAGCCGCCCAAAGAGCAGCCGCCAAAAGAGCAGCCGCCAAAAGAGCAGCCGCACCACGGCGGAGGCCATCATGGCGGGTAGGTCCACCAAGCGTCTCGCCGGCCGCTTGGCTGGCATTGCTTTGAGCACGTCATGGCTTTAGCCATCGCTTGCCTCGTGCTGGCAGTGGCGTCGACGGCTCACGCTGAGGATTCGCAGACTCACGACATGATGAAATGGGGCCGAGAGACCTTCGTGATGTCGGAGGTGCTCGAAATCGCGCCAATGGCCGACGACGGCGGGATTCGGTACGATCTGGTCGCCTGGGCGGGCGGCGCGTGGAACCGGATTTGGGCAAAAGCCGAGGGCGATCAAAGCACGCGATCGAAACAAGGTTCGAGTGAGCTTCAGCTCCTCTATGGGCGACTCATTTCACCATTCTGGGACGTGCAGATGGGCGCGCGGCTGGACCTCGGATACGGGAATGGCGACGTTAACACGCGCACATCGCTTGCCGTCGGTCTTCAAGGATTGGCGCCTGGCTGGTTCGAGGTGGAGCCCACCGTTTTCGTAAGCCAAAAGGGTGATATCTCCGGAAACCTTACAGCCTCTTACGACCTGCTCTTTGCCCAACGGCTTGTCGCACAGGGGAGATTCGAGACCAGTGCCGCCGTCCAGGATGTGCCCGAGTTCGGCGTGGGATCTGGCATCGGATCGATTGAACTTGGGCTTCGCTTGCGGTACGAGATTGCGCGTCAGTTTGCGCCTTATGTGGGCGTCTCCTGGCAACGTCTGTTGACGGAGACAGCAGACCTCGCGCGCGCCGCCAAGCTACCGGTGAGCGACGTCGCTTTGGTAGCCGGTCTTCGACTTTGGATATGAGGGCGCGCGCCAAATGGTAGCCGAGTACGCGGGGCTCTTCGCTTGGAGTTTTGCGGCAGCGACCCTCCTGCCGCTAAGTTCAGAGGTGGCCCTCGCCCACGTCGTACGGGCGCAAGGGTGCATCAATGTGGAAACACCATGGCGACAGCGCACGAAGTGCGCATCAATTTTACCTGTGCGCATTTGCTGCGTGGGCGTTTCTGAATCCTCCGGCCACAAGTGGCACCAGGGCCCGAGAACCCATGGCCTGTGCCTCCCGCTCCCACCTCCAGAGCATTTCATGACACGTGGAACGGGACGTGCAGAGGCAGACTGCCCTGCCTCGGGTTGTACGAGCCTTGTCAATCAAATTGTGGAAAGATGAGTTCCATGCGTCAGTTCCGTAAGTTTCTCCTCGTCCTCACAGCCCCGGTTGGCCTGGCTAGCTGCATGGGCGGCCACGACATGGCGATGGGAATGGTTCCCAAGGTCATCGAGGTGCCGCCATCCGCCGGGCCCTTTGAAACGGAGATCGCAGAAGACCTTGATCCGTCTGAGGATGTGGTTGAAGTCTCGCTTGAAGCCAAGGTCGCAGACGTAGAGCTAGCGCCGGGCCGAATCGTCTCAATGTGGACCTACAACGGGTTGCTGCCCGGTCCGCGAATCGAGGCACGCGCGGGAAACACCGTTCGCATCCGGTTTAAGAACTCACTGGCGGAAGCCACAACGATTCACTGGCACGGCATCCGCGTCCCTGCCGCTATGGATGGTGTTCCTGCCGTGCAATCGCCGATCGCCCCTGGGGCGACATTCACTTATGAGTTCGTCGCCCCTGACGCGGGAACGTTCTGGTATCATCCGCACGTGCGTTCCCACGAACAGGTGGAGCGGGGACTGTACGGAGCGTTTGTTGTTCGCGGCGACGGCGAACCCGAAACAACGACAGATCGCACCGTCGTGTTGGATGATTTGCTCGTTAACGCCGATTGGACGCTCCCGGACTTTGAGCCTATGCAAGCCATGCTTGGGCGACAAGGCAATGTCATTTTAACGAATGGACGTGCTCGTCCGAGCGCCGTTGTGGAACGCGGCGGCTTGCATCGCTTTCGCTTCATCAACGCCGCCAACGCACGGTATTTTCGCTTGGCACTTCCCGGGCATCGATTGATCCAGATCGGCAGCGACGGTGGGCTCCTCACCGCGCCCCGGGAGCTTACCGATCTGCTGCTCGTCCCAGGAGAGCGCGCTGATGTGCTTGTGGTGGCAACAGGCGGCGCGGGCGAGGCGCTCGATTGGAAGACACTGCGATACGACCGCGGCCATGGCACGGGCGAACTGCCAGACGCCGCCGTTTTCCAGATGAAACTTGGCGATGCCGCCCCAATTCCCACGCCAACCGTTCCCGCGAATCTCGCCATCATCCCCGAGTTGCCAGCGGCCAGCGTGCAACGGGAACTTAAGCTCGACGAATCGAATGGCGGCGGCGCACACGGCGGCCACGCAGCGGGTAGCGCCAGCGGCACAATGATGGGGCCGGTGTTTTCAATCAACGGCAAAGTGTATCCCGATGGCAGCCCGCTGAACGCTCGGCTGGGAGCCGTTGAAGCATGGTCAATCGTTAACGCCACCGAAATGGACCACCCGTTTCACCTTCATGGATTTCGTTTCCAGGTCGTGTCCGACAACCCTGCGGTGCCGCGTTTTGTTGCCTGGCGAGACTCGATCAACATCCCAGCAAAGAAAACCGTGCGGTTCCTGGTGCGTCTGGAAGATCACCCCGGCACCTGGATGTTCCACTGCCATATCCTTGAGCATGCCGAGCGCGGCATGATGGGCGAGCTTGAGGTTGCAGCCCCTTAACCTTTGGGCATTGGCAGGATTATGGGCTCTACCCTGTAATTGATCTGGACGTTGCGCGTCTTCATTAAGAAAGCCAGAGGTTAAGGACTCCGGCCGCAGGGGAGTAAGAAAATGAGCAACGACAAACAAGAACATGGGCGTTCCGAGGGCCGGGGCCCTGGGGCGGCCCCAAACGGGCGCAAACGCGATCCTGTGTGCGGAATGATGGTGCGAAGCGACGCGCCCTCAAGAGCTGACGTCAACGGCGAAAGTCACGTGTTCTGCAGCCCCCGCTGCCGGGAACGCTTCCTGGCCGATCCCTCACAGTATCTGAAGCCGCCCGCGCCGGAGGCATCGAAGTCAAAGGCACAGCCCGCGGCGGCGCCCGCTACCTACGTTTGCCCTATGCACCCTGAGGTCCAACAAGATCATCCCGGTACGTGTCCCAAATGCGGAATGGCGCTGGAGCCGGCAGTGCCAAGCGCGCCAGCAACACGTGATGAGTGGACGTGCCCTATGCACCCTGAGGTTGTCAAAGCGGTGCCCGGCAACTGCCCCATCTGCGGAATGGCGCTGGAGCCACGGACGATCACAGCGGCCGAAGACGAGAGCCCCGAATTGAGCGATATGAGCCGGCGGTTCCGCGTGGGTGTTGCGTTCTCGGTGCCCCTTATGGCGATCACCATGGCGCACTTGCTTCCGTTCAAATGGGCGCATGCGCTCACGGTACACCCGATGCGCGCGTGGGCGGAACTTCTGCTGGCGTCCCCCGTGGTGTTGTGGGCCGGTTGGCCGTTCTTCGATCGCGCGGTGGTCTCCGTTCGGCGCTTGAGGTTGAACATGTTCACTCTCATAGGTTTGGGGGTTGGCGTTGCCTACGGCTTCAGCGTTGTCGCCACCCTTTTTCCTTCAATCTTCCCCTCGTCGATGCGCGACGAAGGGGGTCAGGTGGCCGTGTACTTCGAGGCCGCCGCAGTGATCGTGACTTTGGTGTTGTTGGGTCAGGTGATGGAGTTGCGCGCCCGCGGGCGTACCGGTGCAGCCATTCGTGCGCTGCTTGGCCTCGCGCCGAAACTCGCGCGGCGAATCAAGCCTGACGGTTCCGACGAAGACGTTTCGCTTACGGAGGTAAAGGTGGGTGACCGCCTCCGTGTCCGCCCAGGCGAAAAAGTTCCGGTGGATGGCGCAATCCTCGAAGGCCGCAGCGCCATCGACGAATCGATGATCACCGGAGAGCCCCTTCCCGTTGAGAAGCAGGCTGATGCGCCTGTTATCGGCGGTACGATCAATGGCGCAGGGGCATTCATTATGCGCGCCGACAAGGTGGGCGCGGATACGCTGCTCGCGCGCATCGTAACCATGGTTGGCGAAGCTCAGCGAAGCCGCGCGCCTATTGCGCGCTTGGCAGACATCGTGTCGGCCTACTTTGTGCCCATCGTTATTGTTACCGCGGTTGCAACGTTTGCGGTGTGGTCCTTCTTTGGCCCCCAGCCCCGCCTCGCGCACGCGCTTGTCAACGCCATCGCGGTCCTCATCATTGCGTGCCCCTGCGCCCTGGGGCTTGCCACGCCCATGTCCATCATGGTGGCGACGGGGAAAGCCGCGAGCGCAGGCGTGCTCTTTCGCAATGCCGAGGCCATTGAGACCTTTCGCAAGGTGACGACTTTGGTGGTCGATAAAACAGGCACGGTAACGGAAGGCCGGCCGAAGCTTGTGTCGGTGTTGCCAATGGCCGACCTGGATGACAACATGTTGTTGCGATTCGCTTCCAGCCTCGAAAGAGCAAGTGAGCACCCGCTGGCAGCGGCAATCGTGGAGGGCGCCACGGCGCGAGGTGCCTCGATCGGAGAGGCGGCGGACTTTGCTTCGCTTACGGGCCGCGGAGTGCGCGGCAAGGTGGATGGGCGCGATGTTGCGCTGGGCAATGCGAAACTGCTTGGTGAACTTGGCGTGGACGTCACAACTTCCGGGCACGCCAAAGCCGACGAGATGCGAGGCGCTGCGCAGACTGTCATGTTCGTAGTCGTTGATGGCAAGCTGGCAGGGCTCCTTGGTGTCGCCGATCCCATCAAGGAATCTGCTGCGGAAGCGCTGCGCATGCTGCACGACGAAGGCCTCCACATCGTGATGCTGACTGGCGACAACTTGGCCACAGCGAAAGCCGTGGCAAGCAGTTTGCCGATCGACGAGGTCATCGCCGACGTTCTGCCCACAGATAAAGCAGACGTCATCAAACGCCTGCAAAAGGAAGGCAAGCTGGTGGCCATGGCAGGCGATGGTGTCAACGATGCTCCGGCACTTGCGCAAGCCGAGGTGGGCGTCGCGATGGGAACGGGCACTGACATTGCGATGGAAAGCGCACACGTCACCTTGGTGAAGGGAGATTTAAGGGGGCTCGTCCGCGCTCGCCGCCTATCCCGAGCGACGATCGCAAACATAAAGCAGAACCTCTTCTTCGCTTTCATCTACAACGCGATTGGAGTTCCAGTCGCAGCCGGAGTCCTGTATCCGTCCTTTGGCATCCTGCTTACACCCGTGATGGCGGCCGCAGCGATGGCTTTAAGCTCCGTGTCTGTGATTGCAAACGCGTTGAGGCTCAAGCGCCTCGAAATGTAGGATTTGCAGCGCGATGTCATTGAGACGACCTAGGCAAGGCATTTAATGACAGATCAACAATACTGGGAACGGCACGCACGAAAGTACGATGTCTCGCTTCGTGTGCTGGGCAAGCCTTTGCCAAGAATGCTGGAACTCACCCGCGAAGCGGTGAGTGGATGCAACAAAGTTCTGGAGGTCGCAGCTGGTACAGGCCTCGTCACCACGGTGCTTGCGCAATCGGCCAGCAGCGTGGTTGCTACTGACTATGCGGCCTCAATGGTAGCGATGCTCGATGACCTGGTACAAAAGGAAAACCTGCGCAACGTGACCTGTTTGCAGGCGGATCTATACGCCTTAGATTTCGAGCCAGGCTCATTCGACGCAGTGGTTGCAGCCAACGTTTTGCACTTGGTGCCGGATTTTCCAAAGGCGGTTGCGGCTTTGCGGCGAATGCTGAAGGCCGGTGGGCGCCTTGTCGTACCAACATTCTGCCACGATGAAACCAAGCTTTCCTGGATTGTTTCACGCGCGTTGGCCGTCACGGGCTTTCCTGGAAAGCGGCGATTCACTTCCCGCTCCCTTGTTTCATCGCTCGAACAAGCGGGCCTCCGGATCGGGAAAAGTGAGCTTCTTCCCGGGTTAATTCCAATCTGCTACGTTGAGGGCAGTTTCTAGTTCCCGGCCTCGGCATGGTCCCCACGTGTGTGCGACCATCACCTCGCTGAAGCAGGCCACCCCCCAGCCACAAACAAGTCCGGACGCGCCCCGCCCACCTCATGCCTGGCGAAGCGAGACGCGCCGAACCAACACTACGCAGCCATTGCTCCGTACCCTGCGTCCTGCAGCGCCTCAACCATCGCCCTTGCGTCGGCGGCAATGCCTTGGTGCTCCACGATAACCTTTCCCTCCGCGATCCTCACCTCGACGCCACTAACTCCTTGCACCTCACTCAAGGTACGTTTGATATGCATGATGCACGACGGAAAAGTCATGCCTTCGACCGCCAATTCGGTTCGCTTTTCTCGGTTCATTACGTCTCCTTTTCTAAGGCTCACATAGCCCAAGAATGAAACGCGGGCGCCACGTTTCGCTTACGCGAAAAGAAGAGATGCAGGCGCTCTACTGTCGATACGCTTGACGATGGCAGGCCGATCCGCCGTGCCCTACGGGTGCGCGGCTTCCTGGTCGCTCTCGCTCCGCAGCACCGCGCGCAGCCCATCTACCGGTACTGATAAGACGACCGTGGTGCCAACCGACTGAACCATGCTGACAGGGATCTCGATCGTTCCAGCAGAAAACAGGCTGCGATGGGCACCTAGCTGGTCAGCGATATCCTTCCGCAGCGCAACCTGAAGTGCATCCACGCGCCAAGCGTCGCTATCGAGGAAAAGGGCGGTGATCTCACCTACCACCTGCCCGTCGGCCGCGATGATGGTTCTACCCCGCAAATTCTCGTCAGATAAGCGCATATCAATCTCCTCCGCGATCCGAGTGTGATTTGCCGACTGCATCGACTTACGACGTCCAGCAGGCGATTGGCGACTGTTGAGTCTCGGGTGTTGCAAGTAACGCGCCGTTCCTCCGACAGTCCAATCGCGCAAGAGAGGTTGCAACTAGATGATCGGCGTACCCAAAAGGCCACACATTGGGGTATTGCCGTCGCGCTAGTGAAACGTCGTTCCGAAGCGGATCGCTTCGTGCAGGCCTCAAGGGGGGATACCGCCTGCAAGAGCAGCCTGGACAGCACAGGCAAGGGCCATCCGTATCGTCATGCTCACCGGCGACAGCAAGACCACTGCGTCAGCAGGGGCCCACGGCGGAGGAATCCATCTGGGCGCCATGGCGGAAACGGTCGATCTCGTACAGCGCGTCTCTACGGGCATCGAGGTGAGAGGGGATGTTCTGCGTCTTAGTCCGGAGTTGCCGCGGGAGATTGAGCGTCTTCCCCATTAACAAGCTGCGCGTAATGGCCCCCCCGGCACAAGGTGAAGATCAAGCGGCGACCCAGAGGGAGGCTCACCGTCTTCTAAGGGCGCCGCTTTCCTCGGCAGCTCAAGCGTGAAGACACAACCCTTGCCGGGTCGGTCGCATACATGCAACGCGCCGCCATTGGCTCTTGCAGCTTTCAAACAAATCGACAGCCCCAGACCAAGCCCGCTGCGATTTGAGTCCTTTTGGGTGAAGCGACCAAAGAGCTCCTCGGGCTTGCCAGGTGGCAGACCACCACATTCATCTTCCACGTGGAAGTGAACTCGCTTCTCCGACACCTGAACCCCTAGCGAGACGCTGCGACCTTTGGGGGTGAACTTGATTGCGTTCTGGAGCAGGTTGGAAAGAGCTGACAACAACAGCTGGCGATCACCATCAAGTGTTAGCGCATGTTCCACAGCACCCGAAATGAAGTTTACGCCCCGCATTTCCGCCTGTAGACGTGCCTCAATCTCCACGTCTCCTACTAGACTAGATCAGCCACGTCAATGATCTCAATTCTCAACATGCCTGCGTCAAGGCGCACAGACGTAAGCGTTCGGGCAATAAGCAGGTGCGCGCCTGAGAGGCTGCGCGACAAGACCCCGCCGGTGCTTCCACTAATGGCGACACGGCCTGTCTTTATGCTGTCAAACGCTAGGATCGCGGTGTTGAGGTGGTTTCGCAGTTCGTGAGACAAATCACCTAGCTGTTCCAATCCTTCATTCTCGGCCTTAATTCGCCGCTGTCGGGAATATTCGCTTACGGCGCCGGCAATTGCGTCGTCAAGGCATAGATTCAGTGTCTGAAACTCTTCAGGATCAACCACCGCCTTGGTCTTCACTGCCAATTCGGTGATCGCCTGGCATACGGCACCGTAATCATGAACCACCTGCCCGATGGTAAGGCCCATGCGAAACAGCTCTCCCCCGTGCAGCGCGGCCGTGCGGTCTATCTCTCCGTGGTCGCTTGCAGCGCCAGCTTTCGACGCGCGCAACGCTACGCCGACTTGGTCAAGAAACAGAGGGATGCCGTTATTCAGTTCCACATCTGAGGGAAGCGAGATTTTCCGTACTGCCACTCTCGCGCGCGCAGATGCGACGATTGCTTCGCGGTTGGTCATCAGAAAATCATCGAGCATGCAAGTAGTCTGGACGCACAGTGCCGGGAATACAATCGCGGTCCCTGTTTATGATTGCCTCGAAGGAGCCGCTGTCTTGTAGCCACTGTCGGGCAACATGAGTTGGGAAGCTCCCCTTTGGTGCCCAAAGGCGCGAAAACGTTCGTGATGCAGGCGCAGCGCTGCTGGCCGTGGCGGTGTTTCCAGGACCGCCATCTTTCATCGCTTCACGCTCGACCGCATACTTGATGCCTACGAGGCCTTCGCGCAAGCCGCCGAAACGCGGGCGCTGAAGGTGATCATTGATGCTAAATCGATAGACTTGGCGCACACTTGCTTGATGAGCTGGGGATCAAGCAGGCACCCTACGCGCGCCCCATTCAAGCGACATGGATATCGGCCGCGAGTTATGCCCTGTTCGAAGATTCACTTGAGTTCCAAGCACGGGCACGGCCATTCTCCCTTGGGACTGGGCGCTCGCCCTGTGGAAACGTTTGGGATCGGTTTTCCCACCACACGCGCGAATACAGCCGAAGGCTCCTGTCTGACTGACCGCTTTCAAGTTCTCTGCCCGGGCTGCATCATTCTCCCGCTGGCGGGCACCCACCTGAAGGCAAGCCACAGCTACAATTAAGGCAGCCGTGCTCAGCGCATGTGCCGCATGATCTCTTCACTTGCGTGCGCAGAGCCTCCCGCGCGCGAAAGATGCGCACGGCCGCGTTGCTCGCGGAGATGCCTTGTTCAACGGCATAGTCCTTAACGGCTACGCCATCGATTTCGATTCGACGGAGCGCGGCCGCGTACTCTGGTTTGAGGGTATCGGCCAACCGCCCGACACATTGGCATACGGCTGCCTGCAGTTCGGCATCAGCCTCGATCTTGTCTGGGGACTCGGCGGCGAAAGCATCTAGCGCCTTGTTAGCGGTTTTGTGACGACGGTGGTAATCAACGGCGGCATTGCGAAGCGTGCGATAAAACCACGCGATCACGGACTCGTCACTGTTGGCGGTGATGCGCCCCATGCCGCGCACAAAGGCCTCCTGCAAAATATCGTCTGCGACCGCGCGGCTGCCCACGCGCCGTTCGAGAAACGCCAGGAACGCCCTATGATTGGCAACGAAAATGGCGGCCACCTCGGGCGTTGTCTCTTTTACCCGGGGCTCGTCTTCAAGTGTCTTGTTGGTGTCGCACATGGTCAGACTCTAGCGCGGAACAACGGAAATAATGCCACGGATCATGTTCATTCCGCACCGAAACTCGTAGTCGCCTGGGGGTAGCGCAGGCCAATCGATGAACACCGGCTTGTTCGGGGGCAGCTCACGCCGCAGGGCAATCACCGGGATCAGCACTTCACGAGTGCACCCATTCCACTCCTTTCGGATGAACTTCAGGCGAACCTGCTCACCTTCGGTAACGGTGATGCGAGCAGGCTTGTAGCCACCTTCAACAACAATCTCGATTTCACGAACAGCGGGGATTTGTTCCGCTGCGACAACAAGCGCTGGCTTGAGCGATGGTGCGAAGGGAACGACGAACATCGCGAGGATGAATGCATGATCAACGAAACGTTTTGACATATTGTTTGTTCTTTCTTGGTTCAACGGAAACGACGCAGGCGCAGTGAATTCATTAGGACTGAAACGCTTGAGAGCGACATCGCGGCACTGGCCAAAACAGGGGACAGTGACCACCCGGTCCAGGGGTAAAGCAGACCCGCTGCCACGGGGATGCCGATCAAGTTGTAGATGAAAGCCCAAAACAGGTTCTGGCGGATGGTGCGCAAGGTGGCGCGCGCTAGGCGAAACGCGGTGGGCAGCGCGGCGACGCCTCCCCGCAACAAAGCAATGTCCGCCGCCGCTACCGCGATCTCGGTTCCGGTGCCCACAGCCACGCCCACGTGAGCGCCTGCCAACGCCGGCGCATCATTGATGCCGTCGCCCACCATGGCGACCACGCGGCCCTTTGCTCTCTCTTCGGCGACGATGGCGGCCTTTCGTTCAGGCGTAACACCTCCGTAGGCGCGGGTGATGCCCAGCTCTTTTGCAATCGCCTTCACGGTGGCCGGGTGATCACCACTCACCAACGCAACATCCATGCCTTGTGCGTGCAGCTGCGAGATAACGGCTCCCGCCTCATCAGAAGGCCGGTCGGCCACCGCCACCAGTGCCACGAGGTTGCCATCAACCGCCACATAAAACGGGGTGCGCCCCACATCGGCCAACGTCTCTGCTGGCCCCCGCAGTCCTTCGCTGGCGATCCCGTTTTCCTCGAGCCATGCGGAGGTTCCAATGAACACTTGCATGCCCTCTACGATTCCAGCAACCCCTCGGCCCGGCTTGTTGTGAAAGTCGGTGACGGGCGGCACATTCAGTTGTTGATCCAGAGCTCCCGCGACGAGCGCACGCGCAACAGGGTGTTCGCTTCCAAGTTCCACAGCAGCCACGAGCCGCAGCACCTCTGCTTCCTCAAAGGCGCCGGTGGTGATCACATCGGTCAGCTCGGGGCGACCATTGGTGACAGTGCCTGTTTTGTCCAGCAGCACCGTGTTGACGCGGCTGGCGGCTTCGAGCACGGCACCGCCTTTGACCAATATGCCGAGTTCAGCGCCGCGCCCGCTTCCAACAGCAACGGCGGCGGGCGTGGCAAGCCCAAGCGCGCAGGGGCAAGCAATTACAAGCACCGCCACGAAGCGTTCGATGGCTGTGGCGAATCCCATAGCGCTGGGATCAACCGCCCACCAAACAGCCAGCGATAGCGCGGCTAGCGCGATCACAACCGGAACAAAGTGACCGCTGACCACATCCGCAAGCCGCGCGATCGGTGCCCGCGAGCCCTGCGCCTGTTCCACGGCCTCCACGATGCGCGCCAGAGCCGTGTTCGCCCCCGTGCCGGTGACCTGATAGGTTAGGACGCCGTTGCCGTTCAAGGTTCCTCCGAACACAGGCGCCCCCGCGAGCTTATCCACCGGAAGGCTTTCGCCGGTTAGCATCGACTCGTCCACAGCAGAAGCGCCATCGCGCACCTCGCCGTCTGTGGGAATGCGCTCCCCCGGTCGCACAATCACATGATCGCCCACCGCCAGCTGCATCACCTCAACGTCATCGAATGCTTTGATGCCGCCTGCAATGCCTTCACGCAGCCGCCGCGCGCGCTTGGGAACCAACGCAACCAGCCCACGAACCGCATCTGATAAATGTTTGCGCGCCCGCGTCTCAAGTAGCTTTCCCAAAAGAACAAACGTAATGATGGCGCCGGCCGCCTCGAAGTACAGGTGAGGGTATGCACCATGTTCTGCGTGGGGAAACAACCAGGGCGCCATCACGGCGACGGCTGAGTACAGCCAAGCCGCGAGCGTGCCGACACTGACGAGCGTGTTCATGTCGGCCGAGCGATGTCGAAGCGCGGCCATGCCCAAGCGCAAAAAGCGGCGACCGGGCCCAAAGACAATGGGCGTGGCGAGCGCAAACTGCAGCCAACGACCCAGCGCCCCCTCGGTGCCAGGGATAGAGCCGTGTGACATGGCGACGATCAACAGTGGTGCACTCAAGGCTGCCGAAAGCATGAAGTCGCGCTTTATGGAGCCGCTTTCTTGCATCTCCGCGGTCGCCAGCGTCTCGGCGCGCGTCTGCGCCGAGGATGGTTGTTCGTTTGGTGACAGCGCAATTTCATAGCCCGCGCCCACCACGGCGCCGGCGAGCGCTTCTTCATCAGTCTGCGCCGCGTCGTATCGCACCGTCGCCCGTGAGGTAACGAGATTTACGGAGGCCTCGGAAACGCCCGGAACACGGTACAGCGCTTTTTCGATGCGTCTGACGCATGCGGCGCACGTCATGCCTTGGACCGTCAGATCAGCCACAGCCGAAGCTTGTTCGCCCGGTTGCGCATGTATTGGCGAGCTGGCGTCGGGGCCCAAGCGGGGCGCAATTGTATGTAAAGGTGATGCCGTCGTGTTCATCCGTTTGTCCTGTTGAGGGGAAGACGCGGGGCCTGCGGCGGCATTACAGGCCTTTTATGGCTCGGCGGCGTTTTGGGAAAAGCGCAGGGGCGTCTGTAATCGCGGTGCGGACGCGGCGTCTTCTCAACGGAGCATGGACCACCCCGTGAAATCGCTATTGATCTTATCGTTTGCAGGCCTTGCCGCGTGTGCCACGCGTACAGCGCCCTTTTTCCTGCCT
Organism: Polyangia bacterium; assembly: GCA_038257535.1. Lineage (GTDB taxonomy): Bacteria > Myxococcota_A > Polyangia > Fen-1088 > Fen-1088 > JAGTJU01. The sequence goes on from JBBSJE010000041.1 coordinate 30,961, forward strand.
GCTGCGTCACCCGCTTCGTTGATGGCGCAACAGGCGCCAGCCCTGAATCTGCGCCAGGCGCTCGCATCCGATCCTCCCTTGCCAGGTGAGGAGGAAAACGGATGGACCGGGGTTGAGCCCGCGGACCCCGAGCCCGACAAGGGGGCTCACGATGGGCACGCTACCGCTGGCGCTTCTCGAGACGTTGCCACGCTTTTAAGTCGACCACTTGACGCGCAATCGGCGGTGCAGGTTGCCTTGCTCAACAACCGTGAATTGCGTGCCAGCGCCAAGGACGTGGGCATCGCCCGAGGCCGTCAGGCACAAGCAGGCTTACTTCCGAATCCAAAGATCGAGGCGGAGAAGCCGCTTGAGCCGGAGATTCTATCGGAGTTCGGGGTTGAGTATGACTTGACCCACGCGCTGCTGACGCCTTTGCGGTCCAACGCAGCCGCGGCCGACGTTGATGCCGCCCGCTTGAAGCTGGCGCGCACGGCGATAGAACTCGCCTTTACGGTCCGGGCGGCGTTCTATGAGGCCGTATCCGCGGAGCAAAAATTGATGGTGGCCCGGCGCACACTTGATGCGCTTGCCGCTGGCCGCGATGCCGCACGGGCCTTGTTGGAGGCAGGAAATGTTCCAGCTTTGACGGCGGCTTCACAGGAGGCGGCGTATGAGCGCGCACGGATTCTGGTGGCGCAGCTTGAGCTCGATGTGGCCGCCTCGCGTGAAGCCCTGCACCGAACGCTGGGCTTGCACGGTTCGCAAACCACCTACCGCCTCGCCGGAGAATTGGCGCCGGCGCCAGAGACTGTGGTGGTGCCTGCAACGCTTGAGACGCAAGCCGTGCAGGCGAATCTTGAACTGGCGGAAACGCGTGCGCGATTGCTCGGGCTTTCCCGACGAACGGGTTTAGAGCGTGCCGAAGGTTGGCTGCCCGATGTTTCGGTGGCTGTTCGGACCGGCGAACTTCAACACGCGGACGGTGGTCATAAAGAGCACCGATGGGCGGGAGGCCTTGCGCTTTCAATTCCCCTTTTTAATCGCAATCAAGGCACTTTGCGTGCCATTGAATCTGAGTTTGATGGTCTGCAGGACCGTTACGAAGGCATGGCGATTCGCGTACGTTCCGCCGCCCGTGAGGCGCGCAACCGTTTGATCTCGGCACACGCCCGCGCCCGGCAATACCACACCGTGATTCTGCCAGCGCAAGGTCGCGTAACCGAGCAGACGCTGCTGCAGTTCAATGCCATGCAGGTGGGTGTTTTCCAGCTGCTTATCGCCCGCCACGACGAGCTTGATGTGCAAATCGCCAACATCGAGACGCTGCGTGAGTTCTGGACTGCCGCAGCCGGCCTTGAGGCCGTGTTGGCGGGGGCGCGGCCCGCTGAGGTGAGTTCAATGACAACACAATTTTCGACCGCAGCCGAATCCGGAGGAGGACATTAAGATGGACCGTCGATCGTTCATGAAGGTGGGAGGCATCGCCTCTGGTGGAACCATTTTCGCAAGGGTAGCGCATGCCAATCCGCAGCACGAGGAGACAGCGCCGCTGCAACGGCCCCTGTTGCCCGGCAACCTGCGGAGAAACGTTGTCGCCCCCGGAGGTCAGCTCGCGGTTGAGACGCCGAATGGAAGCACGTTGCCGCTTCGTCTCGTCAACGGCGTCAAGGTAGGTCACCTCATCGCCGAGCCAGTTGCGCATGAGTTTGCTCCTGGCGTTCGCGCGGAATGCTGGGGCTACAACGGCAGCACGCCAGGGCCTACCATTGAAGCCATTGAAGGAGACCGTCTGCGCCTATATGTGACGAACCGGTTGCCTGAGCCAACCACGGTGCACTGGCACGGCATCATCTTGCCGAACGGGATGGATGGCGTGGCCGGGCTTACGCAGAAGCCGATCGAGCCGGGGGAAACGTATGCCTACGAGTTTACGGTTCGGCACCCAGGCACATTCATGTATCACCCGCACTACGATGAGATGACTCAGATCGCCTTGGGAATGGCCGGCATGTTCATTGTGCATCCGAAGCGAGCGCGAGGGCCGCGTGTGGATCACGACTTTGTCCTGATGACACATGAATGGAAGCTCGAGGTGGGTGCGCGTCGCCCGGATCCGAACGCGATGAGCGATTTCAACGTGCTGACCTTCAACAGCAAGGCATTTCCAGCAACAACGCCTCTGCTGGTAGGGCGCGGCGAGCGCGTGCGGATTCGCTTGGGGAACCTTTCCCCCATGGACCACCACCCCATTCACCTGCACGGGCTTTCGTTCATGACGACGGCGACTGATGGTGGCTACATACCTGCCACAGCCCAGGTTCCGGAGACCACGGTGCTTGTGCCCACGGGCAGCACGCGCGTGATCGAATTTGTTCCAGAGGAGCCAGGCGACTGGGGCATGCACTGTCACATGACCCATCACACGATGATGCAGATGGGGCACGGGCTTCCCAATATGGTGGGCGTTGACACCAAAAGGCTCGAGCGCCGCATGAGTCGTGTGATGCCTGAATACATGCCGATGGGCCAAACCGGCATGGGCGGGATGGGCGAGATGGAGATGAAAATTCCAGGCAACAGTGCGCCTATGCGCGGCGGTGCAGGACCGTTTAGCTACATTGACATGGGCGGCATGTTCACGGTGCTGAAGGTGCGTGATCGGCCACGCGCTGAAGATGTCTCCACTTGGTACAAACATCCGGCGGGCACCGTCGCGACGCTTGCGGACGAGTCTCGCATGCGTGCAGACGGAATCGAGGAGAAGGTCAACGCCGGGCCACGAGGAAAAACGGCCACGGACAGTCCGTCATGACAGTAATCAATCGTGGACCTCTGCGTCTTCTAGATAAGGGGCATTGCCCCCCATTCTGAACCGATTTCAGCAAAGGACTCACCAATGAGCAATAAGCAACAGGAAACGAGCTACGAGCAAGAAACGACCTTGGACGTGCAGGGCATGACGTGCCCGTCTTGCATCAGACACGTCAAGCACGCTCTTACCAGCGTAGAGGGCGTGACAGATGTCGACATCAATTTCGCTGAACGAAAAGTAACGGTGAAGCACCAATCGGATTGGGCGCCTGTGGAAGCGTTGGTGGGCGCACTGGACGAAGCCGGTTACCCATCCAAAGCGGTGGCGACATAGCGCTTGTGAAAGGAGCTTCACTATGACGATTCACGCGGTCCCAGATCCACGCAGATGGAAAGCTCTGTTCCTGCTCTGCGCGGCACAATTCATTGTCATCTTAGACACATCGATTATCGGCATCGCCTTGCCAGCCATGCAACAAGCGCTTGGCTTCTCAGCGGCGGGCCTGCAATGGGTGTTCAACGCTTACGTCATCGCTTTCGGGGGCCTCCTGTTGCTGGGCGGTCGGCTCGCAGACTTGAAAAGTCCTCGCCGCATTTTCATGGCCGGCTTTCTCATCCTGGGGATCGGTTCCGTGCTGGCAGGCATAGCTTGGTCGGCGGCGGCCAACATCGCTGGTCGCGCCATCCAAGGCGTAGGCGCCGCTCTGATCGCGCCGGCGGCCCTCACCCTCGTGATGACCGCTTTTAGGGATCCGCGCGAGCTGTCGAGAGCGCTCGGGTTCTGGGGGGCCTCAGCTGCGGCTGGTGGAAGCGCTGGCGTCTTCTTGGGGGGCATTATCACCCATTGGTTGGATTGGCGTTGGGCCTTTTTAGTGAACGTGCCCCTCGTGCTTGCCGTTCTGATTGCGAGCCCACAGGTCCTCGCGCGCGGAACGAAACGCCCTGGACAAGTTGATTATTTGGGCGCCTTTCTTGGCACCAGCGCATTGGTGCTGGCCGTTTACGCCATCGTGGGGGTTGAGGCGGCGGATGGATCGCGTCTCAGGCCTGTTCTACTTGCCACTGCCGGTGCACTTCTGGCGGCATTTCTTTGGCTGCAAAAGAAGCGCCAAGCACCTCTGGTGCCGCTGCGGATCTTCGCAGCGCCGAACCTCGCGGCGGGCAACATTGTCATGGGCCTGTTAGGGGCTGCCTGGATCCCAGGCTGGTTCTTCCTAAACCTTTATCTTCAACAGGTGCTTGGCCAATCACCCATGCAAAGTGGGTTAGCGCTTTTGCCCATGACCCTGGCCATCATGCTCTTGATGATGACGATGACGGGAAAGCTGGTTCAGAGGTTCGGCTTCAAGAAAAACTTGGCGGTGGGCCTGCTGTTCCTTGCGGCTTCATGCTTGCTGTTGGCACAGGCGCCAACAAACGGCCACTACATATTGCACGTGTTGCCCGCGTCTTTGCTTGCCGCCTTGGGGATGTCGCTCGCTTACGTGCCAGCTACAATGGCAGGCATGGCCGGAGCAAAGCCCGAGGACAATGGCCTCGCCTCTGGCCTCATCAACACAAGCTACCAGATTGGCTCCGCACTCGGATTGGCGGCTATGGTTGCGGTTTCTTCAGCGAAGACGGCAGCCGCTCTGGATTTAGGAACAGCCCCTTTGGCTGCCCTGAACACGGGTTTCCATGGGGCACTCCTGGGCGCATCGGCCATCGCCCTCGTAGCGGCCGTTGTCACCGTCGTCGCACTTCGCACGCCGCAGGCGGCACAGAGTGCGGGGCGCGTTGACCTGAACGCTGCATAACACAACCTGCCCCAATTCGCCGCGACCAATGGTAAGTTAAAGCGATTCATGCAAGCCCCTGGCGCAAGCTTCGACATCGACTTTCTCATCATAGGAAGCGGCTTTGGCGGCTCGGTCAGCGCGCTTCGCTTGGCAGAAAAGGGCCACCGGGTGGCGGTTCTGGAAGCAGGCCGCCGCTTTGCCCCGGAAGATTTCCCCCGCAGCAATTGGAATCTTCGCAAATTTCTGTGGCTGCCGGCGTTGCGTTGTTTTGGCATTCAACGCATCACCCCGCTCAAAGACGTTCTGGTGCTCTCCGGCGCGGGCGTGGGTGGCGGCTCGCTGGTTTACGCCAACACGCTGATGGTG
>JBBSJE010000042.1:0-35540 GCA_038257535.1 Polyangia bacterium
GACGAGGAAGAGCAGGCCATTTGCCGCGAACGTTCCGCCATCTTGTCGCAAATGGATGCCGAACACGTTCGCATGGTGGAAGCCATGGAGACGATGTTCGAAGGCGTTCATGACGAATCTGTCAAGCGGCCAAGCGAAACCGCATTGATGAACAACACGCTGGCTCATGAGCGCCTTTTGGCGTGCTTCGCGCGGCTGGCGGTGGCTCACAAACGCGTTCGCGATCATTTGCTTTACAACCCCATGGTGGCCCCTAGCTCCGAACGACGCATTCCTATGCTTAGCCTAGGGCGCTCTCCCGTCGCGCGCCCCGGAGCCTCTGACCCGGGGCGGGTGGCCGATGTGCACTGGCAGCGCTGCGAGCTGCAACGCAAGCATATCGAGGTGCGTTGGCGCAACGAAGAGCGCTTGGCGCTGATTGAACAACAATTGGGTGTGATCTTCGACATGGCCCGCTTGATTCATGAACAATCAGCGGCTGATCCCACAAGCGATTGGCTAGAAGACGATCTTAACGAGGTGTTTGGTGAAATCGAACGTTCAGGGCAAGCGTTCGAGGCTTGGTCACAGAAGGCAGAAGCTTCCCAGCTGGCAGCCGACGAGGAGACGCCACGCGGGGGCAAACTGCTCACGCTGCCCTCGCTTCGCCGCGAGGCGCATTCCCGCGCTTAGCGCAAGCCCGGCGCTTCGTGACCGCTGCGTGCCACGTATTCCAAATAGCCGCCGCCGTAAGGCACCGGACCCTCGTTTGTTAGTTCAAGCACGCGATTTGACAGCGCCGCCAAAAATTGCCGGTCGTGCGACACGAAAAGCATGGTGCCTTCGTAGTCTTTTAGTGACCGCAGCATCATCTCTTTCGTGGCCATATCAAGATGGTTGGTGGGCTCGTCAAACACCAAGAAATTGGGGCGCGCGTAGAGCAGCCTCGCCAACACCAAACGCGCCTTCTCGCCGCCCGAAAGAATGCGGCAGGGTTTTTCCACATCGTCGCCCGAAAAGCCGAAGCAGCCGGCCAGGTTTCGCAGCGAGCCAATGTTGGCCAAAGGAAAAGCTTCTTCCAGCTGCTGAAACACGGTTTTGGTGGGGTCCAAGATCTCCATGGCGTGCTGAGCGAAGTATCCCATCTGCACGCTCGCGCCGATGGTGACCGCGCCCTTGTCAGGGCTGGTTTCAGAGGCCACAAGTTTCAGTAGGGTGGATTTGCCCGCGCCGTTGACCCCCATGATCGCCCAGCGCTCCTTGCGCTTGATGAACATGTCCAAGCCGCGGTAGATCACGCGGCTGCCGTAGGCTTTGTGAACGGCTTCGATTTTCACCACGTCTTCGCCTGAACGCTGGCAGGTGGGAAACTCGAAATCCAAAGTTTTGCGGCGTTTGGGTAGCTCAAGCTTTTCAATTTTGTCGAGCTTCTTCACCCGCGATTGCACTTGCGCCGCCTTGGCGGCTTGCGCCTTGAAGCGTTCGATGAACAGCATTTCTTTGGCCAACATGGCTTGCTGACGCTGGTAGGCGGCTTCAGCTTGGGCTTCGTTGAGTTGGCGTTGCTTTTCGTAGAAGTCGTAGTTGCCGGTGAAGCTGGTCAGTTCGCCACCGTCGATTTCAATGATGCGTGTCACGATGCGGTTGAGAAACTCGCGGTCGTGGCTGGTCATCAACAAGGCGCCTTCGTAGCCCTTAAGGAAGCTTTCAAGCCAAATAAGAGATTCAATGTCCAGATGGTTCGAGGGCTCGTCAAGCAGCATGGCGTCGGGACGCATCAGCAGAATGCGCGCCAAAGCCACGCGCATTTTCCATCCGCCGGAAAGCTTGGCCACATCGCCGTCCATCATTTCTTGCGAAAATCCCAAGCCCGCCAAGATCTCGCGCGCCTTGGCCTCCAAGGCGTAGCCGCCCAGTTCGTCGAATCGGGCCTGCACTTCACCAAAGCGTTCGAGGATCTTGTCCAACTTGTCCGCCTGCTCGGGATCGGCCATGGCGTGTTCAAGTTCACTCAGTTCCTGCGCCAGCGCCGAGATGGGGCCGGCCCCATCCATCACCTCCGCCACCACAGGGCGCCCCTGCATTTCGCCCACATCTTGGCTAAAGTAGCCGATGCGAATGCCCTTGTCGTTGGCCACCTGACCTTCGTCGGGCGTCTCTTCCTTCATGATCATGCGGAAAATCGTGGATTTTCCGGCGCCGTTGGGCCCCACCAAGCCCACCTTTTCCCCCTTGAACAAGGCCGCAGACGCGTCCACGAACAGGATCTGTTTGCCATGTTGCTTGCTGATTTGATCAAGGCGAATCACGGCGACCTCGTCTAGCGCGTTGCCGCGCGCTTGGCCACCCAAACCGCAAACGTCGGCGGTTGGCGTCCCTGGTTCACTGCGGCAGCGGGGGCGCCGGGCCGCGCAAGGGGGGCGGCTGAGTGGCCGCACGGGTCTTGTCGGCTTTGGGGTTGTCGCCCAACACTTCATGCAACTTTGCCAAAGCCGATTTCAACGCTGCCGCGTCTTCATAGCCAAACGCCAACGCGTGACCGTAAGCTTTGGCCGCCTCACGGTGCCGTCCGGTGACCTGCAAGGCACGACCATGCGCTGCATGAACTTCCGCGTCGTCAGGATCCACAAACACCACCCAAGGCGCTAACTCCAACACCAGATCCACCGCTTGCAGAGCCAGGCTCTGTCGCACGAGCTCGGCGCCCATTTTTCCGTTTTGGGGATCGAGCAAGAAGCCTTGTAGGCGTGCCTTCAGGGCGCCATGCGGATCCGCCAGCCGCGTCCGCGCCTCGGACAAAAACATCCAGCCTTCCACTTCGTCAGGCGCCAACGCCACAGCCTTCTCAAAGCTTTTGCGCGCGAGATCCCAGTCCCCGGTTTGCAGCGCCGCCATGCCAAGCCTCAAACGCACTTCGTAGCCATCGAAGCCGCGGCCGATCACCGATTGCAGGTCCTTGACGACACCTGCCACATCAGCGCCTTGCTGTTCAGCCATGCGCGCGGACACAAACGCATACAACGCCGCCGAACGTTCTTTGCCGGTCTCGCGCTTGCTCGTGGCCACCAGTTTCTGCGCGCGTGCCCAATGACTGGTGGCCGCGCCCATGTTCGCGGCTTGCAACGCGAACAGGGTGGCTCGCACCAGTTCATCGGCGGTCACGTGAGGGCTTTCCGCGTTGGCAGGGGTTAAAGCCACTGCGTCCGTGCTTGTTGGCAAAAACTGAGCGGCGAACGCTGAATAACGCGCCTCCAGGTGTTGCGCAAAAGCGCTGTTCAGGTCATTTAGACTCATCGAGGTGGCCCGTTGCAATGTGGCGCCCTCTTCTTTGCCCTGCGCAAACGCTAACAGCATGTCGCGGATGGCTTCAAAGCCGAAGCGTTGAATGAGGAACTCAACCGCGTGGGCCGAATAGAGGTAGGCCACGACTGCCTCTTCGTTGGATTGCGCCTCGAAAAACGCCTTTGATAGGCCGCCCAGCGGGGGAAGCGACTTGCGGCGAAGTGCCGTCCACACGGCCAAACCATCGCGGCGACGCCATTGTGCCTGCAGCTGCCCGGTTTCCCATTCCGCCAAGCCCTCAGTGAGCCAGCGGGGAACGCGCTCTTGAGACAGGCCTATCGAGAACACATGCGCCAGTTCATGCGAAAGCACGATGCCCCAATTCATTGCACCCGCCGTTGGCGTTAAGGTGGTAATGACGGGACCAAAACACACCGCCGTGACATCCAACACGGGCAACCCCACGGTGCGCACGGCAAAATCGGCAGGGTCTGCATACAGTTCCAAAGTCACCTTGCCGGCGGGTGTGTATCCATATCGCTTTACATAGCCCCGGAAAACCTCTTCGAGATGCGGCGCAACGATGCGTTCAAGCGCCAACTGATCGGCTGCCTGCACGCGGAAGCGTAGGTGCTCGGTTTCGTAAAAACGGTATTTGGTTTTGATCGTTTTTTCAAACAACTGCAGCTGATTGTACGTGCGCACGTTGTAGGGGTCGGCTTCGAAGGCGGTGCGCAATTCGCGCAGGCCATTGGCTTCTTCGCCCAAACGAAGCAGCGTTGTGCCCAAAGTGTTATGGCAGCGGGCCTCGCGCGGGGCCTGCAGCAGACACTCCTCGGTTACCGCGCGCGCATCGTGATAGCGACGCTGGCGAACCAGCGCCTCGGCCACGTTGGCAAAGAAGTCGCCATCACCGGGGCGCACATCCAAACGGGCCTCGCGTTCGTCCTCGTAGCGTTGCGCCTGATTGCGGATCTTGGCCACCGCGGCCGCAAGCCATGCGGCGTCGGGATCGCGCGGGTTCACGTTGCGCAAGCTATTGATCAGCGTTTCGGTTTGCTGAAAATCCTCACCGTCGAGCGCAATTTCGGCCTGCAAAGCCAGCGCCCCCAAGTGCCTGGGGTTTTCCTTCAGCGCCGCTTGCAGCGAGGCTTGGGCCGCGATTCGATCATAGCCTTTTTCAAGTTGCGTGCGCGCAAGGCCCACCAGGGCGTCGGGGTGTCGCGGCGCCACCTTCAACGCGTCGGCAAAGCAAGCCGCGGCCTCCTTTGCAGCGTGCTTCTCCAAGAACAGATACGCCCACCCCACATTCGGCTCGGGCGAGTTGGGCGCGCGCTGCACGGCCTCGCGGAACAGTTCGTTGCCCCACTTCCAGTTTTCCCCTTGTTGGGCGATCGAGGCCATGGCCACGAGGTTGGCGGGGTTGCGGCGATCGGTGCTGGGTTGTTGCCAGAGACGTGTGGCCGATTGCAAGATCAGGTGAACCGTGGCGCGGTCGCCCATGGCCATCGCCACGCGCGACAACTCCGCCCGCAGGGGTAGGTTGCTGGGCGCGTGCGCGGTGGCTTCTTCAAGGCGTTTTCGGGCCTGGCTCAGCAAGCCCATCGCGATCTCCGCCCGTGCGGCGATCAGCACGCTGGCGCGGCCCGAAGCCGTGGTTCCGCCTTTTCCGCGCGCCAAGGGGTCGGCAACGTGCAGCGCCTGCTCGTATCTTCCCTGTTGCAACAAACCTTGCGCCTGCTGCCAGGAGGCCGCGAAGCAGGGGGCTGCCCCCGCGCCCACTACAGCGAGCGTGGCCACGAAGCTGGCGGCTCGAAGGTGGTCAAGGGCGAAAGGCAGGCGCATCTTGGCCCTCATTGTGTCATGTGCCCGTGCAAGACGCAGCCATTGCAGGCCGTTCAGCGCAGATCCCTTTGGTGGGTGCTAGCATCTATACAAGGACTGACCATGACAGAGCCCAATTCAACACCGGTCGATGCGCCTGCGGAAATGTACGACGATTACCGCGCGTTCCTGCGGCAAGGGGTGCGAGAGTATTACGAACGTGGATGGAAAGCCCGCAAAGGCAACTTCATCGCCCTGGTGCTGGCCTCGGGGCAAATGACCGGGCTGGCGGCGGACTCGATCAAAGACGGCTCCGGCTTCAAAAAGGCCGCTTTGGGGGCCGCGGGCGTGGTCGCGCTTCGCCTGGGGCTTCGCTATTTCCTGGCCGGGCCTGTTGGGCTTGTGCTGTCGGCCGCCATGGTGGCTTCGGCGGTGGCGTATCTGGTGAGAAACCAAAAAGAGATTTCGTCGAAATTGGGTCCGTATAAAGAGTTGATCGAACAGATGCGTACGCGGTTCGAGGAAATTCAAGGTGGATATCGTGGCGGCAAGTACGACACCGCTGGCCGCAACCTGATGGTTGACGGGCTGCTGAAGCAGTTCCTTGAGCAGGTCGACGCGCAACCTTAGGACTGCGGTGGTGCGGGCAGAACCGCTTGCCCACGAAACGAGTTGCGCGCGGGGACGGTTGTGACTCAATATTGCCACCTCCCTAAACGCGCGACCCCATGCGAAACCTCACCCGCTCGTTGTTTGTGAATCTTGGCGTATTGTTTTCCATAGCTTTCGGTTTACCCGGGGCCGGTGGTGCGCAACCGCTTGAACCCCCTGCCGCATTGCCGCCTCCGATTGAGCTCAATGCGCCACCGCCCCCGCAGCCTCAAGCGAACGAGGGGGAGGGTGAAGCCGAAGCGCCTGCGGCGTCAACAACGCCCACGGACGACGACGAAGACATCCTTCCGCCACCGTGGCTAAACGAGGCAAGCGCGCCCGCCGTGCAAGCCTCGGCGAAAAAGCGAGCGTCCGTTTCATCGACAAAGACGCTTTCAACCCCCATCGCGGCCAGCTCGCAACACGGCGCTACGGGCCTGCTGCGCGTGCTGTCGGCTCAGGCGATCGGGCAGGGCCGCTTGTCGCTGCAGTTCACAGGTCAGGTTTCATCAGGCCGCAGCGTGATCGTTCGCGGCGATCGCAACTTGAACCTAGGGGGGACGCTGGCCCTGGCTTATGGATTGTTGCCGCAGTTGGAGCTTTTTGGATCATTTTCCGGCGCCTCCAACCGCAACCGTCGCGTGTGCACGGGCTCTGTGTGCGAAAGCGAGCCGGGCCGCGTGGATCCCGAGATCATACGCGCGTTCGGCGACTTGGTCGTGGGTGCAAAGCTTGCCCATCAGGTGGATGCTGCCACCCGGTTGGCGTTGTACAGCAGCGTTCGTTTCATGTCGTCGACCGACAACGTGTTTGTTGATTTGGGTGCCACATCGCTTGCCTTGGGGGGCGCCGGCTCGTGGGATCTATCGCAAAGCCAGCAATGGCCCATTCGCCTTCACGCCAACCTGGGTTATTTCATCGACAACTCGGGGAACCTGCAAAACTACGACGGTGTCAATCAACCGTCTCAGTTGGTGTCGAGCTATGCCTATGGCATCGGCCGCAGTCGGTTTCAAACCGCCTTGGCGTTTGAGGTCGTTCCTCAACGTTTGACCCGCTCGTTCTTGTTGTCGCCCTTCATCGAATACCACCTGCAGCTTGTCACCGGGCGCGCTGATCGCGCGTTTGCCGATTTTGCACAACCTCTGTGCGTGGAATCTGGACGGCCTTGCCAGGACAACCGAGATCAGCAGTCGCTGAGCGCGGGAGCCAGGGCGCAATTGCCTGGACTTTGGACGGCCACCGCCGCGATTGATTTGGGCTTGCGTTCGGTGGGCTTTCCCTTTGGCCCGCCTCAGGCGCCGCTAACCTTCGTGTTTCAGGTGGGGCGCCCCTTTGATACGGGGCCCTCAGCTTCTACCGGCGTGTCGCATGCCGCCCGTCCGGAGCCGCAGGTGGCGGCAGGGCCTTCAGCCGAAGTGGGGGAAGACGCGCAGGATGGCGTGATTGTTGGTCGTGTGCTCACGAAGGCTGATGGCAAGCCTCTGGGGCTGGCGATCGTGTCAGTCGAAGGGCGGGCCCATGCCAAGGTGGCGTCCGACCCCGACGGCTCCTTCACAACTCACGACCTTGAGTCTGGCGTTTACGACGTAACGGTGACGGCACCAGGTTTCGAGCCGCAAACGGTGCGAGCCAGGGTGGGTGAGGGCATGGCCACCGAAATGGAAATTCTGATGTCCCCGCGGATTAAGACCATGGTGCGGGGGCAGGTGCTGGACGCCGCGGGAAAGGGTGTGGCCGCCGAAGTCACTTTTGAGGGCAGCCGTAGCGCTGTGGCGCAGGCAGACGCTGACGGCCGCTACGAGGCCGATCTACCCCCCGGGGTTTACATCGTGAGGGCGCAGGCGGAAGCCAAGCTCACCAAAGACCAACGACTGAGCCTAAATGCCGGCCAAACGATTGATGTCAATTTCACACTGCGGCCACAACGCGAGGTGGCCGCTGTAGAATGGCGGGGCGGCAGTGGTGGCCTGGTGGTGCGTCTGCCGGTAAATTTTCAGTCCCAAGCGGGAGGGCTGCCCGTTGTCATCAACCCCGCTTCACTGCAGGTGCTCGACGAAATCGTTGATCTGTTGGTGAAACAGCCACGGGTGCAACGTTTGGTGATCGAGACCCACTGGGATGCGGCGGTTGGGCGGGTTGATGCCCTCACCGTAACCCAGCAGCAGGCGCAAGCCATCTCCGACTACCTGCAGGCGCAAGGCGTGGCCGCGGATCGCCTGGAGTTGGCGCCCCGCGGCGCTTCGTCGCCTGTGATCCCCGGGGTAGGCAAAGGCGCGGCCCAGAACCGTCGCGTGGTGTTCACCGTGATAGCGGGGTAACGCCGCGGGCTCGGCTTGGTGCCATCGGTAACCTCGTTGGGCGAACCCGCAAGGGGGACACGCAAGATCGGGCCGGGCGCTGGGCCCATGCCGGGTTTATACTATACTTCATGAGCTGGGAACGGTTCTTGGAAGGGTTCAAAACCATGGGCTTTGAACGAACGCGGCGGACACTGGCGCAGCTGGCTTTGGTTGTGTTTGCGCTGCTGTACATTTTCTTGTCGCTGATGATCGATCCGGCTTGGCGGCCTGCGTTCATCACCTTGGGTTTTTGTTACCTGGTGGGTTTTTTCGCCGTGGGCTCGGAATGGTTCTGGGCCCGCTGGTTTGCGATGGGCCTTGGCTGGTCGGGCTTCATGGTGGGCGTGTTCAGTATGGTGAACGCTGGACCCGTGGCGCCGCTGGTGTTTTACACAATCCTGCACGGAGCCATGGTGGCGTCGATGCAAGGCCAAGCGGTTTCGAAGCTGTACGAGGGCCAAACGGCGTGGCGCGAGCGCTACGGGCTTGATGAGTACGGCGTGGGCCGCGTGGGCAAGGCGGTCACACGCACGTCGGCGTCGCTGCCGGCGTTGGTGGTGTGGGCGTTGGGCCCCAAAGAGCCTGAGTCGTTGGGCCTGCTGGGCAGCGGGTCGGGTGTCATTGTGGGTGTGGCCTTCGCGCTCGCTGTAGTGGGTTTGGTGATGCTGCTCAAGATGCGGTCGGCCGGCATGCTGGCCGTGGCGGCGGCCGCAGGCGTTTGTATGTTGGCTTTGCTTTCGGGCAGCGGCCTGTCGCTTCTGGCTTGGGGAGGCGGGCAAGAGTTGATCGCTATGAACGCCGCCCGCTGGGTGGCTTCGGCTTCCCTGGTGTTCGCTACGGTGCCGTTCTGGGCGCCCATAGGCCGCTACTTGAGCGACCGGCGCTAAGGGGCGGCGCGGGCCATCACTTCGCCGTGGGGGCTTCGTGCGCGGCGGCCGGTTCGATGTTTCGGATGCGCATGCCGTAAAACGAGCGCCAGACAAAGAACATCGCGGCGGCCAGGAACACTGTGGACAGCACCGCCGAAGTGGTGCGCTCCAGATGGACCGCCATCTCGACCGCCAACAACCCGAAGAGCGTTGTGAACTTTATGACGGGGTTCATGGCCACCGATGAGGTGTCCTTGAAGGGATCGCCCACGGTGTCGCCCACAACGGTGGCATCATGAAGCGGTGTTCCCTTTTGTTTTAGGTCAACCTCAACCACCTTTTTGGCGTTGTCCCAGGCGCCACCTGCATTGGCCATGAACACCGCCTGAAACAAGCCGAACAACGCGATGCTGACCAAATATCCGATGAAAAAATAGGGCTCCATGCAGGCATACGCCAAGGTGCTGAAAAACACGCCCAGGAATATGTTGAACATCCCCTTTTGCGCATACTGCGTGCAGATCTCCACTACGCGTTTGCTGTCCTTTGTCGATGCGCGCGCGGTGCTTTCCAGATTGATGTTGGCCTTGATAAACTCCACCGCGCGGTAAGCGCCCGTGGTGACGGCCTGAGTGGACGCGCCTGTAAACCAATAAATGGTGGAACCGCCCAAGATCAGACCCAGCAAGAAGGGGGGATGCAAAAGCGACAGGTTTGACAGCAGCTCAGGCCGAAGCCCGTCGGTCAGCATCATGACGATGGAAAAAATCATCGTGGTTGACCCCACCACAGCGGTGCCGATCAAAAACGGCTTGGCCGTGGCCTTGAAGGTCTTGCCAGCGCCGTAATTCATCTCCAGCATGTGTTTGGCGGTTTCAAAATCAACCGTCACGTTGTGCTTGGCCTTGAGCTCGGCCTCGATGCCCGGAATGCCTTCAATCATCGAAAGCTCATAAACCGATTGCGCGTTGTCGGTGACGGGGCCGTAAGAGTCTACGGCGATGGTGACGGGGCCCATGCCCAGAAAGCCGAAAGCCACCAAGCCAAACGCGAACACGGCTTCCGCCATCATCAGCTCTGATAAGCCCATTCCACTAAACCAAAGCGCGATCCCCATCAAACCGGCGATCACCAAACCCATCCAATACGCGCTGAAGTTGCCCGCGGTGAGCCCGGAAAGAATGTTGAGCGACGCGCCACCCTCGCGCGACGACGTGACAACCTCTTTGACGTGTAGAGACTCGGTGGACGTGAACACCTTCGTGACCTCGGGAATGACCGCGCCCGCCAATGTGCCGCAGGTAATGATTGTGGAAAGCTTCCACCACAGGCTGCCATCGCCCAGGTCGGAGATCAGGAAGTAGGAAACGAAGTAGGTCATGCCCACGGACACCAGCGAGGTGAGCCACACCAGCTGGGTCAGCGGTTTCTCGAAGTTCATGGTTTTGGCGTTGCTGTACATCGCCTTGGTGATGGTTTCGTTGGCCAGGTAGGCAAAGCCACTGGCCAGCACCATCATGATGCGAATGGCGAAGATCCACACCAGCAGCCGCACCTGCACTTGGGGATCAGGCACCGCCAGCAAGATGAACGAAATCAGCGCCACGCCGGTCACGCCGTAAGTCTCGAAACCGTCGGCGCTGGGGCCCACGGAGTCGCCGGCGTTGTCACCGGTGCAATCGGCGATGACGCCCGGGTTGCGCGCGTCGTCTTCTTTGATTTTGAACACGATCTTCATCAAGTCGGCGCCGATGTCGGCAATTTTGGTGAAGATCCCTCCCGCGATGCGCAGGGCGGAGGCGCCCAACGATTCCCCAATGGCGAACCCAATGAAGCATGCGCCGGCAAAATCGCCCGGAACAAACAGCAGGATGCAAAGCATGATCAGCAGCTCCACGCTGATCAGCAGCATGCCGATGCTCATGCCGGCGCGCAGCGGAATGTTGTAAACGGGGTAGGGGAGGCCCGCCAACGAAGCAAACGCAGTTCGCGAATTGGCAAAGGTGTTCACCCGAATGCCAAACCAGGCCACACCGTAGCTGCCCGCGATGCCCACAAGGGAAAACATCAAGATCACCGCCACCCGCATGGCGCTTTCCCCCATGAGCACGCCGAAATACACCACCAAGATCACGCCAATGAAGCCCTCAAGCAGCAAGATGAACTTGCCTTGCGTGAGCAGGTAGGTTTTGCAGGTCTCCCAAATCAGGGTGGAGATCTCCTGCATGCTTTCGTGCACGGGCAGGCGCTGCAGCTGTTTGTAGATCACCAACCCGAACAGCAGCCCCAGCATGCAAACGCCCAGGCCAGCAAGCAAGAGCTTGTCCCCGCTGATGCCGCCCAAGAAGCTCACCTGGCTAAGATCAGGAAGCTTGAGCGAGGCTTCGCCGCCACCGCCCATTGGACCTGAGTCGTCTCCCGCGGTGACCGCCCACGCCGTGGACGCCAGCAACAACACACACAACCCCATGGCCCCCGCAAGAGCCCCCCCACACACGGTTTTTTTCAGCATTCTGCTTTCGAGGTTGATCCTCTACTCACTCATTTGCTCGTAAAACAACCAATCGATAGTTCTGATACCCGGCCTGCCCACAGGAGTAGAGGATCTCGGTTAGTAATCTGTAGGGCGTGTTGCCATCGGCCACAACCATCAGCTGAGAATCAAATTCGTCCCCGGTGAGATCAGCCACCTTTTGCTCACGACGGTGGTGCTTCTCAAGAGTTTCCACCAAAGGCGTGATGTAGTAGCCGTTTTCGCCGTCACGCTTCAGCGTGGGATCCACCTTGCCCTGATTGATGGGCGCAATGGCGTCGCCTTCAACCAGCACCACATTCTTCGTGATGGTGACGTTGATGGCTTCCCGCGCCGTGATCATCGTGGAGCTGGCGGGCAGCTTCAAATTGGAATCGAAAGTGATCGAGCCTGCGCTGGATGAAAACGACTTAAGCAAGAACACCAAGATGATGGTCATCATGTCCATCATGGGCGTGATGTTCAAATCTTTGACGACTTCGGGTTCGGAGAGGCGACGCGCAAAAGCCCGAATGGCCCGCTTGCCTTCCAACCGACTGAATTCTTCACCCGCAAGCGACATGAGGTTTCCTCACAAAATGCCAGCAGCGAACACCACATCCGGGAACATCAAACTGCGGTTTGTGTCCTCACGCATGGCATCCAGGGTTTCCACGACAATGACGTATTCAATGCCTGCATCGGCGTTGAACGTAACCTTCGTCTCGTCGGGAAATTCTTTCTTAATCTCCATGAGCTTCTTGGTGAGCTCCGGGTAATCGTATTTGCCGTTTTTCAAAGGCACGTTGGGCATCACGCCACCAGACGCCGCAATGATGAAGCCTTTGGCGCCCGCCGTAACGGTGAGGTTCAAAGGTGGCTTCTCAGGCTCCTCGGCCGCCCCCGCACCAGAACCTGAAGAGATGGTGGGCAAAGAAACGTTGACGTTGCCCAATGCCACCGCGTTCACCACCGAGGCCAACAAGAAGATGATGATGTTGGTAACGATGTCCATGTAAGGAACCAGGTTGAGTTCACCAACCTCTTCCTCAGCTTCTTCAGCGTGGTCTCGCATGCGCCTCATAGCGTTGCGAACTTGGCGTCTGGTCATCGTGCTTTGCTCTTGCTGGTAAAACGGGTCGATACAAAAAGGGCCGACGTTTTAGCCGGCCCAGCTTGTGTTACGCCTGGCCGCCCTTTGAGGACTCTGCCAGCAAATTTTCCAACTTCATCGAGAAGCCTTCCAGGTCTGAAACCTGCTTCTTCGAAGCGGCAGAGAAGAAAGCGTGCGCGATGATGCAGGCCACGGCGATGGAAAGACCCATGGCCGTGTTGTTCAAGGCTTCAGAGATACCTTCAGAGAGAATTGCAGTACGCTCTTCAGGTTTCGCAGCGGCAACGGCGCCGAAGGCCTTAATCAGACCGGCAACCGTTCCCAACAACCCGATCAAGGTGGCGATGTTGGCGATTGACCACAACACCGCTACCCGTTTCTTGAGCATGGGGCTCACATCGACCAGCGTTTCTTCAATGCCCTGCGCGACGGCCAGTTCGCCCCGGTGAACACGCTGCAAAGCGGCCTTCGCCACCTGTGCCACCGGCGCACCCGTTGCGGAGCAAAGCTTCACAGCACGATCGACGTTGTTCGCCAACACCAGCTTGCGGATCTGCTCCAGGAATGCCTTGGCATTCACACTGGCTTTCGCCAAGAAGAAGATCGCCCTGTCCACGATGATCGCGATGGCGACCACTGAGCACAAGAGGTTGATGTACATGAAGAAGCCGCCCTTCTCCAAAAACTCGGAAATTGCTTGCATTGCATCCTCCGCGTCCGCTTTAGGCGAACGCTTTCATTGGCTCCCACAGTCCGGGTTGGCGTTGTTGCGACTGCACTTAGGTTACTAACTGGTCCAACGCCGCTCGCTATCTTAACGATCGCGTCATGAGTGTCAAGACTTTGGCGATTGGACCCACAGAGATAAGTTCGTATTTTCTTTTAGTTTTTGGCGTCACTATCCCACCTTATCCTCCGCCCAAGTCCTCCCAAATCCTCCCCAAATCCTTCGCCAATGTCATCGGTGCCTGCAATTTCCAAGTGGCAAGTTCCGAATGGCTCCCCCGCAGTAACGCCCGGTCGTTCCGAGCAATGATGTTCTCGGTCGGAGACCTTTTCAGCTTTAAGCCACAACGACGTTTTTCGCTTGAATTCTACGACGCTTGAGAATGATGCATGCAAGGTCAGGCGGCTTACAAGGTGGCGAGTTCAAAACTGAGGATCACCAAAGCTGCCGATGTGCGCGGCGCTGCGGAAGGCGGGCGGCAAAGCCCCCCTTTGCACGGGCACCAGGCGGCTTTTGGGATTGGCGGGCGTTGCGGGAACTCCCTTTTCCGGATCGGCGCGTACGAACATCACGCCGGGCGGAACCTCGAACTCTGACACCGGCTGATCCTTGAGCGCGTCGGTCATGAAGTCGAGCCAGATCGGCAAAGCCGCGTGGCCGCCCGTCATGTCGTGGCCAATGGGCGTGAAATCGTCGCGTCCAACCCACACGCCACACAGCAGCTCGGGGGAGAAGCCCAAAAACCAAGCGTCGCGATATCCGTTCGACGTGCCGGTCTTGCCCGCCACAGGTCGTCCCAGGGCTTTGGCCTTGCGTGCGGTTCCTTCCTCCGCCACCGCCCGCATCATGTCAGTGATCAAGAATGCCGCTTCGGGCGACGCCACTTGGTCGATGTCCTTGGGTTCAGGCGGAGCGCGGTTGTCTTCAAGCACGTTGCCCTCAGCGTCGGTCACGCGCAAGACGGACACATGCGGCACGCGCCGCCCACCGGCGGGAAAGCTTGCCAAGGCATACGCCAGTTCTTCCAAGCTCAGATCCGCCGTACCCAGGGAGAGAGAAAGCGCATGCGGCAGCTTTGAAGTGACGCCGGCGCGCCGAAGCAATTCGATGAGGCGGGTGACGCCCAGTTGAGCGGTCAGCTGTGCGGCCACGGTGTTGATGCTTTTGGCAAGCGCAGTCCGCAGGGTTACCGCGCCCAAGTAGTTGGGACGATAATTCTTTGGCGCCCACACACCACCGGCCGTCCGAAACTTCACCGGCACGTCGTAGCGAATGGTTAAAGGTGTGAGCCCGGATTCCATGGCGGCGGCGTAGATAAAAGGTTTGATGGCGGATCCCACTTGTCGGCGGGCCTGGCGGGCGCGGTTGAATTGGCTGACTTGGTAATCGTAGCCCCCCACCATGGCCAGCAGGTGGCCGTTGCGGGGATCGATCGCCACCAAAGCCGCTTGCACCGAAGGGGATGCCGACAAACGCGCGCGCAGCACGGGGGCGGCTTGCTTTTTCGGCGGGCTGACCTGCTCGTAGGAAAAAAACACTGGCAGCACATCGCCCACTTTCAAGCCACTGCCGTCGGGCGCCCGCCACGCCAGCGCGCGCGCTTCGTCTTCAGGATCCAAAGTGGTCTCTAAGGTGCCCGAGCTCAAAGTCAGCCGCCGGCCCATGCCGCTAACCATGGCTGCGTAGATGGTTGCGGGGTCGAATTCGGGCGGGGGCGGCGCGGCCTTTGCGGCTTTGCGGGTGGCGATGGCGGTTTCATTGGCTGCCAGTTGCCCCGCGCGCTCTGGCAGCACCGCGCCCGGCTGGGTTGCGTCCAATTCCACAGCGCGCAGCTCGGGAACAACCAGCAGCCCACTTTGTTCGGGATCCTCTTGCGTGGAAAACCCGGCGGGCCCGAACGGCCGCGGTGGCCCCTTTTGCATGCGACCACGTTCTTCGACCGACAGATGACCGATGGGTCCCGAGAACCCCAATCGCCTCTCCAAGTCTTCGAGTCCGCGGCGCAACGCCCCTTCGGCGGCACGTTGGCGGCGCATGTCCAAGGTTGTGTGAATGCGCAAGCCTCGTTCAAGAAGATCTTCGTCGCCATGATTCAAAGCCACGTACTGACGGATGGCTTCTACAAAGTAAGGCGCGGCCACGTTGCGCAGCTGCCGACCTCGGGACACCAGGACCAAGGCTTCTTGGCGCGCTTGATCTGCCGAGGTGGCGGTGAGAAAGCCCAAGGCTTGCATTTGTTCGATGACGTAGTGTTGGCGAGCTTTGGCGCGCTTGTAGTCGCGAAACGGTGTGGAACGACCGGGCGCTTTGGGCATGGCGCCCAGCATCGCGGCTTCTGCGGCGGAGAGATCTTCCACCTCCTTGCCAAAATACGCGGCGGCGGCGGCGGCAATTCCGTAGGCACCGTGTCCGAGGTAAACGTGGTTAAGGTAGATCCCAAGGATCTGATCTTTGCTCAAACGCTTTTCAATGCGGTGCGCAAGCATGGCTTCACGAATCTTGCGGGCCAAAGATCGCTCTTGCCCCAAGATGAGAAGCTTCGCCGTCTGTTGCGTGATGGTGGACCCCCCTTGCACCACGTGACCTGCGCGCGCGTTGGCCCAGGCGGCGCGCAAGATGCCCCAGTAATCCACGCCACCGTGTTTGTAGAAGCGAACGTCCTCGGCGGCCACGAAAGCTTGCCGCACAAGCGGAGGAACTTTCTCGATGGGCAAAAGCGTTCGCTTTTCCACGAAGAACTCGGCAATCACCTCGCCGTCGGCGCTTAAGACCTGGCTGGCGCGCAGGGGTCGATAATCCGTGAGCACCGACAGGCTGGTAGGGAGATCCGATTCGAATTCTCGGTACATCCACACACCCAGGCCCACGCCCAGCAACGCGGCGCCCAGCGTTGACGCCGCGACCACGCGCAGCAAGCTGCGAAGAAATCTGCGTATTCGCACGCGAAAACTTGTTTTCCGCTCCACGGCCGCCACCATTCGTCTATGAGCCGCGCGCGGGCGCTCGTCAATTTCGGAGTTATTATGGGCACACTTTGCTTACGTGTGCCCAGCGCTTGGTCTGCGCCCGGTGCCAGTTTACACGAGCCAGTCCGCGGACCCGAGGTTCAAAACCGAGCTGCGGCCGCGGTGCGTCCGCAAGGGTTTGTGGTGCAGCCGTTTCACAACACCCAGAACGTGGGGGCGCTCAAACATTTGGAGGCGGGGTTGCCCGCGCTTGTGGCGGACCGATTCTGGAATTTGTCGCCCTTGCGATTTGTGGGCCCACGAACGCTGCTGGCCGCGGTGGCGCCGGGATCTGAAGCGGCAGTTCCGCGCGACGACATCTTGTGGATCGTGAGCGGTAGATTCGAGACCCGGCCTGGCATGCGGCTCGCGGTCACCGTGACCGTGTCCAGCGCGGCGCCCGAAGCCCAGGGGCCCGCGGCTTCGCACACGTTGGAGGGCACGCGGCAAGAAGCCCCCTCGTTGGCGTTGCAAGCCGCGCTTGCAGCCCTGCGGGCGCTGCCAGGGTTGCAAATCCCGACCGAGCCAACCGAGCCTCCCGAGGTCACGATTCCGTTTGCGCGCGATCCGTATGCGTTTGTGCTTTACGCGCGTGGGATCAGCAGCCACCTGGGTTTGGGCGGTGTTCCCAGGTCTGCAACCAAAGCTCTCAATTGGCTTGGGCGTTCGTTGGTGATCGATCCCCGCGTGCCGGAGACGCGCCGGTTCATGGCGCTGCTTCACGCCGAGGCGGGGCGGCCAGGCCACGCCCGCACACTTTACACCTTGGCGCTTGATGAACGACCTGATTATGTGCCCGCGTTGGCGGCGCTGGCGTTCCTGGACAAAGACTCTGTCGACCCCGAGTCCTTGCAGCGGCTAGAAAGGCTGCTGCTGCTGGATCCGGGCGCGTGGCAGGCGCGCCGATTGTATGGCGAAATGTTGTACGAGGCGGGAAAGATGGTTGAGGCGCGCGCGGCTTTGGAAAAGGTGTTGGCGCACAAACCCGACGATGCACAATCACGGCGAATCTTGACACTCGTGCTGTCATCCCAGCGTGCCGGCGCCGATCTGGTGCGCGAATTCGAAACGATCGTCAAACTTGACCCGAGCAGTGTGCCTGCACGTCTGGACCTGGCCGCCGCCTATCTCAACGAAGGCCGCGTGGCTGATGCCAGCCGCACCTACGACGAAGTGTTGGAGCGGCAACCCAAGCACCGCGAGGCTTTGAAAATTGCGGCCGACCTGTTTCGCCAGCAGGGGCAAATGGAAGAAGCTGCCAAACGCTACGAACGCTTGCGTCGCTTGTCGCCCCAAGACCCGCGGCCGGTGTTTTTGTTGGGCGCGCTTTATCATGAACAGGGCAATCTTGCGGCCGCCGAACGCTTGTTTACAGACGCTGCGCAATTTCCCCAGGTGCGCGCGGAAGCGTGGTCGAATTTGGGGGCCGTGATGATCGACCAGGGGCGTGCGCGCGAGGCGCGTTGGTTTTTGATGAAGGCCGCGCAGCTGCGTCCCAACAAGGCCCTGATTCGTTACAACTACGGTGTGGGTTTGCGGGCTTTGGAACAACACGCTGACGCTCTGAATGAATTGCGTGCCGCCGCGCTGGCCGATCCGGAGGATGCGCAGATTCGGTTTGCCGCGGGCGTGGTGGCGCTGCGGTTGGGGTTGCTGCGCGAAGCGGAGCAGGATTTTCAGGCAGCGGTGGCCATTGATCCCGTGCACGCGGGCGCCCAACACAACTTGAAACTGCTGGCCAAAGTCACCGGGCGCCGAGATGAAGCGCTCAAAACCGGCCTTCCCACAGTCAATTAGATGCGGCAGCTTTTGCCCACGTGATGCGCGCCAAAGCGTCGCGCGCACGCAGCCGATCGGCGAGTCGCGCGGCCAACGCTTCGGCCTGCATCCAGGCCTGCGCCGCCAGATCAAACTTTCCAGCGCGGTAGGCGCTTTCGCCGCGCAAGCGCCAGCACTCCCTTTGAAACACAGGTTCAAGCGCAATAGGCAGCGCCGCGCGGGCCTCGTCAGGGCAGGCCTTGTCAAGCTGCGCCAGCGCGAGCACGGGATCGCGTGCCACAAGTTGTCGCCCCAGAAGGTAAGGCCCCAACGCTTCGTCGGGATGGTCCTGCGCAAATTGCGCCAACAAAAACACCACCAAGCCGGCATCTAAACTCTCGGTAGGGCTGTCGCCGAACAGCACCCGCCCCAAAGTGGCTTGAGCGCTGGGGGTGCGAAGCGCGCGCAAACGCGCCAGCGCCGTACGGTGATCTGATTCCTCGGTTGCCAATGTGAGGCTCCGCGTTTCGGCGGCGATGGCTGCGGGGATGTTGCCCGCCGCCACCTCCAGCGCCGCGCGAAACGAAACCACCCGCCGTTCCAGCGGCACCGTCAGCTCCGGGTGCTGCAAGAGATCGTTCAAGGTTTTGCGGGCGGCCTGGGTGTCGCGGGCGGCGGCCTGCGCGTAGGCCAACGACAAGGCATACGTTGGCTCCAGGGGATCGTCGGCACAAACCGATTGCAACAAGTCCACAGCGCGCTCGGGTTGATGATGGCGAAGGTCAGCCGCTTCGGCGACCCGTGCGGCCAATTCGCGCGCGCAAACCTTCTTGAAGATCGCGGGTCGCCGGAAACGTTCTTTGGCCACCTGTCGTTGCGATTCATCAACAGGTTGTTGTTTGATGAAGCTAAGCCACTGCTGTTCAAGTGCATCGAGGGATTGCCCGTAAACCGCTTCGAAGTTGCCGCCCCCGCGGTACACCCGCTTCAGCTTTTCTGGGCCATATTGTGCAAGCAAATGCTGGCAAAACGACGCCGCCAGCGTGTAAGCGGAAGGGCCCGCCACGGTTGAGAAGCCGGCCCCCACAAGCGAACGCAGGCCGGGGTTTCGCCCCTGCTCCACGATGCTTCGCGCATCTTGGTGCAAAGTGGCTTGGCCGCTTGGATTGTCATAGTCAGTTGCCTCAGCAACACCTTCCACAAGGCCGCTGGCCAACCGAGGAAACGGAAACCAACGCAAGCTGATGCCGAAAATCGGATCGCCAAACGCCGAGGCAAAAATGTGCGCCAACTCGTGGCGCAAGTTCTCAGGCGGAAACGCTTCAACCTGCAGGTAGATCTCTTGCCGCCATGGTTTGGTGAACAAGGTGGCGCCAGCGCCCACAAGATCCTTTTTGGCGTCGGCGTTGGGAAACAAGAACACCTTGATTGGCAACGCGGGCTCTACGTTCAACAGCTTTGACAGCTGCTGATAGCGAAATTCCAACTCATCAAGGAACAGTTTGAGCTCGTGCGGGCTTTGCCCGTCGGCGGGGCTGCTGTGCACCTCGAAGTGGGCGGTCACGTTTGTGCGGGAAAGGTGTTCTCGTAGGTCGTTGTGGCTGCGCCGAAAACCCAATTTGTTGCCCTGCACGAAAACCAGAAGCGCCGCTGAGGTCAGCAGCGCCAAAGCGCTCAATTGCTCCCATCGTAAGCTTTGCCAACAGGCGCGCAGCCGTGATCCGCGCAAGGAAAGTTGAGGCGCCTCAGCACCATCTCGCTGCACGCACACCGCGGCCACCGCCGCAGCCGCCACGATCCAAAGCAGATTTGCCAACCGAAACTGCCACAGCCGGGCGGGCGGGGTGAGCGCTTCGTCGTAAATAGGCCCAGGGAAATAACCCGCAAATGGATCCAACGCATAAACGGGTGGGCTGATGTACATGCGCAGGCCGGCCCACGCGAACGAAAGGGCTGGCAAGGCCAAAGCAACACCACGCCCGCGGCGCGGGAAGAGAAGGGCGACCAAAACGCCCGCGGGGGCGGCGAAGGCGGCGGTGGCCACAGGCAACAGTGCATAGAAGGCGAGCCCCGTGCTGAAGCTGCAATTGCGCACGCGCAAGCCGTTGAGCGCCGATAGTGCCAGGGGCAGCGCCAACGAAGCCCATGCGCAAGCCACGGCGCGCGCCATCAGGGTGAACACCGAGGGGGTGGGCCGCCCGGGCGAAACGCGTGCCCGAGTCACGGCGCCATGGCCCATATCGGCGGCCGCAAAGGAGGTGACGATGCCTATGGCGAACGCAAAGTCGTAGCCCAGGAGGTTAAACAAGGGCACGAAGTTGAGAATTAGCGCACAGAGGGCCAGAACCAGTGCCCAAACAGGGGCCCTTGTCCCACAGGGTAAACAAAGCCGATGTTCCGCGTTGACCAGTCTTGCTAGCAGCCCTACCATCAATCAGATCCCTATGTCGTCAGAGACAGAACGCAGAAACGAGCCTCGTGCGCCCATCGATCTACAGGTGGAGTATAAGCGGCTCAACACGTTCTTCTACGACTACACCAAGAACATCTCCAAAGGGGGAACCTTCATCAAGACAGAGCGGCCGTTGCCCATTGGCACGATGTTCTTGTTCCGCCTGTTTGTTCCGCGATTGGAGCAGCCCTTGGTGCTTCACGGTGAGGTGCGTTGGATTGTGAAGGTGCCTGGTGAAATTGAAGCGGCGCCCGACGTGGTGCAGGGGGCTTCGTCGGAGCCCGGCATGGGCATTCGGTTTGTGTATGAAGACGAGGACCAACGGCTGGCCGTTGACGAAACCGTTGAGCGGCTTATGAGCGAAAGCTTGGGGCCTTTGATTTCTTCGCACCTGCGCAACGGCTCTCCGTAGTTCCGCTTGGCGATTACGGCACGGGGCGCGGCCGATAAAATTCGTACAGGTTTGAAGGCACGTTCCGCCCTTCAAGGGCTTCGCGACCGCCCACCAGCATCACAGTGCCGTCGGGCATGGCAACGTCTTTGGCGCCGTAGCGGGGGGCCGCCGGTAAGGTGTCCACGGGGGTTAGGCTTGCTAGGTCGAACACCTCGGCGGTGGCCACAATGGCGCCCGCAGCGTCGCGGCCGCCCGCGATCACAAGATCCGCGCCTGCAGAAAAACATGCTGCGTTCGAGCGTGGTGTTGCCAAGGCCAAGGGCGCAGCTGTGAAGGTGCGGGTGCCAGGATCGTAGATGCGAACGTCGGGCATAGGGGCGTCCGCGCTGCCTGCGCCACACGCAATAAGCCATCTGCCGTCGGGCAACAGAATCATCTTGTGGTCCCGGCGTGGCGGCCCCGCGTCTGCGCCTAGGGCTGCGAAGGTGCCCGTGGCGGGATCAAAGATCTCGGCGACGGGGGCACCGTCTGCGCCACCACCAAACAGCAAAACCTCTGTTTTGGGTGCACCCTCGGAATTAAGAAGGTTCATGGTGGTGGCCGTGTGGCGGGTGCGCGGGCTAAGCATCGCGAACGCCGTCATTTGCACCACCATCGTGGCGGGCGTTGTGGGGTTCAAATCAACGCGAACCACGGAGTCTAAGGCGGCCAACGCCGCCGGCTCTCCTTGCACCACTTCGCCACCGAAAATGTAAAGCAGGGGGTCGGGGGCGCCGGGCACCTCTGTCATGGCCGCGTGGGCCCGAGGAAATGGTGGCATGGTCTGCGGGTACGTGGCGATGGGATCAACGCGCAGGGTGTTTAGCAATTGGCCAACGCCCAATTTGTCCGCGGCGCCGCTGAAGTCCTTTGCGGTTTCGCTCGTATCGTCGGTGACAGATTTCGGAATCCGTCCGCCGAAAAGCCAAATGGTGCCATCGCTGCGCGCCCAGGTGGCCGCACCGGTGCTGGTGGTTGGAAAAAAGTTTGTTTCAAACAACGCGTGCAAAAAGGGGTTGTATAAAAAGCCCGCGCGGGTGGGCTGTTCCATCCCCCCGGTGTCTAGGCTGCGGCCACCCAGCAGCACAGGCGTGACCACTGCAGGCGTCGTTTGATCGTCAATCGCGAGCGCGGCAACCACGCTGCCGTCGCTCAATCTGGGAATCGCTTGTTGGTACACAGGCTGCGCCAGACTCTTGAACGCTTGGACCTGCACAGCCAATCGAACAAGGTTTGCTTCTTCGGACAGCAAGATTGGAGGAGATTGACCGTAAGCAACAGGCCCCGTTGCGTTGTTGACGGTCACCGCAAAGCTCGCCACCTTCGTTGAACGTGGGTTGAGATCGCGCAAACTCAAGCGGCGCACTTTTCCGTTTTCCACCGGTGACGTCACTCGGAAGGCTGTTCCCAACGCTTCCAGCGTTATCGAGGTTGCTGTGGCCAGGGGGTCTTGCCCCTGCAAAAGCCGCAAATCGACGCTGTATTCCGGCTGGATGTTATTTCCGCAGGCTGCGCCGCCCAGGGCTGCCACAACCCACAACAAACAAAAACGTGTGTGAAAGCAAAAGCGTTTCAAGCGGGCGACTATAGCAAACCGCCCTTAGCCAATGTTCCAGTCTTCGCGCAAAGACTCGCCCTCTGCGAACCGGCTTGGCCGCCACGCGCGAAACAAGGGGTGCGTGGGGCCGCCACACAAATGGGCCGCGTAGTGTTTTGCCACCACCGGCGCCATCATGAAGCCATGCCCTACAAAGCCGTTGCATAGGAAAAAGTTGGGCACCTCGGGGCTTTCGCCCACCAGCGGGCTGCCGTCAGGGCTGTGGTCGTAAGGCCCTGCCCATTGCCGCACCACCTTTACGCTTCCCAGTTGAGGCATCAATTTTGTGAGCGCGGCGCCCATCGCCTGCAAGAACGCAAATCGCGAACCCAGCTGCACGTGCGACTCTCGTGGTTCCTTGTGCGTGATGCCTCCCACAATCTCACCGCGCAACGATTGCGAAGCGTAAAGCCCTGAATCCATCACCGACACCATCGGCTTCAAAAACGGTTTGAGCGCCTCGGTGGAAAGAATTTCGTGCCTGGCGGGCCACGTGGGCAGGTCCACCCCCACCATGCGGGCCACCTGCGGCGACCAAGCCCCCGCGGCGTTGATCAGCCGCTGCGCCTCGAACACACCCTTAGCTGTATGCAAACGAAAGCCACCCCCGGGTTGTGGATCGATGCCGCGCACGGGACAAAACGTGTGGATCGTGACGCCAAGCTTGGTGGCGGCGGCGGCATAACCCCATAGAAACGGCCACGGAAACACAATGCCATCGGTGGCGTTGTAACAGGCGCCCAGCAAGCCTTCTGTGTTCAATTCGGGAACCAAGGCTTGCGCTTCCTTCAAGCTGATCATGCGCGTGCCCACGCCGTGCGCGTTTTGCAACGCCACGTTGTTTTCCATGCGCGTGAGCCGCGCCTGCGACGCGGCCAAGAACAGGTACCCGCCTTGTCGCATCCATATGTTGGTTTGCAGCCGCTGCGAGAAGCTGCGGCACAGAGCCACCGACTCCTGCATCAGTTCGATGTTCAAAGCGCTGGACCATTGCTGCCGCACGCCGCCGCCATTGCGGCCCGAAGCGCCCCACGCCAGGTGTTTGCCTTCAAGCACCACCACACGATGGCAACCGCGCGCTGCCAGCTCCCACGCCAACGCCAAGCCCATGATTCCGCCACCCACGATGGCAATGTCAAACGTCGCGGTCACGGGCGCGCCGCTGGCGACCGGGCGCGGCGTCGGCAATGCGGCCGGGGGCAAAGGGGTTGGGGGCGCTTCATCATGCGCAGGCGTGTCCGGCATTTGCGCCAACGCGGCCAAAGGCACGGGGGAAAGTGGGGGGCGGCTTGTGAAAGGCTGCAAGCTTTCTAAGCGGCGTCCCGTGCACGTCGCCAAATGCTTGGCCACCACATTCAGGCAATCTTTGCCTTGGCAAGGCCCGGTGCCAAACCCCGTGTAGCGCTTAACCTCTTCAAGGCTATCAAATCCCGTGGCCACCGCTTTGGCCACATCGGCTGCGGTGACGTCTTCACATCGACAAAGGATGACCTTGCGATCCATGTGTGCCGAAGCACCTCAGTTCGGCTTTTGGGGCTTGGGCAACGCAAACAACTTCGCAGGGGCGGGCACGTCCCATTGAATGTCTTGCACCGTCACAACAAACGTGGCGGGCCCGGCGGTGGTCTCTTGGCGATACGGAAACATCACGCCTTCAACGTCACGGTAGTCGGACAAGCGCGTGGTGTAAGGTGTCTCGCCCTGCGGCGACACTTTCTTCCCCGTCTCCAAGGTTAGAAGGTGCGATTGCAGATCGAAGCATGCGGTCAGCGCAGGGCTGGTTTTGAAACCGAATTCCACGCACTCGGTTCCTGGTTCCACGGCTGCAATCACCTTGGCCGACGTCGCCAAGGCGCGCAGGCGCAAGTAGCTTTTCCAGCTTCCCGTGACGGCGGTTTGTTCCGCTTCACCGCCTTGCAGCCAGCGCAGGCCATCGATGGGATCTTGCGACCAAAAGCGCTTGCCATCGCCGCCGCGTTGGGTGGTTAACATGTTCGGAATCTCGCCCATTTCCCGGTAGCGACCGTTGGAGGTCCAAAGCGCAGAGGCGGTGCCCGAGAGCGACAGGCCGGCAATCTCAAGCTTCATCTTCATGCTCAAACTACGCCGCTTCATCCAGGGGCCTTCGCCGCCACTGGCCCGCACGAAGTCGGCGAAGATGGCGTTCGCATCGCGCGGCCTGGAAGCGGCTGGGTCAGCGCCCGCTGTATGCGTGGCCGACACAAACCCCAACGCCACAAGGGGCAACCAAAGCAGCTTCCTTTTCATGATGTCGTTCCTTGCCAGACCAACTTCTCCAAGTACGTCATACTCCCTTTCGACGCAGCAACTGCAGCGCAGCTTCAAGTGTGGGATCTTGACCCGCCTGCAGCGCAGCGCGCGTTTCGACCACGGGACGATCCGGAATGACCCCGCGGCCTTCCAAGGCAACGCCCTTGGGGGTCTTAAAGTCAGCCACGACGTATTGCAAGATGGCGCCCCCCGGCAACTCTTCGATGACCGACGGCAGCGCTTGCCCCAGGGTCACGCTGCCCACCACTTTGGCGCGGCCGGCCTCTTGCAACCCGGCGGCGAAGATCTCAGCCGTCGAGGCTGTGCTCTCATCTACCAAAATCACCAACGGCCCCAAGTAAGGCGTGGCATCCAAAGATTGTTCAACAACAAGCGCGTTTTCGTGGTCTCGATGCTTCAGTGTGCCCAAGGGGGTGCGCTGCTTGACCAAGTGCCGTGCCAAGGGAATGGCCATCGCGGCCACACCGCCCGGGTTGCCTCGCAGATCAATGATCAAACCCTGCACTTTGCGCTGGCGAAACTGATCAATGGCTGCCACCACTTTTTTCAACACAGGTTCAAGCAGAAAAAAATTGAACGCCACATACCCCACGTTGCCGATCTGGCGGCTTGAGACCTCGGGATAAAGTGGACCCAGATTTCCGATTTGAACAGGGGCCGTGGAGGGCGGATCTCGTTTGAGCACCACCTTCTGCGGCTCGCCCTCCGCGTCGGTTAGAGTCACGGTAACCTGCGAGCCGGCAGGTCCCGCAAGTGCGGCGTGCGCAAGCCGGCGCACGGCGAATCGTTCTTCCACGGGGCGCTGTGCGCGACGCGGCTTAAACCCTGACAGCGGCCGACCGCCCACGTGGGTGATGAGATCGCCAGGTCGAATGCCGGCCCGCGCGGCTGAGGACTGGGGCCGCACAGAAGCCACCAAGGGCACCCCTGCGCCCGGGCCCACCACCCGCACCGTCAGGCCCGGATTCCCGATCAAACCTGTTGTGGAAGCGTCACCGGGGTCGTCAAGGGACGGGCCCAACTCGGATTCATCGCCAGGGCCCGTGATGAACAAATGCGATTGCCGAAGCTCTCCCATCATTTCATTCATCACGCGATAAAACGTAGCTTCATCAGGTGCGCCCATGGCCATGGGCTCGTATCGAGACCGCACCGCGTTCCAGTCAACGCCTCCCAACTGGCGGTCGTAGTGTTTGTCGCGCAGAAGCGTCCACGCGGCGTCGAAGATGGCGGGGCGCGTGCCCGCAAAGGCTGATCGGCTTTCCGGCTTTGGCTGCGTCTCGGCGGCGCCCTCGAACCGGGGCGGCTGGAGTCCTGGGTCGGTTTGGGGGTCCGGCTCCGCCGTGGGGGCAGGGGTTTTTCCCGCGCACGCGGTTAAGGTAAGGCACAGGCACATCAGGCGCCCTGTGGTTTGGCGGCGAAGCTGGCGAAATCTCACACCAAACACTCTAACCCAGGGCCTGCGCGTATGCCCGGTGTCACCCGATCTGCGGCTGGCGGTGTTCTCGAGCCAGATGTTTGCGTCTTTGCTTTTTTTGCGCTGCGCTGGTAAAGCCGAGATCCCATGCAACTCGCTCGTTCAATGCTCATTGCTGTGGCCCTCTCGGTGCCCTTTGTGGCCTGCAAGAAGGAAAGCGCGCCGCCGCCTGCCGAACCTCCCGCAGCCAAGCCGGTCGAAACGCCTCCCGAGCCGCCCAAATCAGACGACATCCCGGCGCCCGCCGATGTGGCCGCGGCCCCCGAGGACGCAGAGAAAACCGCTTCCGGTTTGGCCTCAAAGGTTCTGCAGCCTGGCACAGGCACGGAAAAGCCCAGCGCATCTGACTCCGTTGAGGTTCATTACACGGGCTGGACCACGGACGGCAAGATGTTCGACAGCTCGGTCAAACGAGGCGAGCCGGCCAAGTTTCCCTTGGATCGCGTGATTGCAGGCTGGACCGAAGGCTTGCAGCTGATGGTGACAGGCGAAAAGCGCAGGTTTTGGATCCCCACCGAACTTGCCTATCAGAATCGCCCCGGTCGCCCCGCGGGCATGTTGGTGTTCGACGTGGAATTGCTGAACATCTCCAAAGCGCCCACGGCGCCGGCCGACGTGGCGAAACCCCCAAAAACCGCGAAGAAGACCAAATCGGGGCTGGCTTACCAAGTGTTGCAAAAGGGGCAGGGCAGCACGCATCCGGGACCCACAAGCGTGGTTTCGGTGCACTACACGGGCTGGACCACCGATGGCAAAATGTTCGACAGCTCCGTGGTTCGGGGCGAGCCCGCCACCTTCCCGCTTGATGGCGTGATCCCCGGCTGGACCGAGGGCGTGCAGCTGATGGCCGAAGGCGACAAAACGCGGTTTTGGATTCCTGAAGCGCTGGCGTACAAGGGCATGCCAGGCGCCCCCGCGGGCATGCTGGTGTTCGACGTTGAGCTGATCAAAATCAACAACTAGCCTTTTGCCAAAGACAAACCCACGGTTCGCCCCACCGCGCGACCGTGGGTTTCTGCGTTGTGGGGGCCCATATAGCCGCACACATCGCCCGCTACAAACACAAACGGCACTTGCGTGCTGCCGTCCTCAAGGGCTTGTGCGCTGAAGCCTCCACGCGCGCTTTGCATGCCAACAGGCACGCCCAGTTGTCGCGGCAGCTCGAACGCGGGCGCAGGCATCGCCGCCACAGCCACAACCTTGGTTTGCCCCGGCCTCACGTTGTGGGCCTGGGCCACAGCCATCTGCGTAACCTCAACCCCCAACGATTGCAGTCCTGCCCGCAAGCGGTCGGTGTAATCAAGGCGCAGGTCTGGATCAAAAACCAAAGTTGCCGTTGGCGCCATCAGTAGCCGTTGGCCGAACACCAACCGGCCGCAAGCGCGGGCCGCCACGACGCCCGGTTGATCGTTGCGTGCGAACGGCAGGTTTTGCTCATACGCCCCTGTTGTGCACACAAACAGGCGCGCCTCGACCATGGCCACGTGATCGGGGCGCAACACCGCCATCATACCCGGGGCGCATCCAGCGTTGGTTTGAGTCCGGTCTTCCGAATAATGCCCCAACACCGTGCTTTGCAGCCAAAGCTCAACACCCTGGGCCCGAAGCGCGGCTGCCTGGCTTTGCGCGTGCGCCGCGCCGTCCGGCTCCGCAAGCCAGGATCCGCCGGCTTGGCGCTGCTGATCGATCAGGAGCACACGCGCCTGTGGATTTCGTTCAGCGATCGCCAAGCTGGCGGCCAAACCTGCGGGACCAGCGCCCACCACCACAACGTCGAAAACAACATGTTGGGCGGGACCAAATTGCTCGTTGGGCCGGTCGGGTAACGTGCCCGTGCCGCCCATTTCGCGCACCAAGCGCACAAACATGGCGTTGCCCACTTTGGTTCCGGTCATCAAGTGGTGATGGTCCATGCCTTGGGGAAACAGCCAATCCGCGGCGCGCAAAACATCCACATCGGCATCGGGAAACGCATTTTGCCGCTCGCAAACCATATGCGCCGACACCAGCTGCTGGCAGGCGCGCACGTTGGGGCGACCATCCACCCGCACAAGGCAGGTGCCACATTGGCCCGCAAAGCAAAACGCCCCGCGCGGGCGATGGTATTTCGGCGACCGCGATAGCTTGCGGATGCCCGCAGCCCACAGCGCCTCGGCCAAAGTTTCGTGCGCATAACCGCGCACCGGTTGGCCTTCGAAATCGAACTCTAGCGGGGCGCCGAGATCTTGGGGCGGCATGATGCCGCGAGGGTTAGAGGGAAGCCTTGTCCTGACCATGCAACAGCTGCTGCATGGTACCAGGTTTTCGTGTGGCCGATTTAAGGCGTGGTGAGAACGGGAAGCAGCGCGCTTGCGTTGCTCATCACTTGCGGGACGTAAGCCGTCTTGTAGATGTCAGCGATGAAATCGTTGCCGTAGCCGGCGCGGCCGTTGTTGGGAATGTTCTGCCAGTCAGATGGTGGCATGCCGTAAGCCTGAAGAACGGTGGCAAGAAACTGGCTGTGCGTAAGTCCCGAGTTCCCCTTCACCTTTCCGTACTGCATGACGCGACCCTTGGCGCTCATATTCCGGTAGTCGATGTAAAGCCCGGTTTGAAATGCACCTGCGCCACCGCCTGCTGTGAACGTGGGGCGGCTTCGCGAGTCGTGCGTTTCTTCTCCGCATTCGTTGGTCCACATCAGGAAGCTGTTGTCGAGAATGGTTTGGCCCGGCTGCTCTTCCACATCAAGCTTCGCCATCAGATCAACAAACACCTCGGAGAACACATTGCGGTTGGCTTCAACCAAGCGAGTTTGTCCCGCCCCGTCCCATTGGTGGGCCACGCCCTGGTGCCAGTTGGCTCCGTTGGCGGCAAACTCGTTTTCGCGAATACCCATCACGGCGATGCGGCTGGTTCCGCAGATAAAGGCCGCCGCGATCACGTCGTTCAAGGCCTGATAGCGCGCCCGGCCGGTGACCTCACCAGGCGACGTTTGCTCTTTGCAGCTTGCAGAACGTTGCACAGGCCGTGCGCCCACCCGCATCTCAAGCTCGGACAGTCGTTGCATATGGGCATCGAGCCGCGTGCGATCGTCGGCCGACAAGCGGCGATTTGATTCTTTGAGGCTCTTGTAGTTTGTCAGCACGCGGTCAACGATGGGCTGACGAGGCGGCGCCGAGGGCGTGGTGATGCCTCCTGGATTGGTGGGGTCGAAGATCTTGGTGAATAGATCTTTGGGACTGCCCGTGCCGCGAATCTCTTGAATGCCGCCTGTGCGTGCGGTGGGGTTTGTGAAGTTGTACGAAACGCCGTTGAGCACGCCCGTAATCATCGCCCGCTCGCGAATGCCCTGCGTGCTGGGGTAAAACTTGGTGGAATAGGCCAGCAGCTGATCAATGGTGGGTGTGGGCAGGCCCTGAACGGCCTTGCCATCGGAGCCATTGCCGTCGTTTCGCGCGTAATTGCCCAAGTGACCACCGGTGTTGTGGGCAAGGTACCAAGGCACATCTAAGCCTCTGATGATATTCATCTTATCCACAAGCGCCGGGGTCAACTTCCCTGACGACGCCCGCGCAATCCCCGAAACGACTGTGTTGCCGCTGTCGGTGGTGGGCTTAAGCTTTCCCCACCTTATGGTGTGGTCGGTGTAAACCTGCTTGGATTGGTCGAGCACCGCATCGTTGGGGTACATCGTGGCTTCACGAATGCCGCCGTGATTGGAAGCCATGGCCACCAGGCGCGGCTGTCGCGCAATCACCGCGGTTGCACCGAAGGCCCGCCCGGGCACCAAGGACGGCAGGAAAGGCAACGCCAGCGAAAAACCACCCGCCCCGCGCAACACCTGACGCCGGCTGACAACGATACGCTTCATGTCGGGACCTCCATGTGGGTGAAACAACGACACCCTGCAACTCCAGAGGTTCTTGGCCACAATGGTCAGAACTACGTAGTTATAACTAACTTAGTTCGACAGTTAGAGATAGCTTTTGTAACTCTAGGCCCGGGCTTTTCGGTTTTTTTTACGCAAAAAGCGCCACGGATGAGGTCAGGCTTTGCCCACCTGTAAGCCCTGGGGTGTTTAAAGTGACAGCATGCTGTTTTTAAATGCTGTGCGCGCCCTCGCAGTGGCGCTGATTTTGGGAAGTTGGGCGTCAACCAGCCAGGCGGCGCCAAAAAAAGGTGTGCCGAAAGCGCCCGCCAAAACGTCACAGCCTGCCAAGCAAAACGGGACCCCGCCGGCGAGCCTTGACCTGTTCTCGCTGGAAGAGCTGCTCCTTGGACCGGCCGCGTCAAGCGGCGCGCCGGTGCGGAAGGCTCCTGTGGCCCCAGCTCCGGACGACTCCTTGGACGCATTGTTGAACCATTCCGCGCGTTCCGATCCCGGGGCACGTCCCGAGCCCAAGGAACGGATGCGGTTTCCCGAAGAAAAGGCCAAGGCAGCTGCCGCAGCGCCTGAGAAGATGGAAATTCAGGCCCCCGAGAGAGTCACCAACGAGATCACGGCCAACGCCCTCAAAGCCGCCAGCGCAAGCGCGCGCCAGCCAGGCAAGGTGGTTGCGGCGTCAGCGACGGTCCCCAAGCTGCCCTCGAAACTGGACTTGGATGATGATCCTTTGGCGGGCATGCCGGACAAGGACGGCAAGCGCAAAGGCGCATCGAAAACAAGCAGCCGCCCCAACAAACGCAGGGAGCTTTAGGAGACAACGGCGAAGGGCGCAGGCCGTGGCCCAAAGATCGCCGTGCCCACGCGCACCAAAGTGGCGCCTTCCTCCACGGCCACTTCAAGATCGTGGCTCATGCCCATGGACAATTGGCCAAGCTGCACCTGTTGTCGGTTCAGCTGCGCGTGCTGTTCAAGCAGGGCGCGCAGAGCGCGGAAGTGGGGGCGCGATTGCTCGGGATCGTCGGACATCGGCGGAATCAACATAAAACCCAGGCAGATCAACCGCGGACACAGCGCGAAGTGATCGAGCATCGCGGGCAGCTCATCGGGTGACACGCCACGCTTTTGCGTTTCGCCGGCCACATTCACTTGCACAAGGC
Organism: Polyangia bacterium; assembly: GCA_038257535.1. Classification (GTDB taxonomy): domain Bacteria; phylum Myxococcota_A; class Polyangia; order Fen-1088; family Fen-1088; genus JAGTJU01. Next base: position 31,337 of record JBBSJE010000042.1, read on the forward strand.
AGGCTTGAGTTTGGCCTTCGGGCACGCGCCGGTTCACTTCATCAAGCAAAGCTTGCGAATCAAGCGAATGAATGAGCGCCGCTTGGCCGGCCACATACTTGGCCTTGTTGCTTTGCAAAGGACCAATGAAATGCCATTGCGCAGGCCTGGCCAACCCTTGCGCTTGGCCGAGCCACTGGGTCTCGCCAAGTTTGTCTCGCAGTTCTTGTGCGTAGTTTTCGCCGAAGTCTTGCTGACCTTCCGCCATGGCGGCCACAACATCTTCAGCCGGCATCTTCTTGCTCACGGCCACCAAACGCACGCTGCCCGGGGGACGGTGAGCGCGGGCTTCGGCAACGGCGATGCGGTTCCGCACGGCCTCTAGATTGTTTGCCACGTCCGCTTGTCGGGTCATGGCGCCGCTGCAAATGCTGGAGGTGGGTAATGCGGCAGGGCGCCCAGTGCACGCAGATCCGCCAGCACTTCGGCCAAAGGCAAGCCAATCACATTGGTGATCGATCCCCGCACCTCGGTGACAAACGCGGCGGCTTTGTCTTGAATCGCGTAACCGCCGGCTTTGCCCTCCCATTCGCCGCTGGCCACATAGGCCGCAACTTCTGCCGGATCCAGCAAGCGGAAGATCACCTGCGTGCTCACGGTTCGTTGCACGATGCGGCCGCCAAAGCTGATGCAGAACGCGGTGGCCACCTCGTGGCGGCGGCCGGCAAGCTTCTGCAACATCGCGGTGGCCTCCGCCGCGTCTTCGGGCTTGCCCAAGATCGTTTCGTCAAGAATCACCGTGGTGTCGGCGGCCAGCAGCGGCAACGCTTCGGCTTGCGATTTTTGCACCAACGCCAAACACTTTTCCTTCGCCACCCGCTGCACATAGGCGCGCGGCGCTTCTTCATGCAAAGGCGTTTCGTCAATGTGGGGCGGCTGCACGCGCAGGCGCAGTCCCATACGTTCCAGCAGCTCGCGCCGGCGGGGTGAAGCCGAGGCCAAAATGAGATCGACCATGGAGGAGGTCATGGCCTTGTATTAGCAACGAAAGATCGCCCTGAGGACGTTCTTCGGCGTTTGCTAGCAACTTTGCCCGTGGCGTGCCGACAAGTTCCGCATGAAACACTTGGGCGCGCTGTGTGTGATGGGCTTGGCGGCTTGCTTGCCGGACGCCGATCTTGAGGATGAACGCCTGGCCGCCGGCTTCGATTCCACAACCTTGCCGGCCGGCGGCGTGCCACCAGTGGGTACCTCGCTGAACCACAATCTGGGCCCGTCCCCCATGCCCGCGCCGTCCGTCGACGACGGCGCGCCTCCGATTCTGGGCGTGGTGACGGTGCAGGCGGGAGGCTGCGTGCAGGTGGGTGTGTCTGTGAACAAGGTCGCTGAGGTCAGCTTTGTTTTCGAGCAAGGTGAACACGTGGTGCGCGCGCCCGCGGCCCGCCGCGCAGATGGTTTGATGGTTGTGACCACGGCCTTGGCGGGTTTGCCCCCGCAGCAGCCCTCCCAAGTGTGGGCGGAGGCCGTGGATGCGCAGGCGCGCAAAAGCGCGGCGTCACCGCAAAGCTTCACCACGCCATCGGCACGCCCGCCACTTGTCATCAGCGAAGTGTTGGCGAATCCCGCCGGGTCTGAATACACGCAGGAATTTGTTGAGCTGCTCAACTTCGGCGCTGAGCCCCTGTCCTTGGCGGGCTTTGCCATTGAAGACGCCAGTGGCCAGGACGTGCTTGGCGACGTTGTGCTGGCCCCCGGGGCGCGCGCTTTGATTGTGGCGGAAGGCTTCGATCCCATCGCGGGTCCCGATCCAGAGCCATCCCCCGGCACGCTGCTTTTGCGCGTACAAGGACGTATTGGCAAAGACGGCTTGGGCAATGCTGGCGAGGTGGTGACATTGCGGGCGCCTGAGGGGCAGGTGGTGTCGCATTACGGAGGTTGGGTCAACATGAGCGCCAACTCCTGGAACGGGCGCAGTGCGCATCGGGTGCCGCAGGACAATCCTTGCGATGACAAAAGCTTGTGGACTGATCGGCCGCAGCCGCCGACACCGGGTTGGTGAGCGCCCACCGGGGGGCATTGCTTGTGCACAAAATTGATGAGATCTCCTAAATGGCGGAGGATTTGGACTAACCTCACCGCCGAATGAAGTCGTCTTTACCGCTGGCCCGCAAAGTTGTGCCCACCGCGGGGCCTGTGCCGCGCTTGGCCCGCGTTGCTGTGCCCACGAAGGCGGAAGGCAAGTCCACCGGCGCTCCCGTGCGGGTGCTGGGCATCGATCCCGGCACCTTGCGCTTGGGCTACGGGTTGGTGGAACGCACTGGCCCTGGCCGGCTTAGTTACGTGGAATGCGGCGTGCTCACGGCCCCCGCCAGCCAAAGCCGGGTGCAGCGGCTGGGGGTGATCGGCGCCAGCCTGCGCGATTTGATCGAGGAATTGCGCCCGTCGGCGGTGGCGATCGAAGAAGCGTTCTTCGGCAAGAACGTGCAATCAACGCTGGCGCTGGGCGAGGCGCGTGGCGTTTCTATCTTTGTGGCTTCGCAAGCGGGCGTGCCCATTGCGGGGTACGCCCCGGCCTTGGTGAAGAACACCGTGGTGGGGTCGGGGCGCGCCACCAAAACCCAGATCGCTTATGTGGTGCGGGCGTTGTTGGGCCTACGTCGCGCGCCGGAGCCCGATGCGGCTGATGCGCTGGCGATCGCGATTTGCCACGCGCGCAGTTGCGATTTTGCGGGCCGCGTGGCAGCAGGGCAGGGGCGATGATTGCGTTTTTGCGCGGCAAGGTGATTGACCGCAACGCCGAGCAGATCATCTTGGACGTGGCGGGGGTGGGCTACCTGGTCACGATCACGGGGCGGGCGCTGCGGGCGCTTCCCTCCGATCCAGAAAAAGAAGCGCGCCTTCACATCTACACGCACGCGTCGCAGGACAATCCGTTTTCGCTGTTCGGCTTTCCCGATGCACAAGAGCGGCGCCTGTTTGAAACGCTGATCTCGGTGCAGGGCGTGGGGCCACGCGTGGCGGTGGCAATTTTGTCGCAGATCGAGCTGGCCGAGCTTGTGCGTGCGGTGACCTCAAGCGATGTGAAACGCCTGACTCAGGTCAAAGGCATTGGCAAGAAGATCGCCGAGCGCCTGTGCGTGGAGCTGCGCGATCGCATTGGCGCCGCCAGCGCGGGGGTGGCCGTTGCCAGCGCCCTGGGGGCGGTGGTGTCGCCGCCTTTGCCGCCCGGTCCGGTGGGCGAGGTGCAAGGTGCGTTGCTGGCGCTGGGGTTCACGCCGGTTGAGATTGCGCCGGTGCTGCCCAAGCTGGATGCCAGCAAAGCCACGCCCGACCTCATCAAAGACGCGCTGGCGTTGTTGCGAAAAGGCTGAGCCCAAGACGGCTTCCCAGAGTATGGTCCTTCGGCCATGGCCCGGCGCAAACACGATGATGGCTTCGGCCCCGAAGCCCCAGACGACGAACCCGAGTCCCCAGCTGCGCCTGCCGGTGACGCGTCAACGCCTCGCATAATTTCCCCTGAAGGCAGCGGCTCGTCGGCAGAGGAGCAGCGCGAAGAGCTGGCTTTGCGGCCGCGCACCTTCGATGACTTCATTGGCCAGCGCAAGGTCGCCGAAAATTTGCAGGTGTACGTGCAGGCGGCCAAACGGCGCGGCGATGTGCTGGACCACGTGCTGCTATCGGGGCCGCCGGGGCTTGGCAAAACCACGCTGGCGCATGTGATCGCGCAAGAGATGGGCACGGTGGCGCGGGTTACCTCGGGGCCGGCGCTCGAACGCAAGGGCGATCTGGCCGGCATTCTCACGGCGCTGGGCCGGGGAGATGTGTTGTTCATCGACGAAATTCACAGGCTTTCGCCCGTGATCGAAGAAAGCCTCTACCCGGCGATGGAGGACTACAAAATTGAGATTGTTACGGGAACCGGGGCCGGGGCCAGCGCCATCACCGTGCCGATCGAAAAGTTCACGCTGGTAGGCGCCACCACGCGCACGGGGCAGCTGACCTCGCCGTTGCTGTCGCGCTTTGGCATTGTGGAACGGTTTAGCTACTACGGCCCCGAAGAGCTCACGGCGATCGTGCTGCGGTCGGCGCGCATCTTGGGCATTCCGATTGTTGACGAAGGCGCTGCGGTGTTGGGCCGCCGCGCGCGCGGCACACCCCGCATCGTGAACCGCCTGCTTCACCGCGTGCGCGATTTCGCCGAAGTGCGCGGCGATGGCCGTGTGAC